>JBKOVB010000015.1:0-63998 GCA_046723735.1 Actinomycetota bacterium | reverse complement strand
GCGCTCAGCTGCCCGTCGTGCTGCTGCCGCTGCACCTCCGCCCGCATGTCGTCGACAGCCGCCCGCAGGCTCGGCGCGTCCTTGGCGTTGGCCGCCGTCACGACGAGCGCGGTGTGGTCCTGCAGCGTCTCGGACGGGGTGAGCTCGTTGCTCCCGCACCCGCTCGTCGTCGCCGCGACGACCAGCGCGACCGCGACCAGTCCGCGCCTCACCGCTGCACCTGCTGGACGAGGCCGTTGAGGTCGGTCTGCAGCGGCGTCGGGAGATCCGTGCTCACGGGCGGGATCTGGCGCGGCGTCGGGTTGGACCGTGTGGCCAACGAGTAGCCCAGGGCCCCCAGCACCAGCACGGCGACCACGGCGGCAGCGAGCCACCAGCCGGTACGACGACGAGCCGGCGTCACGGTCGGGCGGGGCAGCGCGGTGGTGGCCGTCGTGGGCCGCACGAGCACTGTCGTCGGCGTCTCCCCCACCTGCAGCTGCCGCAGCATCGCGGCGGCCTGGGCGGCGGTCGGCCGCTCGGCGGGCGTCCGGGCCGTCAGCGCGGCGAGCACGGGAGCCCAGCCGGGCGGCAGCGTGCCCGGCAGGGTCGGGTCGCGGTGCAGACGCGCGAGCGCCGCCTCGACGGGCGGCCCCTCGAACTCGCGGATGCCGGTCAGCGCCTCGAGGAGCACGAGCCCGAGTGCGTAGACGTCGACGGGCGCACCCACCGGCTCGCCGGAGACCTGCTCGGGCGCCAGGTAGGACGCGGTCCCGACCATGAGGCCGGTCGAGGTGACGCGGGCGGCGTCGACGAGCCGGGCGATGCCGAAGTCGGTCAGCTTGACGCTGCCGTCCTTGCCCAGCAGCACGTTGGCCGGCTTCACGTCGCGGTGCAGCAGCCCCCTGGCGTGCACGTGTGCGAGCCCCTCGGCCACGGCGGCCCCGATCTCGGCCACCCGGCGTACCGGAAGAGGACCACGCCGCATCGCGTCGGCGAGCGTCTGGCCCTCGACGAACTCCATGACCACCCAGGGCCGGCCCTCCTCGTCGGTGCCGGCGTCGTACACCTGGACCAGCGAGGGGTGCGACAGCTGCGCGAGGGTGCGGGCCTCGTCGGCGGCGCGCACCGCGGACTCGTCGTGGGGCGCGGTGACGAGCTTGAGCGCGACGAGCCGGTCGAGGGAGGTGTCGGTGGCCTGCCAGACCTCGGCGGTGCCGCCGCGCCCGATGAGCAGGTCGAGCCGGTAGCGACCAGCGACGACCGGACGACCGCCCTCGGGCAGGGCCTGCGTCGGGTCGCCTGCTTCCGTCACCGTGCGGCCAGCAGCTCGGCGATCTGGACCGCGTTGAGGGCCGCGCCCTTGCGCAGGTTGTCGTTGGACACGAACAGCGCCAGGCCGTTCGGGCCGTCCTGGCGGACCCTTCCGACGTACGACGGGTCCTGACCGGCAGCCTGCAGCGGTGTCGGCACGTCGGTGACCGCGACGCCCGGGGCCGCTGCGAGCAGCTCGAGCGCACGGGCGACGGACAGGTCGCGGGCGAACTCGACGTTGAGGCTCAGCGAGTGGCCGGTGTAGACCGGCACGCGCACGCAGGTGCCCGACACCCGCAGCTCGGGGATGCCGAGGATCTTGCGGCTCTCGTTGCGGAGCTTCTTCTCCTCGTCGGTCTCGTCGTCCACGAGCGAACCGGCCATGGGAAGCACGTTGAAGGCGATCGGCCGGACGTACTTGACCGGGTCGGGGAACGCCACCCCTGCGCCGTCGTGCACCAGGGCGGTGGCGTGCTCGGCCACCTTGCGCACCTGGGAGTCGAGCTCCTCGACACCGGCCAGGCCGGAGCCGCTCACCGCCTGGTAGGTGCTCGCGATCATGCGGACAAGACCGGCTTCGTCGTGCAGCGGCTTGAGCACCGGCATCGCGGCCATGGTGGTGCAGTTGGGGTTGGCGACGATGCCCTTCGGGATGCTGGCAAGCGCCTCGGGGTTGACCTCGCTGACGACCAGCGGCACGTCCGGGTCCATGCGCCAGGCGCTGGAGTTGTCGACGACGGTGGCGCCCGCCGCGGCGAACCGGGGGGCGAGCTCCTTGCTGGTCGCGCCACCGGCGGAGAACAGCGCGATGTCGAGGCCGCTCGGGTCCGCGGTAGCGGCGTCCTCGACGGTGATCTCGCGGTCGGCGAAGCGCAGCGTGGTGCCGGCACTGCGGGCGCTCGCGAACAGCCGCAGCTCGCTCACCGGGAAGGCGCGCTCGGCGAGCAGCCGCAGCATGACGCCGCCGACCTGGCCGGTGGCGCCGACGATGCCGACGCGCACGGTCATCGGCCGGTCCCGGCGTACACGGTGGCCTCGTCCTCGCCGTCGAGCTCGAACGCCTCGTGCACAGCCTTCACGGCCGCGGGCACGTCGGTGTCGCGGCAGACCACCGAGATGCGGATCTCGGAGGTGGAGATGGCCTCGGCGTTGACGCCCGCAGCGGCGAGCGCCTCGAAGAAGGTGGCGCTGACGCCCGGGTGGCTGCGCATGCCGGCGCCGACGAGGGACACCTTGCCGATGTGCTCGTCGGACAGCAGCGACTCGAAACCGACCTTTGCCTGCAGCTTCGACAGCGCGGTGACCGCGGCGGTGAGGTCGGACTTCGGCAGCGTGAAGGAGACGTCGGTGCGGTCGGTCGCGCCCGAGACGTTCTGCACGATCATGTCGATGTTGACCTCGGCGTCAGCCAGCCCACGGAAGATGGCCGCGGCCTCTCCGGGCTTGTCCGGCACGCCGACCACGGTCACCCGGGCCTCGCTCAGGTCGTGGGCGACGCCGCTGATGATCGCTGCTTCCACGTCGGGTCCTTCGGTTGAGTTCTGGATGGCAGTGCCGGGCTTGGTGGAGAAGGACGAGCGCACCACGAGCGGGACGCCGTAACGGCGGGCGTACTCGACGCACCGCAGGTGCAGGATCTTCGCGCCGGAGGCGGCCAGCTCGAGCATCTCCTCGTAGCTGAGGGTCGGCAGGTGGCGAGCGCTCGGCACGATCCGGGGGTCGGCGGAGTAGACCCCGTCGACGTCGGAGTAGATCTCGCAGACCTCGGCCTTCAGGGCCGCAGCCAAGGCGACTGCGGTGGTGTCGGAGCCGCCGCGGCCGAGCGTCGTGATGTCCTTGGTGTCCTGGCTGACGCCCTGGAAGCCGGCCACGATCGCAATGTGACCGTCGGCCAGGGCCTCCTGGATGCGGCCCGGCGTCACGTCGATGATGCGCGCCTTGCCGTGGGTGGAGTCGGTGATGACGCCCGCCTGGCTGCCGGTGAAGCTGCGGGCCTCGAGGCCGAGCGACTGGATCGCCATGGCGAGCAGCGCCATCGAGATGCGCTCGCCGGCGGTGAGGAGCATGTCGAGCTCGCGACCCGGGGGCAGGGGCGAGACCTGCTGGGCGAGGTCGAGCAGCTCGTCGGTGGTGTCGCCCATGGCGGACACGACGACGCACACGTCATTGCCGGCTTTGCGGGTCGCGACGATGCGCTCCGCCACCCGCTTAATGCGCTCAGCGTCCGACACCGACGACCCGCCGTACTTCTGCACGACGAGGCCCATGCGATTCAGGGTACCGAGCGGCGCCGAGCCGTTACGGTGCGGCCATGTCCTCACCAGGGGTGGTTGCCACCGGCGTACGACGGTCCTTCGGCGCGGTCGAGGCGGTGCGCGGCATCGACCTGACGGCCCGGCCCGGCGAGGTGACGGCGCTCGTCGGGCCGAACGGCGCCGGCAAGACGACCTTGCTGCTGGTCCTGGCCACCCTGCTCGTCCCCGACACCGGCACGGTGTCGGTCGCGGGCTTCGACCCGGTGCGCGAGCCGGATGCCGTGCGCGCCCGGATGGGCTGGAGCCCGGACGTGTTCGGGCTGTACGACAACCTCACCGCCCGCGAGTACCTGCTGTTCGTGGCCGCGGCGATGCGGCTGCCCAAGGCGCAGGGCTCGACGCGGGCCCGCGAGCTGCTCGCCCTGTCGCGCCTCGAGGACAAGGCTGACCAGCCGGTGCACACGCTCTCGCGCGGCCAGAAGCAGCGCCTCGGGCTGATGCGCGCGCTGGTGCACGACCCAGAGGTGCTGCTCCTCGACGAGCCGGCCTCGGGGCTCGACCCCCGCAGCCGGGTGGAGCTGCGCGAGCTGCTGCGGTCGCTCGCCGGACAGGGCAAGGCGTTGCTCGTGTCGAGCCACCTGCTCGGGGACCTCGAGGAGCTGGCCGACCGGGTGGTGTTCGTGGACCGGGGCGTGACCGTCGGCGAGCACGCGATGGACGCGCTCCCCGCGAACACCGCCGCGCACCCGTGGCGGCTGCGGGCGTTGGACAACGATGCGCTCCTCGCGGCACTGGACACGGCCGGTGTGCCGCACGGCGAACCGACCCCGGCGGGGATGGACGTCTCGCTCGCAGGCGACGAGGCGGCAGCACAGCTCGTCGCCCGGCTCGTGCGCGACGGAGTGCCCCTGGTGTCGTGCCAGCCGGTCGGGGGCCACCTGGAGGCGGCGTACCTGGAGCTGACGCGATGACCTGGCACGGGGTGAGCACAGTTGCTGGGCACGAGTTCCGGCTGCGCATCCGCGCGGGGCGCTGGCGGTGGCTGCTCGGCATCTGGTTCGGGCTGGTGACGGGGTTCACCGTGCTCGTGCACCTTGCGGTGCGGGCCAACCAGCCCCACGCCGACAACAAGGGCGTCGTCGTCTACGGCGCCCTGGTGCTGTTCGTGCTGGGGCTCGCACTGCTCGTGGTGCCCTCGCTGACCGGGCAGTCGGTGAACGGGGACCGCGAGCGCGGCACCCTCGCGACGCTGCAGGTCACGCGGCTGTCCGCGTTCGAGATCGCCACCGGCAAGCTCGTCGCGGCCTGGGGTACGGCCCTGGTCTTCCTCGGCCTCGCGCTCCCGGCGGTCGCCTACAGCGTGCTGCTCGGAGGCATCCCGCTCGGTCGCGTCGTCGTGGTGACCTTCGTCGTGGGGCTGCTGCTGGGCGTGGTCGCGGCTGTCGCCCTGTGCCTGTCGGCGCTGCTGTCGCGCACCACCACGTCCGGCGTGCTGTCGTACCTGTGTGTGTTTGCCCTCACCATCGGGACGCTCGTGGCGTTCGGCATCGGGGCGGCCATGAGCGCCGAGCGCTACACGGAGCAGGTCCAGTGCCCCACGCGTGCCGACCTCGAGCAGTCCGGCGTGCCCTCCGAGGTGGTGGAGCGCGAGCTGGAGAACTGCCAGCCCTCGACGTACGAGAGCACGCGTCCTCGGACGGACCGGGTCTGGTGGCTGCTTGCCCCGAACCCGTTCGTGATCGTCGCCGACGCTGCACCGCAGCTGCGCCCGCTGTCGGCGGCCGAGAAGCGCGCGCGGGAGCGGGCGATGGCCAACGGCGTGGACACCTCGGACCTGCGCGACAGCGACCCGCTGGGAGCGATCGGCCGCGGCGTCCGGGACGTGCGCAAGCCACCGGGGGCGGAGGGCCCTCGACGCCAGCCGGTCTGGCCGTACGGCCTGGCCTTCGACGTGCTCCTCGGGGCGGGGGCGCTGGTGCTCACCGCTCGCCGGCTGCACGCGCCGTCCCGCACCTTGCCCAGGGGGCAGCGGGTGGCGTAGCCGTCAGCCGAAGGCGCCGTTGGGCAGGTACGGCGACATCGGGGGCTGCCCGCGCAACGCGAGCGACGCCCCGCTCCTCAGGGTGAGGTGCGCCTCGAGGCACACGTCGATCGCCCACTGCTGGTTCGCCGCCAGCCAGTCGACCTCGACCTCGCCGGGCGCCTCGGCCAGCGTGGCCCGGAGCAGGTCCCGGGCGGCGGCGTCGTCGGTCGCGCCCAGCCAGTAGGTGCCCTGCGGCCGCAGCACCGAGAAGCCTCGGCCGGGGAGGGTCAGGGCGCGCATCCCTCGCCCGCGCAAGAAGTCCGCCTCGGGCCCGAGACCCGCACCGCGCACTGCCCGCAGCACCGCGTCGAGAGTGCCCTCGTCCAGCCCCTCGCGCACCCCGTGCACGGCCGGCAGACGGGTGCGGTCGACGAGCCCCTTGGCGGTGTACGACGGGTGCAGCGCGAACCCGGCGCGCTGGTACCGCCGTACCGCGGCAGGGTCCTCGGTGGACAGGATCCAGGACCGCTCTGTGGCGGTCGTCAGCGCCGCGTCGAGCAGCGCGCGGCCGACGCCCTTGCCCTGGAACCCGGGCTTCACCATGAGCAGCGACAGGAACCACATGCCGTCGCGGACCAGCGCCAAGGCGCACCCGACGACCTCGCCGGCCTCCTCGGCGACCCAGGCGCCGTCCGGATCGGTGCGCTGCAGGTGGGCGATGCGCGCGCGCTGGCGCTCCTGGACGTCGTCGGTCAGCTCCGGGACCGGCTGGCCGAGGCGGGAGTCGAGGTCGACGAGCGCGCTGTGCTGGACGGCGTGGGACGCGAGCACGTCCTCCGGTTGCATGGGACGGATCACCGGCCGAGCCTGCCGTGGCCCGCTGACCCGGGCAAGGCGATAAGCCGGGTCAGACGTCGAGGGTGCGCCGGCCTTCGAAGGCGCGGCCGAGGGTGACCTCGTCGGCGTACTCGAGGTCGCCGCCGACGGGCAGGCCGCTGGCGAGGCGGGTGACCCGCAGCCCCATCGGCTTGACGAGCCGCGCGAGATAGGCCGCGGTGGCCTCGCCCTCGAGGTTGGGGTCGGTGGCGAGGATCAGCTCCTCGACGGTGCCGTCGGCGAGCCGAGCCATGAGCTCGCGCACCCGCAGGTCGTCCGGGCCGATGCCCTCGATCGGCGAGATCGCCCCGCCGAGCACGTGGTAGCGCCCGCGGAACTCGCGGGTCTTCTCGATCGCGACGACGTCCTTGCTCTCCTCGACCACGCAGATGACCGTGAGGTCGCGGCGCGGGTCGCGACAGACGCGGCACTCGTCCTGCTCGCTGACGTTGCCGCAGATGCGACAGAAGCGCACCTTGTCCTTGACCTCGGTCAGCGCGTGCACCAGCCGCTTGACGTCGGCCGGGTCCGCAGCAAGCAGGTGGAACGCGATCCGCTGCGCGCTCTTCGGCCCGACCCCGGGCAGCCGGCCCAGCTCGTCGATGAGGTCCTGGACCGCACCCTCGTACACCTAGAGCCCCGGGATCCCCAGGCCGCCGGACATCGGCCCCATCGCCTGCTCGCCGAGGGCGTGCGCCTGCTCCTGGCCGTTGCGGATCGCGGCGAGCACGAGGTCCTCGAGGCTCTCGACGTCCTCGGGGTCGACGGCCTTCGGGTCGATCCGGATGCGCAGCACCTCCCCGGCACCGCTGACGACGGCCTCGACCAGGTCGCCGCCGGCCGTGCCGACCAGCTCGGTCGCGGCGAGCTTCTCCTGCGCCTCCTGCACCTGTGCCTGCATCTTCTGCGCCTGCTTGAGCAGCTGCTGCATGTTGGGCTGCCCGCCCATAGGGGGTCTGCCGTGCTTGGCCACTGGTGTCTCCTCCTCAGGGCTCGGTGGTGCGCATGACGGTGGCACCCAGCTGGTCCTGCACCAGCGCGAGGGCGGCGTCCTCCCCGACGGCGGCGCGTTCGGGCTCCGGCTCGTCCGGGTCGACCGGCTCGATCTCGTCGCCGGGCGCGAGGCCTTCGTACGCCGGGGCCGGCGGCGCCGCCACGGGGGCGCTCGGCGCGGGGACGGGCACCCCGTCCGCCAGCACGCAGCTGCGGATGTCGAACGTGACCCCGAGCACCTCGCGGAGCGCGTCATTGAGGAAATCGGGGCCGGCGCCGCGGCTGAAGCCCATCTCGTTGCCGGTGCGGGCGAACGCGAGGGTCAGCACGTTGCCCTCGACCGACTGCACCTGCGCGTCCTGCAGCGCCACCCAAGCCGCGCGCTTGAGGTCCTTGAGCCGGTCGAGCACGGCGTCCCACGAGCGGCGCAGCGCGGTCGCGTCCAGACCGCCTGGAGCGGGTGCCTTCGGCGGAGCAGCCTCCTCCGGGCCAGGAGCACCACCCGGTACGGCGGCCGCCGGCCAGCTCGGCGCCTCCGCCTGTGCGGGGGCGGGTGCAGGGGCCGTCGCGGGCACGGTCGGCGAGGTGGGCTGGGTCGGCGTGGGGGGTGCGGGCTGGACGCGAGTCGCGCTGCGCCCCGCCGTGGGCTCCGGACCGGGGCCTGCCGCGACACCCGCTGCCGAGGGGCCGGAGGGCGACGGGGCCGGGGCCGGGGCGCCGCCGATCTCGAGCCGCCGCTCGAGCCGCTCGAGCCGGGCCAGCAGTGCGGCGTCGTCGGAGCCGGCTGCGGGCAGCAGCACCCGCGCGCACAGCAGCTCGAGCAGCAGCCGGTGCGAGGTGGTGCCCTTCATCTCGCCGAGGCCTTCGTGGAACAGGTCCGCGGCGCGCGACAGCCCGGCGGGACCCATAGCGGTGGCGTGGCGCTCGCGCGAGGCGACCTGGTCCGGCGGGACGTCGAGCAGGCCCTTCTCGATCGCGTCCGGCACGGCGGCCAGCACGATGAGGTCTCGCAGCCGCTCGAGCAGGTCGGCGGCGAACCGCTTCGGGTCGAGACCGCTCTCCATGACCTGGTCGACGACCTGGAAGACAGCGGCTCCGTCGCGGGCCGCGAACGCGTCGAGGACGTCGTCGAGCAGGGTGTCGGGGGTGACGCCGAGCAGCTGGGCGGCGGACTCGCGGGTGACGCCGGCCGGTCCTGCCGAGGCGAGCACCTGGTCCAGGATCGACAGCCCGTCACGGGCCGAGCCGGCCGCGGCCCGCACCACGAGCGGGAGCACCGCCGGGTCGACCGCCACGCCCTCGGACTCGACGACCTCGGTGAGCAGCTGGGTGAGCTCGGCCCGCGGCATGAGCCGGAACGGGTAGTGGTGCGTCCGGGACCGGATGGTCCCGATGACCTTCTCCGGCTCGGTGGTGGCGAACACGAACCGCAAGAACTCCGGCGGCTCCTCGACGAGCTTGAGCAGCGCGTTGAAGCCCTCGCGCGAGACCATGTGGGCCTCGTCGATGATGTAGACCTTGTACCGGCTGGCGACGGGGGCGTAGAACGCCCGCTCCCGCAGGTCGCGCGCGTCGTCGACGCCGCCGTGGCTCGCGGCGTCGATCTCCACCACGTCGAGCGAGCCGGGTCCGTTCGGGGCCAGCGCCACGCAGCTGTCGCAGACGCCGCACGGGTCGGGAGTGGGGCCCTGCTCGCAGTTGAGCGACCGGGCCAGGATCCGCGCGCTGGACGTCTTGCCGCACCCGCGCGGGCCGCTGAACAGGTACGCGTGGTGGATGCGCCCGTTGAGCAGCGCCTGCCGGAGCGGGCCGGTGACGTGGTCCTGGCCCTTGACCTCCGCGAAGCTGCCGGGGCGGTACTTCCGGTACAGCGCCAGCGACACGGGCACTCCTGTCAGTCAAGGGACCCCTCGCGCACCCGCCAAGAGCCCGCCTGCCCTTGCTGCCTTCCGGCCCTGGGGGGGTTCAGCGAGAAGAGCGCCGCACGAGGGGTCTCTCGTCATCCTAGTCACGGGCGACGTCACCGTACGGCGGAGCGTGGGCGGTCACGAGAAGCGGTGCCCGCCCCGCGGGGCGTCTTGTAACCTCGTCGGCGGAGGATTCGCCTAGTTGGCCTATGGCGCACGCTTGGAAAGCGTGTTGGGGGCAACCCCTCGCGAGTTCGAATCTCGCATCCTCCGCGCAGCACGGCGGCCCGGTCCCTCCAGGGACCGGGCCGCGGTCATTCATGGGCTCGCGCCACGGCGTGCCCCGCCCTCGGACGCAAGACGCCGCGGTCCCACTCGGCCCCGCGGCGCGACCGCCCTCGCGGCGGGCCGCCGTCACGCCGGGCTCAGCAAGCCCTCCGTGCGCGCGACCCGCACCGCAGCGCCAACCGTGACGGCGACCGCGACGACGGTCGCCACGAGGAACACTGCGTTCTTCACGGCGACGAAGTTCGCCAGCGACTGGGACTCCAGGAGCCAGAGGGTGACCAGCGCCTTGCCCAGGCAGACCACCGCCCACAGCAGGGTCAGGCGCCAGAAGAGCCGTTGCACCGGGGCGCGCCTGGCCACGTCTTCGCTCATCGGGTAGAAGTCGGCGGCCAGACGGGCGACGACCGGCCGAGCGGTGGCCAGGGACAGCAGTGACACCGCGGCGATGAGGCCGTTGGTGACTACCGGCTGGACGAAGTAGAGGAAGGTGTCGCCGCTGGCGAACGTCCACGCCGTCCGCGCCGTCAACCCGATCACCGTCAGCACGAGCAGCCCGGACATGCGCCGCCGGGTTGCCAACCGCCACCCGAACGCGCCGTAACACCAGGCGAGCGCCGCGACCAGTGCGGCCCAGACGTTGAGGGTGACCAGGCACAGCCAGAACAGCCCGCCCGGCACCACGTAGGAGGTCAGCAGGCTCAGGCCCAGATGACCCATGATGGCTCGCAGCCGCGGTCGCCCCGCCGCCTGTTCGCCCGGCTCCAAGCCGGCAGGCACTCGGAGCGTCGCCAGCCGGCCCCTTCCCGGCTGGTGCGCTCGAGGAGGGCGACCGACCGGTCGCCGTGCAGCGGAATCAGCGCGTACAGGGCTTGCGGCTGCGGCGACCGTCGGGCTCCGTGCGGTCATGTCTCGCGACCCGTCCCCGGCGGGATTCCATGCCGGCTGCCACCAGTTCGCCGGGGGCACGGAGACGGAGGTCCGCGTGCGGAAGCCCTCGGTAGTCCCAGCCTACGCCCTGAACGCGCGCGCCGGTCGGCTGTGGGCACCTCCGCCTTGCAGGCCTTTCACCCAGGAGCGGTCGAACCGCCCGTCGAAGGCGCGAACCTCCGCCTTGGTGCGTGGCCGTGTCACCTCGGGGACGTTCGGACCGGGTGGTGACGAGTGCCCGCTTCAGCGTGGGCCAGGGCGTCCAGCAGCTGCCCGATGGTCCGCTGTCGGAGAAGAGCTTCGGGCAAGTGTTGGTCGACCTGGACGCTGTAGCGGTTGCGCCGGCCCTGCTTGTCCTTGAGCACGTATCCGGCGTCCACGAGATCGGCGACGATGCCGAAGGCGGCGCGTTCGGTAATACCGAGCACGGTGGCGATCTCCCGCAG
Source organism: Actinomycetota bacterium (assembly GCA_046723735.1). GTDB lineage: Bacteria > Actinomycetota > Actinomycetes > Mycobacteriales > SCTD01 > RYN-111. Next base: position 52,990 of record JBKOVB010000015.1, on the reverse strand, counting down.
CCGCACGCCCGGGTCGCTGGCGATGCAGAGCAGCGCCAGAGCGTGGTTCGTCAGGAAGCCCCAAGCCATGACCGGCAACTGTACCGGGATAAATCTAGAAACACATTGCTAGTTTCCTAGAACCAGCGTAGGGTGAGAAACAGGACCGGCTTGCGGGCTACGCACGCCGCTCCACAACAAGGAAGGCACACCATGCGCTGCACGCGCGTTGCGATCTACGACATCACAGCCGGCACGTTCGACGAGGTGGTCACCCAGGCGAAGGCGGGGATGGTTCCCTTGTTCGAGCACAGCCACGGCTTCGTGTCCTACGGGGTGGCTCAGATCGACAAGGCCGCTTTCGTCTCTCTGAGCACGTGGGAGACCCGCGAGCAGGCCGCCGCAGCCGCCCTCAAGGCCGCGGACTGGGTGAAGGCGAACGGTCGGGACCGATTCGCCCTGCGCCAGAACCATGTCGGCGAGCTGGCCATCGACATCGACGCTCGTGAGCTGGCGGAGCTCGCCCGCTAACAGCTCGACGTCTCGAGCCCGCCGCGCACCGCGGCGGGCTCGAGCTTGTTTATGTCCTCCACATGCTCACCGGCCGTCGTCCGTCCGGCGGTGACTCGATCAGCTGCGCTGTCTTCGCCTTCCCGGCGGCGAGGTGGAGCCGCATGATGCGCGCGGTGCCGAGGCCCAGCACGACACGGGCAAACCCCGGCGTGCGCGATCAACAGCGCGACCGACAAGCTGCAGATGCCCGTGCAGGAAGGCCGCTCGCCGTTTCGCAGTCGCCTGGCGTACGGTGACGGCACCGAGGACTCCTCGTACGCCGACTTCCACGTCTCCGTCGCCCCCGGCGCATGACGACACCGGCCGCCGCCGGCCGGGGACGGGTCCGCGACATGACGACTCTCGCCACCATCGACCCGCGTTCCGCTTCTCTTGCTGACCAACAGCTGCGAGGGCACGCCCGGCTCAGCCTTCTGCCGGCCGAGCGGGGCCGTCACACCTCGCGCGACGGGGCCTGGTGGCCGCGGTCGCACAGCCTCCCTCACGAGCTGCCCGCCCTGATCGCCGAGCTGGACCGTCGCGGCCTGCGCACCACCCGGGTGACCTACCACGAGCCGTCGTGGGAACCGACACCCCGCCGCATCCGAGTCGCCGGGCGGGTCATCCACCTCGACGGGAGGCGGGACCTGGGCCCCCAGCTGCTCAGACTGACCGGCAGTTCCCCCGCCCGCAGCCTCGAGATCCTGGTGGTGCCGGCGTACACCGATCCGGTCACCGGTTGCCTCGTCATGACGCTGGCCGCTCGCCCGGGCAACCGGGACGTGCCCACGGCGCTGTTGACCGCAGCGCGGACGGCTGAAGACGCCGCCCGCCTCGGCGTCCCACTACCCGGCCCGCCCGCGCCGGGTGAAGGCCCCTGACCCGACGCTGCCCCTCCGCGCGAGAGCACTGCGGGCCACGTCGCCCAGAGCTCGATGCGCGTGGTGACGGAGTGGATCGGTCAGCGACGAGCTCTTTGGGCGGGTCGACGGAGGTTGACGGCCCACGGTCCGGCGCCGCCCTCGGAGTCCCAGTCGGACGTGTCACGGAAAGCGGGCTCGACCCGCGATCCGCTCGGGGCGGCCGGGCGGGGCGCAGGTATCGAGGCCGCGTCGTTCTGCGCGCCGGCGTCCTGCGCCGCGGCGAGGATCGCGGTGGGCGGCAAACGGTTGCCGCTCGTGACGGCAAGAGCCATCGCCCTTTCCGCCACCGCGGGGAGCGTGGCAGGAGGTACCACAAGCAGCTCGATCCGCTCGCCTTTGCGGCCGCCCAGGCTCACCCCATGGCGGTCCATGGCGCGGAACCAGCCGAGGCGCAGGCTCCGATCGCCCACCTGCAGCTTGCGCTGCGCCGGCTCCCACAGTTCTCGGTGGTAAGCGACGCGAATGAGCTGGACGCCCTGACGGCCGAAGGCGGCCATCAGCGCCGGCAGCTCGGCCGCGAGGCTGGTGGAGCGGGGCCACCACGCACCGTCGAGGGCTGTCCGGTAATCCGCTTCGGCGTCCAGGAGGAGCAGCCGCGCTAGGTCGGGAGCGGGGTTGTCGTGGCGGGCCGCAACCGGAAGATCGTGCCTTTCGAGCGTTGTCACGTCGAGGACCTGTCTCCGGCTGAGGCGCGGCCGGCTGTAGGGCGTGCGCCGGGGGCGACGGAGACGGAAGTCGGCGTGTGAAGTCCTCGGTGCCCTCAATGTACGCCCCAAGGGCCACGCCATCGGCGGCAGAGGGGACGCGCGCCAGGGCCGACGACCCTCGCGCAACCAGACGCTGCTCGAGTCCTCGCCCACACGGCGAACTCCTGCGCCAGCTCACCCTCGACGAGTAACCACGAGGGACCCGGAAAAGCAGAACACCGTGACCCCCTTGAGGGTTCACGGTGTCCGGGATGTCTTGCGACATCACAATGGCGGTGGCGGTGGGATTTGAACCCACGGAGGAGTTGCCCCCTCACACGCTTTCGAGGCGTGCTCCTTCGGCCGCTCGGACACGCCACCGGCGTCGACTCTAGCGGAGCGCGCAGGGTGACCCGTCCCACACGAGGCTCGCGGAATTGTTGAGCGCTCAAGTGTCTTGAGGGGGCAGACACCGAGACGAGGAGCTCCCGATGACCACCCTGGTGACCCGCCCCCTGGCCCTCACCGACGACGCCCAGGACCTGCTGTTCCGCGAGGCCCGCACCGCCAACAGCTTCACCGACGAGCCGGTCACCGACGAGCAGGTCCAGGCCATCCACGACCTGGTCAAGTACGGCCCGACCGCCCTGAACGCCCAGCCGCTGCGCGTGACCCTCCTGCGCTCCGAGGAGGCAAAGGCGACGCTCCTGACGCACCTGTCCGAGGGCAACCGTGCCAAGACGGCCGCCGCACCCCTCGTGGCGGTGCTCGGCTACGACGTCGACTTCCACGAGGAGCTGCCCCGCGTCTTCCCGCACCTCCCCGGAGCGCGTGACCTGTTCGCCGACGAGCAGGCCCGGCACCGCACGGGGTGCGACAACGCGTGGCTGCAGGCCGGCTACTTCCTGCTCGGCGTCCGGGCGGCGGGGCTCGCCGCCGGCCCGATGGGAGGCTTCGACGCCGCCGGGCTCGACGCGGAGCTGTTCCCGGACGGCCGCACCCGGTCGTTCATGGTGGTGAACATCGGCCGCCCTGGCCCCGACGCGTGGTTCGACCGGCTGCCGCGGTTGGGGTACGAGGACGTCGTCACGACCCTCTGAGGACAACGGCACGGGGCGTCCGCCAAGGAAGTCGTGTCTGGCCCGCGGCGAGGTGAGCCTCCGCGGACGCTCAGGACTGGGTTCGGGCTCGTCCACTTCGGACACGACGATCTACACGACCGGGCAGGGGATCGCGGTAGCGATCGCGGGCCGCAGCGAGGAGCCGTGGCTCGCCAGGTTCACGACTCTCGAAGCGTGCTCGCGAAGAACTCCTTGAGCAGTGCGCCGCACTCGTCGGCCAGCACACCGCGGACCACCTCCGGCCGGTGGTTGAGCCGCCGGTCGCGCACCACGTCCCACAACGACCCCACCGCGCCGGCCTTCGGGTCGTCCGCGCCGTAGACCAGCCGGTCGACCCGGGCGAGCACGAGCGCACCCGCGCACATCGTGCAGGGCTCCAAGGTGACGACCAGGGTGCAGCCCTCGAGCCGCCAGCTCCCGAGGCGCTCCGCCGCCCGGCGCAGCGCCAACACCTCGGCGTGTGCGGTGGGGTCGCCGGTCTGCTCCCGCTCGTTGTGGCCGGTGGCGAGCACGGAGCCGTCCGGGCCCACGAGCACCGCACCCACCGGGACGTCCTGCGGCAGCGCCTGGCAGGCCTCGGCCAGCGCGGAGCGCATCGCCCCGTCGTACCGGCTCATCCCTCGCGCAAGCCGTCGAGCACCTCGGCGAACCCGGCCCGCTCCCCGACCGCGGTCAGCACGTCGGCCGGGAGCAGCCCTTCCTCGGCGCACAGCTCGAGCAGGGCGTCCTCCGGGGTGCCGAGGTCGCTGAGCAACCCGGCGTCACCGACGGGCTCGGCGACCGGGCGGGCGCCCTCCTCCTCCTCGTCGTCGGTGGGCTCCTCGTCCTCCTGCTCCCAGAGGATCGCGGCGACCTCGCTCGCCTCCACCGCCCGCCGGTCGGAAAGGAACACCCGCGGCTCCTCGTCGCCCTCGACCCTGACGACGCCGAGCCACTCGTCGTCCTGCTCCAGGAGCAGCAGCGCGAGCCCCCCGTCGTCGAGGTCGCGCAGGGCCTCGGTGACCTGCTCCAGATCCTCCATCCCGTCGAGGTCGAGCTCCTGCCCCTGCCACCCCTGCGGGGTGCGGGTGAGCGCGGCCGCGAAGTACCCCACTATCCCTCCTCAGACGAGCGCGTCGACGACCTGCTCGTACGCCTCGGCGAAGCCGAGCCGCCGCGCGATCGCGGAGAGCATCTCGTCGGCGTAGGCCTCCTCGTCGGCCAGGATGGCACCGAGCTCGAGGGGGTCCAGCCCCAGGTCTTCGAAGATCGCCAGCTCGCCGACCGGCCACAGGTCCTGCGACGCCTCGTCGTCAGGGATGTCGAGATCCAGCCGGTCCATCACCTGGGCCGCCAGCTCCCAGTCCACCGAGGCGCCCGCGTCGCTGAGCAGGAACCGCTCCTCGCCGTTGAGCACCCGGACCACCACGAGGAACTCGTCCTCGACGTCGACCAGGGCGAAGGCGCCCGCCTGCTGTCCACGCACGGCGGCCACGACCGCGTCGAGGTCGGCGGCCAGCGCAGGTGGCAGCTGGGCGACCTGCCACGCGGCAGCGTCACGGAAGACGACGACGGCCCAGGCGTCGTAGGAGTCAGCCACGAGGCGACTCTGGCAGAGGGCACGGTGGATGTGAAGCCCTCCACGCGGGGCGCTTCACAGCGTGGCGCCGACCAGCACCGGCTCGTGCACGAGCGTGATGCCGAACCGGTCGCGCACGCCGTCCCGGACGGCGCGAGCCACGGCGAGCAGGTCCTCCGCGGACGCCCCGCCGCGGTTGACGAGCGCCAGGGTGTGCTTGGTCGACAACCCCGCAGGCCCGTCACCCCAGCCCTTGCCGAAACCGGCCTGCTCGATCAGCCACGCGGCGCTGACCTTCACGCGCCCGTCGGCCTCGGGCCAGCACGGCGCGCCCGCCGGGGCCTGCGCGACGATCGGGTTCGTGAAGAAAGACCCCGCGCTCACGCTGTCCGGGTCGGCCGGGTCGAGCACCATCCCCTTGCCGCGGCGCAGCGCCAGCACCGCCTCGCGCACCTCCGTGGCGGGTGCGCGCCCGCCCAGGTCGACGCCCAGCTGGGAGGCCAGCTCGGCGTACCGCACCGGCGCGCCGAGCTCGCCGCAGGTCAGCCGCAGGCGGACCGCGAGCACCACCCAGCGACCCGGGTGCGCCTTGAACGTGCTGTGCCGGTAGGCGAACCCGCACTCGTGCGGGGGCAGCTCGACCACCGAGCCGGTACGGCGGTCCAGCACCCGCACGGCCGTGATCACCGAGGCGACGTCGGCGCCGTAGGCCCCGACGTTCTGGATCGGGCTCGCACCCACCGTGCCGGGAATGCCGGACAGCGCCTCCAGCCCGACACGACCCTCCGCCACGGTGCGCGCGACGAGCGCGTCCCAGTCCTCGCCCGCCGCGACGACGAGCTCGTCGCCGTGCGCCTCGACCCCGGTGGTCCGAACGAGCACCACCTCTGGCAGCCCCGCGTCGGGCAGCACCACGTTGCTGCCGCCGCCGAGCACGAGCGCGTCCGGGTGGGCGATGACCGCGTCGACCAGCTCGTCCTCGGTGCGGGCCTCGAGGAGCATCCCGGCGCTGCCCCCGACGCGCAAGGTCGTGAGGTCAGCCAGCGGCACGGCGTACCGGGTCAGCACGACGCCACGCTCGGGCGCACACGCTGCTCGTCCACGGCAACCAGGCTAGGGGTGAGACGCGACGTGGCCGGGACCCCTGCGGGTCCCGGCCACGTGCGCGTGACGAGAGCGGTCAGCCGGAGAAGGCGGCGCCCCCGGCGGCAGCGCCCGCGAACATGCCCATGAACTGCTCGAGAAGAGCACCGAGGTCGACCGACGCGAGGTCGGTCGGGGCGCTGAGCTCGTTCGCCTTGTCGTTCACGTCCACGACCACGCGCAGGCCCGCGACGCTGTCGGTGCCCGGGTCGGTGGACAGCAGCCGGAGCGACTCCACGTCGACGGCGACCTGGGTGAGGTGGCTGTCCTTGAGCGTGATCGTGCCGTTGGCGGTGCCGTCGGAGAGGTTCTTGTCCACCTCGGCCGGCGTGGCCCCGGCGAGCAGGCCGGCGAAGGGAAGCGTCTTGTCGGCCTTGAGCACGGCCAGCACCGCCTTGACCGCGGGCTTGACCTGCACCTTGACGTCGAGCACGCGGTTGCTCTTGGAGTCGTTCGCGTCGGTGACCTTGACGTAGGGCTTGACGGCGGCGAACACCTTGCCGCCCAGGGCCTTCGCGTCGTACTTCTTGTCGGCGTCTGCGCCACCCAGAGCCGGGTTCATGCTCTTGGCGAGGTCCTGGAGCTGGTCGATGTACTTGGCGAGCGGCAACTTGAGCCACTTCCCGGCGCGCACGTCGGTGAGGGCCTGCTTGAGCCGCGGGTCCGGCAGCGACGAGACCGCCTCGTCGAGCGAGCTGTCGAAGTCGTCCGCCCCACCGGCCTTGGCCAGGCGACCGATCTCCTTGAGGTCGACGCGCGCGTACAGGTCGCCGGCGACGAGCCGGATCTCGCCGAGGACGCCCTTGTCGTCGCGGATCACGTAGCCGAAGTTGACGTTCTTGAGCGACGACTTCAGGTCAGCGGCGCTCGCGTTCTTCTCCAGGCTCGCGAAGGTGGCGCTGCCCGCAGGGTCACCGATGAAGGTGATGCTGCCCTTGAGCACCGCCTGGACGAGCGCGTCCGGCGTGTCGTCGTTCTTCATGAGCTTGGCCAGGTTGCCCTTGGCGTCGTCGAGCCGGAGCGTCATCGAGACCGACTTGCTCTTCTCGAAGCTGGCCTGCGCCGCGGCGAACTCCGCCTTGATGGACCTCTTCTTCTCCACGCCGCAGCCGGCTGCCGCGACGAGCGGCAGGGCGAGGACGAGGGTGCCGGCGGCGAGCCGGGCAGTGGCGGAACGGATCACGACGAAAGAGCTCCTCACGAGTAGTTGCCTCAAGTGTGCCCGTTCCGCGCCGGGCGCGTCGCAGACCTCGCCGGTCGGCCTCGACACCGGACCAGGCAGACTGTTCGGCCGGTTGGAGCAAGAGTGTCGCCCCCGGGCGGTACGGCGAGGAGGCAGGCACGTGGACGCGCTGGCCCGCGAGATCGCTCGCGAGCAGAAGGTGGTCGACCGGGCCACCGCACGGCTGGCCGTCCTGCAGGACGAAGCCCGGCTGCGGGAGCGCGAGTCGCTGTCGCGGTCGCTCGTGGGCACCCCGCAGGCGCTCTACGAGCGCGACGTCGCCGCGCTGACCGCGGCCGCGCGGCGCAGCGACCTCGACGCCGCCGGCGAGGGGCTGGTCTTCGGCCGGCTCGACACGGAGGACGGCGGGCACCTGCACGTCGGCCGCATCGGGCTGCGCACCGACGACCAGGAGCCGATCGTGGTCGACTGGCGCGCGCCCGCCGCCGCGCCCTTCTACCGGGCGACCCCGGCAGCGCCGCTGGGAGTGGCGCGCCGGCGCACGATCACCTGCCACCGCGACCGCGTCGTGGGGGTGGATGACGAGCTGCTCGACCCGGACGCGGACCTGGAGGGGACCGTCGTGGGGGACGGCGCGTTCCTCGCGGCGGTGTCCCGCGAGCGCGGGCCGCGGATGCGCGACATCGTCGCCACCATCCAGCACGAGCAAGACCTCGCCGTACGTGCTCCTGACGACGGGGCGCTGGTGGTCACCGGGGGTCCCGGCACCGGCAAGACGGCGGTCGCGCTGCACCGGGTCGCCTACCTGATGTACGCCCGCCGTGACTGGTACGGCCGGCGCGGCGTCCTGGTGGTCGGGCCCTCGGACGTGTTCATCGACTACATCGGCGCGGTGCTGCCGTCGCTGGGCGAGACCTCGGTGCGGTTGGCGGCGCTTGCCGGCGTGCCGACGCTGCCCCGCGGCCTGGCACTGGGCGGCGACGACGACCCGGCTGCCGCGGCGCTCAAGGGCTCGGCCCGGATGGCGCAGCTGCTGCGCCGGGCGGTTCGCCACCTCGCGACCACCGAGCGGGTCCGGGACGTCGAGCTGACCCACTGGGGCCACACCTTCGTGCTGCCCTACCGCGAGCTGCTCGACCGCCGGTCGCGCGTGGGCCGCTCCCCCCGCTCCCACAACGCAGGTCAGGCCGCCTTCGTCACCGCGCTCGTCGACGCCGCCTGGCGGGTCTGGTCGACCCGGCCGCACGCCGCGCAGCCCGAGCCGGGCGACCGGGAGGACTTCGGGCGGTGGCTGAAGGGCGAGCAGGCGTTCCGGCGCGAGGTCGAACACGCCTGGCCGGTGCTCACGCCGGTCGACGTGCTGGCGGGGCTGCGCGAGGGCACCGTGCCGCTCGAGAAGGTCGCACGCGGCCTGTACGACGAGGCCGAGCAGCGGGTGCTCGCGGGGAGCTGGCCTTCCGAGCAGCTCTCGGCCGCTGACGCCGCGGTCGTGGACGAGCTGGCAGCGCTGCTCGGCCCGGTGCCTGAGCCCGAGCCGGACCCCGACGACCTCTGGGGCGAGCTGGAGGAGCTCGAAGCCCTTGAGGCGCAGATGGGCGTGACCACCTTCGCCGACCGCAACCGGGCGGCCCGCCGCGGGCTCGACGAGGACCACCGGACGTACGCGCACGTCGTCGTCGACGAGGCCCAGGACGTCACCCCCATGCAGTGGCGGATGCTCGGCCGTCGGGCGCGAGGCGCCACGTGGACCGTGGTGGGCGACTGGGCCCAGTCGGCCTGGCCCGACCCGACGGAGGTCCGCGACGCGCTGCAAGGCGTGGTCGGGTCGGCAAAGGTGCGCACCGTCTCGCTGCGGACCAACTACCGCACCTCCACCGAGATCGCCGAGCTCGCAGCGCACGTGCTGCACCGCATCGACCCGGAGGAGCAGGCTCCCGCCGCGGTGCGCTCGACGGGCTTCTCGCCGACCTGGGTGACCTCGTCCGACCCGGCTGCGGCCGTGGCGCCCTTGGTCCAGGACCTGCTGGAGCAGGTGACCGGGACGGTGGGCGTCGTGGTACCTCGGTCGTTGCGCGGCCTGGTGGTGGACGACCCGCGAGTGGCGGTGGTGGACCCGTGGCAGGTCAAGGGCCTCGAGTACGACGGGTGCCTGGTCGTCGCACCGGAGCTGGTTCTCGCCGAGGCGCTCACGCAGAAGGCCGGGCTGCGGACGCTCTACGTGGCGCTGACCCGGGCCACGCAGCGGCTCACAGTCGTGTCGACGAAGTCACAGGCCTGGCTGGACTGACTCAGGCCAGCTTCGCGGCGCACTCCGCGTGGAAGGCCTGCTCGAGCGACGGGTGGCTGCCGATCAGCGCCTTCACAAGGGTCACGTTCCCGACACGCCCCCTTCCGCGGCAACACCGCGATCGGGTGCGCTCATGTCCCCCGTGCGAGGTGTGCCGTCAGCGAGGCCGTACCGCAAGTGCACGGTTCCCTTCGGGCTGGCTGCCGGCGGTTCGAGGAGGGTGACGTTCGTGGGCACCGCGCCGCCGTCGAACACCTTCTTGCCGATGCCGAGCACGACCGGGTGCACCCAGAGGTCGAGACGGTCGAACAGCTGCTCACGCAGAAGGGTCTGAACCAGGTTCAGGCTCCCGACGACCTTCACGTGCTCGTGCCGGTCGCGGATCTCGCGCACCGCAGCGGGCAGGTCCGGGCCGAGCTGCGCAGACCCGGCCCACGAGAGGTCGGGCCTGCCGCGGGAGGCGACGTACTTCGGGATGCGGTTGAAGAGCGAGGCGAAGTCGCCGTCCTCGCCGCCCTCCTGGTGCGGCCAGTAGGCGGCGAAGATGTCGTACGTCCGCCGGCCGAGCAGGAGGGCGTCGGTGCCCTCGTACGCGGCAGCGATCTGCGCCCCGGCGACGTCGTCCAGCAGGGGCGCCTGCCAACCGCCGAACGGGAACCCGACAGGGTCCTCGTCTGGGCCGCCGGGCGCCTGCCCGACGAGGTCCAGCGTGGCGAAGAGCGCGATGTGGATGAGGCCCATGCCCTGCCCCCGCGGAAGGTGGTCGTCCGGTCAACGGTAGCCCTGCAGCCACCGGATCGGCAGCCCGCCTGAGCCATCAGACCGTGCCGGCGGCCAGGTCCGGCAGTGCGTCCCAGACGACAGGAACCCTGCGCATGACGAGCGCCGAGTCGAGCACGGCAGCGCCGGCCGGGAAGCGGGTGCGGTCCTCGAAGAAGCTCGAGCGGGCGCTGAGCACCTGGCAGGGCTCGACCTGCCAGGCACGGGTGCTGAGCCGGACCGCCTCGAGGCGCGCCGGGTCTCGGCCTGGTGAGAAGCCCACGGACCCCTGCTCGAAGAAGCGCGAGGCCTCCTCAACGTCCGCGAAGAGCCCGCTGCCCTCGAGGGTCGGCTCGACCTGCACCGTCACATGCACGTCGACGGCCCCGTCGGTCGACGTGAATGCGACGCGCAGCAGGTGTTCGGACTCCTCGACCTGGAACCGGGCATGGTGGTGCGCCCCGGGGAACACCCGGCCACCGAGGAGCACCGTGAGACGAGAGGCCGAGTCGCGACGCGGGATGTAGACGCCGGTGCGGGTGCGACCGCCTTCGTCCCACTCCACCGCGATCCGGTGAGCGGCGTTCTCCATGGTCACGCCGACAGCGCGAGGAAGGCCCCGCGGCCGGAGGTCGCCGAGCCGGATGAGGCAGATCCCCGCGACGGCAGCGCCGTCGACCAGCTGAGGGCGCATCCCCGAGGGCAGCAGGCCGGTCAAGCTCCGCGGGTCGACCCGGTAGTTCACCAACAAGCGACGCTCGACCTCGCCGGCCATGCGCGGCAGCCGCACGGTGGTCACTGGGCACGCACCCGTCGTACCAGGTCCTGGACCGCGTCAGTCCAGTCCGCGTACTCGAAGGAGAAGCCCGCCTCGAGCAGGCGACTGGGCACGACCCGGCGGCTCTTCAGGAGCAGCTCCGTGTCGGACCGCAGCGCCCAGGCGCCGAGCTCCGCCATCCGCGCGGTCGCGGGGAGCCCGGGCCGACGACCCCAGGCACGGCGCATGGCACCCATCAGCTCGCGCTGAGGCAGGGGCTGGGGCGAGCAGATGTTCACCGGCCCGAAGAGGTCGGACTCGAGAAGGAAGGCGACGGCCCGGACGAAGTCGACGTCGTGGATCCAGGAGACGTACTGGCCGCCGCCGGCCACGGGACCGCCAAGACCGAGGCGCGCCATCCAGAGCAGGTAGTCGAAGACACCGCCACGGTCCGGGCTCATGACCATGGCGGAGCGCAGCAGGACGCGGCGGGTCGCCGGCAGGTCCGCGAACAGGCATGCGGCCTCCCACTCCCGGGCGATGCGGACGCTGAACGCCCAGTAGGCCGGCACCTCCGGTTCGGCACCGCCAAGGATCCCGTTCGCCTCGTCGTTGGGGGCGTCACGGCGGTCGGCGTAGATCGTGGCGGTGCTGGCCTGCAGCCACACGGACGGCGGCTTTGGCACTGCTGCGATCGCCTCGCCGACGACGCGTGCCGACTCGACCCGCGAGCGCAGCATCTCGTCGAGGTTCTCGCGGGTGTAGCGGCAGCTGACCGAACGGCCAGCGAGGTTGATGACGGCATCCGCACCGTCCAGCACCGACACCCACGGCCCGAGGGTGCGCCCATCCCAGCCCTCCGGACCGGACCGGCTGAGCACCGCCACGTCGTGGCCTGCCGCGGTGAACGCGCGGCCCAGGATCCGGCCGACCTGGCCGGTCCCGCCCGGGAGCACGATCCGCACGACCCCTCCTCGTCACTTCCTAACTTGAACACGTTCAAGTTAGCAGCCCACGCGCCTCCTCTCGCAACCCGGCCCCTACGGTGGGCGCGTGACGACGCCACGACAGGAACGCGGTCAGGAAACGCGACGGCGCATCATCGGCGTCGCCCTCGAGCTGTTCCGCGAGCACGGCTACGACGGCACGACGATGCGGATGATCGCCAGCGAAGCCGGCGTCTCGCTCGGCAACGCGTACTACTACTTCGGCAGCAAAGAGGACCTGATCCTCGAGTTCTACGACCAGCTGCAGATCGCCCACACCGCACGCGCCGACGAGGTCCTCGCGACCGAGACCGAGCTCGAAGGCCGGCTGCGCGGCGTAGTGCGGACGTGGGTCGACGAGGCGGCGCCGTACAAGGAGTTCGCGGGCAAGTTCTTCCGCAACGCTGCCGACCCGAAGAGCCCGCTGTCCCCGTTCTCCAAGGAGTCGGGGCCCGTGCGCAACAACGCGATCGCGCTCTACGGCCGAGTCCTTGACGGCACCAAGGTCTCGCCGCTGATCAAGGACGACCTGCCGGAGCTGCTGTGGCTGTACGTCATGGGCGTGGTCCTGTTCTGGGTCCACGACGACAGCCCCGGCTCCGCCAGGACGTATGCGCTGATCGACCGGTCGACTCCGCTGGTGGTCAAGCTCGTAAACCTCACGCGATACCGACTGGTGCGCTCGGCGGTCGAGGACGTCAAACAGCTCCTCGCCGAGGTCAAGAGGTGACGGGCTCCGGCCGCGTGGCCTACAGCCCGAGCTCTCGCGCTACGAGCATGAGCTGCACCTCGCTGGTGCCCTCGCCGATCTCGAGGATCTTCGAGTCGCGGTAGTGCCGCGCGACGGGGTACTCGTTCATGAACCCGTAGCCGCCGTGCACCTGGGTCGCGTCGCGCGCGTTGTCCATCGCCGCCTCGCTGGAGACGAGCTTGGCGATGGCGGCCTCCTTCTTGAAGGGCAGTCCGGCGAGCATCCGCGCCGCGGCGTCGTAGTAGGCGGTCCGGGCCGCATGTGCCCTCGCCTCCATCCGGGCGATCTTGAACGCGATCGCCTGGTTGTGCCCGATCGGTCGGCCGAACGCCTCGCGCTGCGTGGCGTACTTGACCGACTCGTCGACGCAGCCCTGCGCGGCGCCGACCGCGAGCGCTGAGATCGCGATGCGGCCCTCGTCGAGGATCGACAGGAAGTTTGCGTAGCCCCGACCGCGCTGGCCGAGCAGGTTCTCCTCCGGCACGCGGACGTCGTCGAAGGACAGCGGGTGGGTGTCGGAGGAGTTCCAGCCCACCTTGCTGTACGCCGGTTCCGCGGTGAACCCGGGGGTCGGCACCGGCACGAGGATGGACGAGATCTCCTTGCGGCCCGGGGCGGTCTCGCCGGTGACGGCCGTGACGGTGACCAGCCGGGTGATGTCGGTGCCGCTGTTGGTGATGAAAGCCTTGCTGCCGTTGATGACCCAGTGGCCGTCCTCGAGGCGGGCCGTCGTGCGGGTGGCGCCGGCGTCGGAGCCGCCACCGGGCTCCGTGAGGCCGAAGGCGCCGAGCGCCTGACCCGTGGTCAGCTGCGGCAGCCACTGCTGCTTCTGCTCCTCGCTGCCGAACCGGTAGACCGGCATGGCCCCGAGCGAGACCCCGGCCTCGAGGGTGATGGCCACCGACTGGTCGACGCGGCCGAGCTCCTCAAGGGCCAGGCAGAGGGCGAAGTAGTCGCCGCCCATCCCGCCGTACTCCTCGGGGAAGGGCAGCCCGAACAGGCCCATCTCGCCCATCTGCGCCACGATCTCGTAGGGGAACGTGTGGGCCTCGTCGTGGGCGTGCATCGCCGGCGCGACGACCTCGCGGGCGAACTCCTCGACGGTCTTCTTGAGCTGCAGCTGCTCGGAGGTCAGCTGGGTGTCGAGGGTCATGCGAGCTCCTTGCTGAGGGCTTGTACGGCGCGGGAGGGGCTGGGACGGCCGAGCTGCTCGGCCATCCAGAGGCTGGTGCGGGCGAGGGCGTGCAGGTCCACGCCGGTCTCGATGCCGAGGCCGTGCAGCTGCCAGAGCAGGTCCTCGGTGGCGAGGTTTCCGGTGGCGCTCTCGGCGTACGGGCAGCCGCCCAGGCCGCCGGCGCTGGCGTCGACGACCGTGATGCCGTGCTGCAGCGCCACGACGGTGTTGGCCAGCGCCTGCCCGTACGTGTCGTGGAAGTGGACGGCGAGCTGGCTGACGCTGATCCCCTTGTCCTGCAGGGCATCCAGCAGCGCGACCACCTGGCCGGGCGTGGCGACGCCGATGGTGTCGCCGAGGCTCAGCTCGGTGATGCCGAGGTCGAACAGGGTGCGCGCGTGGTTGGCGACGGTCTCCGGGGCGACGGCGCCCTCCCACGGGTCGCCGAAGCACATGGACAGGTAGCCGCGGACCCGCAGCCCGTTGTCCCTGGCCCGAGCGACGACGGGCTCGAACATCGCGAACGACTCGGCCACCGTGCGGTTGAGGTTCTTGCGCGCGAAGGTCTCGGTGGCGCTGCCGAAGACGGCGATCTCCTTGACCCCCGCGTCAAGCGCGCGGTTGAGGCCCTTGTCGTTCGGGACCAGCACGGGCATGCGGACGCCGTCGGGCTCCGGGCCCAGCAGCGCCAGCAGCTCGCCGGCGTCGGCGAGCTGGGGCACCCACTTCGGGTGCACGAAGCTGGTCGTCTCCACGGCGGTGTGGCCCGCGTCGAGCAGCCGGCGGATGAACTCCGCCTTCACCTCGAGAGGGACGAGCGCCTTCTCGTTCTGCAGGCCGTCACGGGCGCCGACCTCGTAGACGGTGACGCGTTCCGGGAGGCCCGGCAGCGGGGTGCTCATGAGGAGGTCACCGTCACCAGCAGCTCGTCGACAGCCACCTGCTGGCCGACCTGGACCAGCAGCTCGGAGACCGTGCCGTCCAGCGGCGCGACCAGGGTGTGCTCCATCTTCATCGCCTCCACCACCACCAGAGGCTGCCCCTTCGTCACGGTCTCACCCTGGGACACCTGCACGGCAAGCACGGTTCCCGGCATCGGGCTGGTGACGTCGCCCTCGTGCGCGTGCGCATCGCCGGCGCGCAGGGTGCGCACGGCCTCGGCGAGCGGCCAGGCCGCGCCCTCGCGCCCCACCCAGGTGGTCGCGCCGTCCGTCGCGGTCACCCAGCGGGTGGTGCGGCCGTTGGTGGTGAGCAGCACGTCGTCGCCGTCGAGCACCGCGGTGGCGATGAAGGTGGAGTCGTCCACGGTCACGGCATCGCCGTGGAGGGTGACGGTCGCCGTACGGCCGCCGGGGAGCGACAGCAGCCAGCGCAGTGTGGCGGTGCCAGCCGGGCGCCAGGCGGACGTCCACGGGTCGGTCGCGTCCTGGCCCAGCCGCTCGCGCAGCGCGTAGACGGCGAGCGCCTCGACGGGCACCTCGTCGACGGCGAGCGCGTCGAGATGGCGCTCGATGAAGCCGGTGTCGATGCGCCCGGCCTGCACCTCGGGGTGCTGCACCAACGCGCGCAGGAACGCGGTGTTGGTCGTGACGCCGAGCACGACCTGCTCGGCCAGCGCCCGGTCGAGCTTCGCGAGCGCGGCGCTGCGGTCGGGGCCCCAGGCGATGACCTTGTTGAGCATCGGGTCGTAGGTGCTGCCCACCTCCGTGCCTGGGAGCAAGCACGAGTCGACGCGCACGTCGTCGCCGGCGGGTTCGCCCAGCCGCAGGACGGTGCCACCGGTGGGAAGGAAGCCGCGGGCCGGGTCCTCGGCATACGTACGCGCCTCGACCGCGTGCCCGTCGAGCCGGATGTCTTCCTGGGTCAGGCCGAGCGGCAGCCCGGCTGCGACCCGCACCTGCTGCTCCACCAGGTCGATGCCGGTGACGAGCTCGGTGACGGGGTGCTCGACCTGCAGCCGGGTGTTCATCTCCATGAAGAAGAACTCGTCGGGCTGGTCGGCGCTGACGATGAACTCCACGGTGCCCGCGCCGGTGTAACCGACCGCCTTCGCGGTCTCCACGGCCGCGGCGCCGATGCGGGCGCGGGTGGCCTCGTCGAGCAGCGCGCTCGGGGCCTCCTCGACGACCTTCTGGTGCCGTCGCTGCAGCGAGCACTCCCGCTCGCCGAGGTGGATCGTCGTGCCGTGCGTGTCGGCGAGAACCTGCACCTCGATGTGCCTGGGGTGCTTCACGTAGCGCTCGAGGAACAGCGTGTCGTCGCCGAAGGCCGAGGCCGCCGTACGACGGGCCGAGACCAACGCGTCCGGCAGGTCCTCGGGCCGCTCGACGAGGACCATGCCCTTGCCGCCACCGCCGGCGCTGGGCTTGACGAGGACGGGATACCCGACCTCCTCTGCCGCGGCCACCAGGTCGGCGTCGGTCATCGCTGGCTCGGTCCGTCCCGGTACGACGGGGACGCCGGCCCGCGCGACAGCCTGCTTCGCGCGGATCTTGTCGCCCATCGTCAGCACAGCCTCGACGGGGGGTCCGATGAACGCGATCCCCTTGTCTGCCAGGGCTTTCGCAAACTCGGCGTTCTCGGCGAGAAAGCCATAGCCCGGGTGGACCGCCTCGGCGCCCGTGTCGAGCGCCGCCTGCACGACCCGCTCGACGTCGAGGTAGGACTCGCGCGCCGGCGCCGGGCCGAGGCGCACGGCGACATCGGCCTCGCGCACGTGCCGGGCCTGCGCGTCGGCGTCGCTGTAGACCGCGACGGTGCGGATCCCCATGGCCCGCAGGGTCTTCATCACGCGCACGGCGATCTCACCGCGGTTGGCGACCAGGACTGTCGAGAACACCTGCATCACATCCTGAAGACACCGTAGGAGACCGGCTCCAGAGGCGCGTTGGCGCACGCTCCCAGGGCCATGCCGAGCACGGTGCGCGTGTCGCGGGGGTCGATGACGCCGTCGTCCCAGAGCCGGGCGGTGGAGTAGTAGGGGTGCCCCTGGTGCTCGTACTGCTCCCGGATCGGCGCCTTGAAGGCCTCTTCCTCCTCCGAGCTCCAGGCGCCGCCCTTGGCCTCGATGCCGTCGCGCTTGACGGTGCTGAGCACCGACGCGGCTTGCTCGCCGCCCATCACGGAGATGCGGGCGTTCGGCCACATCCAGAGGAACCGCGGGCTGTAGGCGCGACCGCACATGGAGTAGTTGCCGGCGCCGAAGGAGCCGCCGATGACCACGGTCAGCTTCGGCACCCGGGCGCAGGCGACGGCAGTGACCATCTTCGCGCCGTGCTTGGCGATGCCGCCCGCCTCGTACTCGCGACCGACCATGAAGCCGGTGATGTTCTGCAGGAACAGCAGCGGGATCGAGCGCTGGTCGCACAGCTCGATGAAGTGCGCGCCCTTGAGCGCGCTCTCGCTGAACAGCACGCCGTTGTTCGCGACGATGCCCACGGGGTGCCCGTGGATGCGCGCGAACCCGGTGACCAGCGTGGCGCCGTACTCCTTCTTGAACTCCTGGAAGCGGCTGCCGTCGACGAGCCGGCCGATGACCTCGCGGACGTCGTACGGCGTGCGGGTGTCGGCCGGGACGACGCCGTAGAGCTCGTCCTCGTCCAGCGCGGGCTTCTCGGGGTCCTCGAGCGTCCAGGGCGTGGGGGTGCGTGGGCCGAAGGTCGAGACGATGCCGCGCACGATGCGCAGCGCGTGCTCGTCGTCGTCGGCGAGGTGGTCGGTGACGCCCGAGGTCTTCGAGTGGAGCAGACCGCCGCCGAGGTCCTCGGCGGTGACGACCTCGCCGGTCGCGGCCTTCACCAGCGGCGGGCCGCCGAGGAAGATCGTGCCCTGGTCGCGGACGATGACGGCCTCGTCGGACATGGCCGGGACGTAGGCGCCACCGGCAGTGCAGGAGCCGAGCACGGCGGCGACCTGTGGGATGCCTTGCGCCGACATCGTGGCCTGGTTGAAGAAGATCCGGCCGAAGTGCTCGCGGTCGGGGAACACGTCGTCCTGGCGCGGCAGGAACGCGCCGCCGGAGTCGACGAGGTACAGGCACGGCAGCTTGTTCGCGAGCGCGACCTCCTGCGCCCGCAAGTGCTTCTTCACCGTCATCGGGTAGTAGGTGCCGCCCTTGACGGTGGCGTCGTTCGCGACGATCACGCACTCGCGCCCGGACACCCGGCCGATGCCGGTGATGATGCCCGCGCCGGGGGCCTCGTCGCCGTACATGCCGTGAGCGGCCAGCGGGGACAGCTCGAGGAAGGCGCTGCCGCGGTCGAGCAGCTCGTCGACCCGCTCCCGGGGGAGCAGCTTGCCGCGCGCGGCGTGCTTCGAGCGGGCGCTCTCGGGACCACCGACCGCGGCCGTGGCGAGCTGGGCACGCAGGTCGTCGGCGAGCGCCCGGTGGTGCGCGGCGTTGCGCTCGAAGGCCTCGCTCCCGGGTACGGCGGCGCTGCGCAGCACGGGCGCGTCCACGTCTGCCTCCCTTGTTAGCGATCCCTAACCTGAGTTATGTTAGCGATTGCTAACCCAGGGAGGCAAGCGTGGGCACCCCGAGTCCGAGGCAGGAGCAGCTGCTGCGCGAGGCCGCGCGGATGTTCGCGGAGTACGGCTACCACGGTGTCTCCATCGAGGACCTCGGCGCCGCGGTGGGCATCAGCGGGCCGGCGGTCTACCGGCACTTCTCCTCCAAGGACGCACTGCTCGCCGACCTGCTGGTCGGGATCTCCGAGGACCTGCTCGAAGGCGGCCGGGTGGAGGTGGCGGGCTCGAAGAACCCGGCCGAGGCGCTCGAGCGGCTCGTGGACTTCCACCTCGCGTTCTCGCTGTCGGAGCCGGACCTGATCCGGGTGCAGGACCGCGACCTCGCGTCGCTGTCGGTGGCCGACGCCCACCAGGTACGGCGGTTGCAGCGGGCCTACGTGGAGCTCTGGGTGGACCAGCTCGTCCCGCCGCTGACGCGCGAGGAGGCCCGGGGCCGGGCGCACGCGGTGTTCGGGCTGCTCAACTCGACGCCGCACCTGTCGGAGGCGGAGCAGCTCGCGCCGGTGCTGCGGACGATGGCGCTGGCAGCGCTGCGCGCCTGAGCGCACTCCGCAGGGGGTGCGGTCGGGTCGCCGGAGGCACCCGCTTCCCGCCGTACTTCCTGTCGATCATGGAGTTGTGGCACGCCCCTCACGCTCAGCAGGTGTGTCACAACTCCATGATCGGCGCGAACGGAGGGCGCGGCTGGGGAGCCAAGAGCAGGGGAAGGATCCGGGCGGGGCTGGGGTTAGTGTTTGCACGCGCAACAACAGGAGGCCTCATGCCCGCCGTGACCGCTGACACCCTCGTGCTCCCGCGCATCCCGCGCGCCGGGCTGGGTGACACCGAACGCCCCGTGAAGCAGGTGACGACCGCGCCGAGCGGCTACGAGGGCGAGGGGTTCCCGGTGCGCCGCACCATGGCCGGGATCTCGTTCCGCGACCTGGACCCGTTCATCATGATGGATCAGATGGGCGAGGTGGAGTACGCGCCCGGCGAGCCCAAGGGCACGAGCTGGCACCCCCACCGCGGCTTCGAGACCGTCACGTACATCATCGACGGCGCCTTCCAGCACCAGGACAGCCACGGTGGCGGCGGCTTCATCACAGACGGCGCCACCCAGTGGATGACGGCGGGTGGCGGCATCCTCCACATCGAGACGCCCCCGGCGGCGCTGGTCGAGAGCGGCGGCACCTTCCACGGCGTGCAGCTGTGGGTGAACCTGCCTTCCAAGGACAAGATGATCGCGCCGGCGTACCAGAACCTCGAGGGCGCGGACGTCGCGCTGCTGACGTCGGACGACGGCGGCGCGCTGGTGCGCGTCATCGCCGGTGACGTGGCGGGCCACAAGGGCCCGGGCCGCACCCACACGCCGATCTCGTTCGTGCACGCGACCGTCGCCCCCGGCGCGCAGCTGTCGCTCCCCTGGGAGCCGACGTACAACGCGCTCGTCTACGTGCTCGCGGGCTCCGGCCGGGTCGGCGCCGAGGGGCGGCCCGTGCAGACCGGCCAGATGGTGGTCTTCGGGTCCGGCGGCCACCTCACCATCAGCGCGGACGACGCCCAGGAGTCCCGGTACGGCGGGCTCGAGCTGCTCGTCCTGGGCGGCGAGCCGATCCGCGAGCCGGTGGCGCACTACGGGCCGTTCGTGATGAACAGCCGCGAGGAGCTGGTCCAGGCGGTCGAGGACTACCAGAAGGGCCGGCTCGGCGTGATCCCGCCGGGTGCGCTGATGCCGCACGTGGTTCGCTGAGGCCGTGCGCCTGGTGATCCCCGAGGTCCGCGACCTCACCCCGGAGGACCTCTTCGACCTGTACGACGAGCCCGGCCCCTACCTGCGGGCCGGCTTCGTCGCGTCCGTCGACGGAGCCGTCGCGGTCGACGGCCGCTCGGCCGGGCTGAGCAGCGCGGCCGACAAGGCGTCGTTCCGCGCGCTGCGCGCCACGTGCGACGCGGTCGTCGTGGGTGCTGGCACCGTCCGCCGGGAGGACTACGGTCCGGTGCGCTTCGGCGACGCGGCAGCAGCCTGGCGGGCCGCCCACGGCTACGCACCCCAGGCACCGCTCGTCGTCGTGTCCCGTACCGGCGACCTCGGCAGCGGGCGGATGCGGGAGGGGCCCGTGCTGCTCTCGGCGCCTCGCGGCCCGGCGGGCGTCGAGCTGGTCCCGACGGACCCGGTTGAGCTCGTCGCCGCCCTGCACGCGCGCGGGCTCACCCGCCTGCTCTGCGAGGGCGGCCCCGAGCTGCTCACGACGCTGCTGGAGGCGGGCCTCGTCGACGAGCTCTTCCTCACGACGAGCCCGCAGCTGGTCGGCGCTGCCCCTCGGCTGGTCGAGCACCTCCCCGATACGGCGCACTTGCGGATGGTCTCGCTCGTGCACGACGAGCCCGGGGTTCTGCTGGGCAGGTGGTCCGTCGTACCGTCCGGTTCGTGACCGAACCCACCACGCTGCCCGGCCTCGACGACCTGCTCGGCCTCAAGATCCTGGCCTCCGACCGTGACAGCACGGTCGCCCAGCTCGAGGTGACCCCGGACCACCACCAGCCGTTCGGGCTGCTCCACGGCGGGGTGCTGTGCTCGATCGTCGAGACGGTGGGCAGCATCTCCGGAGCCGCGTGGTACGGCGGGATGGTGGTCGGCACGAACAACAACACCAGCTTCTTCCGTGCCGTCCGCACCGGCACCTTGACCGCGACGTCGAAGCCGATCCACCGCGGCCGCACGTCCCAGCTCTGGGAGGTCGACATCGCCGACGAGGACGGCCGCCTGGTCGCGAAGGGTCAGCTGCGCCTGGCGAACCTCGACCCGGGCACCGAGCTCGCGAACGGCTGACCTGTCAGTCGAACTTCCGGAACAGCCCTCGGCCGGTCGACTGCACGAGGATCACGCCCGCGACAGGCTCAGGCGCGCCGGTGGTCAGCTGCACCCCCACCGGCGACGTGTACTGCACGAACGTCGGGCCGGCAGGGCGGCCTGCCGTGGCAGAGACGGCCAGCGGTACGACGAGGCCGACCACGACGGCTGGCAGGACGAGGCGGGACGGGCGCACGGGGTCTCCCTGGGACGAGTCCCTGCTCCGTTCGACGCGCGCGCGGCCTGGCTCCTGCCACGAGCGTGGTGGCGCACGCCACCGTGCGCTCGCCGAGCACCGCATGGCTCTGACGGCCCTTCTGTTCCGTTGTCCACAGTGCTACTTCCCTTACACAGCAAGGGTTTTCCACTTCCGTAGGCGATAGAACACCAATACGATGCGGACATGCATCCGGAGCTCGCCCCCGCGCAGCACCCCCTGCTGCGACGGAAGAGCCGGATCGAGGCCATCGCCCAGCGCGAGCGGCAGATCGCCAGGCTGCAGGCAGAGCAGCAGCGTGAGGTCGCAGCGCTGTTTCACGAGGACCGCGACGGCCTGCCTGAGGCCTACGTCGCCGACGAGCTGGCGCTGGCCTGGAGCCGATCGCGCCGGCAGGCTCGCGGACGGCTGTACGACGCGCTCGCCTTCACTAGCTACCCGGCGGTCGTGGGCCTCGTCGGTGACGGCACCTGGCTGATGGACCATGCCGACGCGGTGCTCGACGAGCTCGCCCGGTCCGGCCTCGACATGGAGGCCAGGGAGCAGGTCCTGGAGCTCGTGCTGTCCCGCACGCCGCACGGGACGCCGTACCAGCTGCGGCAGGCAGTTCGGACAGCGGTGGTCGTGCTCTTTCCGCAGGCCGCTGCCGAGCGGGCGAAGCAGGCGGCGCGTGACCGCGACGTCACCACCGACTCCTACGAGCCGGGTGTCGCGCAGCTGCTCGCGTACGGCCCGGCGGCAGACGTGGCCGCGATGATGGCCAGCCTCGACGCGCTGACGTGGCCGCCCGCGCCCGAGGACACGCGTACGGCGCCGCAGCGCCGTTTCGACGCCCTGCGCGACCTGGTCTGCGGCAAGGCGCAGCCCGGCCAGTGGCAGGTTCAGGTGCTCGTCGGCCTGGCGACGCTGACCGGCGAGGACGACCTGCCCGCCGAGCTGGTGGGGCACGGACCGGTGCCCGCCCCGGTGGCGCGCCAGGCCGCAGCCTCCGGTGCGCTGCGGCGCGTGGTGGTGGACGAGGCCGGCCGGCTGGTCGCCGTCGACTCCACCGTGCACCGGCCCGACCTCGCGGTGGCCGAGGCCCGACCGGCGTTCCCCGTCGAGGAGGACGAGCCCGAGGTCGTCGAGCCCGACCCCGACGCCCCCAGCGCAGAGGATCTCGCCTGGGCGGAGGAGCAGACGGACCGCCGGGAGGTCTACGCCACCGAGGACGCGGCCCGCGCCAGGTGGCAGCGCGCGGCGCGGCGTGCGCCGAAGGCTTCCTCGGAGCCTGCCGCGGCAGCGCCCGACCTGCGGCCATCGCAGTGGAGCCCCGAGGGGTTTACTCGCGCGTTGCAGCGGATGCACTCCGACGAGCTCGTCAGCGTCGACCTGAGCACCGACCGGTACGCCGTACCGGCCCGCCTCAAGCGCCACCTCGTCCTGCGCGACCGGACCTGTGTCTTTCCCGGCTGCCCCCGACCCGCACTGCAGTGCGACAAGGACCACCTGGAGCCCTGGCCCGCCGGGCCGACTGCCGAGCCAAACCTCGCCAACGAGTGCGAGCACCACCACCAGGCCAAGCACGACCGGTTCCGCGTCCGGCGGCTGTCCGACGGCACGTTCCGCTGGACCACGCCGTCCGGTCACACTTACGACAGGCCACCACGGCCGGTCCTCGACCACCTGCAGGAGCGGCCGCCGCCCGAGGACGACGCCGGCTGACGCCGGCATCTACTCCATGGGCCCGCGACGCGGCGGGTCGGTTCCCGGCGGCAGATTCGGCGATGACTGTTGAGCCTGCATTTGAGGGGGTCCTTCGCCGGGTCGCCCGTCGACACATCCCTCAGCAGGCGCGTTGGCCAGCGCCTGGGCGTGTGCTTCGTCGGCCACGTCGAGGCCCAGAAGATTGTCCGAGGCCCACTCCGTGAGGACGCCTTGGGAGAGGAACTCAGCCTCGACCTCCAGACGGCCCACTGGCCTCCCAAGCGCTGCTTACGCGAAGGTGGCGAGCACCTCGTCGACGGGTCGGCCCTCGGTGATCGCGTCGCGCAGCCCCATCACGGCAGCCGCGTTGGAGAACCCGACAGCCCCGCTGATCCGACCGTCACGGGAGTAGACAGCGAGCGGCCGCTTCCGCGGCCCGACTTCCTCGAGCAGCACCGCGGTATCGCCCGGCTCGATGCGCCCCAGACCTTGCAGCTTCACGTCGTACTGGTCGCTCCACCAGTACGGCGGGGTGGTGATCGGCTCGCGCGAGCCGAGGATCGCGGCGGCGACGACGGCGGCCTGATCGGCAGCCGACGTCCAGTGCTCGTGCCGGGTGCCGCCCCAGCGCGCGACGTCGCCGACGGCCCAGACACCGTCCCCCGCCTGGCCCACCTCGTCGCAGACCACGCCGTCCTGGAGGGTGAGCCCGCTGCCACCGAGCCAGCCGGTGGTCGGCGCGACGCCCATCGCCTCGAGCACCGCGTCCACCTCGAGCACGGTGCCGTCGACGAGCTCCAGCTTGTGCGCGTCCGCGCTCGCTACACCAGTGCCCAGGTGGAACACCACGCCGTGCCCCTCGTGCAGCGCCAGCACCCGGTCGGCGACGGCCTCGCCGAGCACCCGCACCAGCGGCTTGGGAAGCACGTCGACGACGTGCACCTCGGCACCCTTGGTGCGGGCCGACGCAGCGACCTCGCAGCCGATCAGTCCGGCCCCGACGATGCCGATCCGCTTGCCCGACCGCAGCAACGGCGCCAGGCCGCGGGCGTCCTCGACCGTGCGCAGCACGTGGCCGGGCGCGCCGGGCAGCCGACGCGGGGTGGCGCCGGTGGCGATGACCACGTGGTCGTAAGGCACCGGACCCTCGGTGGTCTGCACCGTGCGGGCCGAAGGGTCGAGGCCCGTCACCGCCGTGCCCAGGCGCAGGACCAGGTCGAGCTCGGCGTACGCGTCCTCGGGCCGCAGCAGCATGAGCTCGCGCTCGCCCCGGAGCACGTGCTTCGACAGCGGCGGCCGGTCGTACGGCAGGTGCGTCTCCTCGCCGAGCAGGGTGAGGGACCCCTCAAAGCCCTTGTCGCGCAAGGCTTCCGCGGTGCGCAGGCCGGCGAGACCGGCCCCGACGATCACGACGTTCACGGGCCGTACGCCTTCGGCCGTCCGTACGCGTCCACCTGAGGCGGCGCCTGCTCCACCAGCCCCGGGAGCACCCGGTCCAGCTCCGCCACCTCGAACGGCCCTTCCTTCTCGTACGACGGCCCCGGCCGCCATCCCTCGGCCACGCTCACGTGACCGGCCCTGACGTTGAAGACACACCCGTTGACGGTCGCGAGCGGCGAACCGAGCCACACCACGAGGGCGACGATGTTCTCCGGCCCTCCGGGGTTGTGCCAACCGGTGCGGGCCTCGAGCTCGTCGAGGCGCTCCTTGTACCCGGGCAGGCCCTCCGTCATCTGCGTGAGTGCACTCGGGGCGATGGCGTTCGCCAGCACGCCGTACCGCCAGAGCTCCTCGCCCAGGATCTGCGTGAAGGCGGCGATGCCGGCCTTGGCGGCGCCGTAGTTGGCCTGCCCGACGTTGCCGTAGATGCCGGACGGGCTGGAGGTGTTGACGATCCGGGCGACCCGGGGGGTGCCGGCCTTGGACTGGGCGCGCCAGTAGGCGACCGCGTGGTGGGTCGGGCCGAAGGTGCCGCGCAGGTGGACGCGCATAACCGCGTCCCAGTCGTCGAAGCCCATGTTCACGAACATCCGGTCGCGCAGGATGCCCGCGTTGTTGACGAGGGTGTCGAGACTGCCGAACGTCTCGATCGCCTGGGAGACAAGGCGACCCGAGCCGTTCTCGTCGCTGACGTCGTCCGTGTTGGCGACCGCCTCGCCGCCGGCGGCGCGGATCTCCTCGACGACCTCCTCGGCGCCGCGCAGGTCGTTGACCACGACCCGCGCACCCTCGGCTGCGAACAGCAGCGCCTCCGCCCGGCCGATGCCCTGGCCGGCGCCGGTGACGACGACGACGCGGCCGTCGCAGCTGCTCACGCCTGTGCCACCGCGCCCTTCTCGACCAGGGCGGTGAGCACGTCGTCGGGCACCCCGAGCTCCTTGGCGATCTCGGTGGTGTGCTCACCCACGATCGGCGGCGGCGAGGCGACGGTCAGCGGGGTGCGCGAGAGGCGGGGCGCGGGCGCGGGCTGGGTGATGCCGTCGTACGTCTGGTAGGTGCCTCGGGCCACCAGGTGCGGGTGCTCGAGCCGCTCGTGCCAGTCGAGCACCGGCTGCACGCAGGCGTCGCTTTCGCCGAGGATCGCGGCCCACTCGTCACGGGTCTTGGTGCGCCACAGCGCCTTCCACTCCTCCTTGTCGGCGGCCCACCGGTCGGGCGGGGGCTGGAGGAAGCGGCTGTCGTCCTGCCCCTCGCGGAAGCCGGTGAGCCGGACGAGCTCGGCGTAGAACTGCGCCTCGATGGCGCCGACCGCGACCCACTTGCCGTCGGCGCACTCGTAGACCTCGTAGAACGGGGCGCCGGAGTCGAGCAGGTTGGCACCGCGCCTGGTGAGGTCCCAGGCGCCGCCGCCGGCGAGCGCGGTGAACATCGTGGTGAGCACGCTGGCGCCGTCCACCATCGCTGCGTCGACGACCTGGCCCTCGCCCGTGCTGCGGGCCGACAGCAGCGCCGCGAGCGTGCCCATGACGAGGAACAGCGACCCGCCCGCGTAGTCGCCGACGAGGTTCAGCGCGGTGGTCGGCGCCTCGTCGGCGCGACCGGTGGCCCACAGGGCACCGGTGAGCGCGAGGTAGGTGATGTCGTGGCCGGCAACCGGCGCGAGGGGGCCGTCCTGGCCCCAGCCGGTCATGCGCGAGTAGACCAGCCGTGGGTTGCGGGCGAGGCAGTCGTCGGGCCCGAGCCCGAGCCGCTCCGCGACGCCGGGGCGGTAGCCCTCGACGAGGACGTCCGCCTTGGCCACGAGATCGAGCACCAGGTCGCGCGCCTCGGGGTCCTTGAGGTTCACCGCGATGGACCGCTTGCCCCGGTTGACCACGTCGTGGCGGTCGGCGGCCAGGTGCAGCCCTCCGGGCACGACCCGGTCCACCCGGATGACGTCGGCACCGAGGTCCGCCAGCAGCATGGCCGCGAACGGGCCGGGGCCGATGCCGGCCAGCTCGACCACCGTGGTGCCGGCGAGGGGTCCTCGTGTCACGGCCGACAGCATGCCGCAGGGAGTGCCTACCGCCGTACCGGGGTGCCCCTGCGTGCGTCCGAAACCCCGGTCACACGCACGCGACGCTGCCGCGGACGCGACGGCAGCGCGTCAGGTGGTGCGGAACTGGGAGATGCTCGAGCGCAGCTCGGCGGCGAGCACGTTGAGCTGCGCGGCGGCCGCGGCCGCTTGGCGGGACCCGACGGCGTACTGCCTCGCCACGTCGCTCACCTGCGTCATCGCCGAGACGACCTGGTCGGAGGCGGACCGCTGCTGCTGCGTGGCGATCGAGATCTCCTTGGCCGCGGTGGTTGTCTCATCGACCATGCCGCTGATCCGCTCCAGCGCCTCGACGACGCCGCGGGCCAGGGTGGTCCCCGCGCGCACCTCCTTGGCGCCCTCTTCGGACGCGATGATCGTGCTGTTGGTCTCCGCCTGGATCTCCCCCACGATCGCCTGGATCTGCCCGGTCGACTCCTGGGCCCGCTCCGCCAGCTTGCGCACCTCGGAGGCGACGACCGCGAAGCCCCGGCCGTGCTCACCGGCCCGCGCCGCCTCGATCGCGGCGTTCAGGGCCAGCAGGTTGGTCTGGTCGGCCAGGTCGTCGATGACGTCGAGGATGCGACCGATCTCGTGGCTCTTCTCCCCCAGGCTCAACGCCCGCGACGCGATCGAGTCCACCCGCTCCGCGATGGTGTCCATGCTCTCCACCGAGGCGGACACCGCGTTGCGGCCCTCCTCGGCGAAGCGCAGCGTCTCAGCGGCGTAGCGGGCCACCGCCTCGCTGGTCTCGGCGATCTGGGCCGCCGTGGCGGCCAGCTCCTCGATGGTCGAGGTGGTCTCGGAGACGGCCGAGCTCTGCTGGGTCGCGGACGCGGCGTGCTCCTCTGCCGTCGCCAGCAGCTGGCTGGCCGAGGACGCGATCTGGTCGCCGCCGCCGCGGATCTGGGTGACGAGGCTGCGCAGGTTCGCCACCGTGGTGTTGAAGGAGCCACCGAGCCGGTCCAGCGCCTCGTGGCCCACACCCTCGCTGACCGCGACGGACAGGTCGCCGCCCGCGGCCCGGTCAAGCTCCAACGACAGCTCGTCGACCCGCGCCTCGAGCACCTGCCGCTCGGTCTGCGCCCTGGCCTCGAGCGCCCGCAGACCGTTGCCGAGGTTGGAGGTCACCCAGGTGACGAACAGGAACAGCAGGCACACCCACGTCAGGTCGCCGACGTTGTCCTGTGTGGCCGACCCCGCGGCGACAGAGGCAACGATCACGGTCGCGCCGGCACTGACGCCGAACACGAGCGCGAGCCCCTGGCGCATGACGAGGCCGGACATGATGCAGGACAGGACGAACAGGCCCCAGTACGGGCCCTTCACACCGCCGGTCACACCGACCTGCAAGCCGATGTAGGGCAGCGATGCGAAGATCGCCACGGTCTGGGTCAGCTGCACGCGCTCCTGCATGAAGGCGTTGCGCTTCTCCCAGACGTTGAAGACGGCGTAAGCGACGGCCTGGGCGGCGCTCAGCCCGACGAGCCCGGCCCACAGCGCCGTCGACCGCGGCGGGGTCGCGGAGACGAGCTGGTCGACGGTGAGGGCGATCGCGAAGATCGACGCGTACACCAGCGAGGTCGTGCTGTTGACCGCCGCCACGTAGCTGCGGTCCCGGTTGTCCGTGCTCATCCCACCCACCTGTCGAAATGCGGCAGATCGGGCATCGGCCCGAACCCGCTCGACCTGTAGTGGGATCAGGGACGCAGCCAGGTGGCGACGACGTACCCCACGCCGTGCGGAGCCTGCGCGTACGTCACCTCCGCCTGCCACGGACCGGGTACGGCGGCCAGCGCCCGCCAGGCCGGCAGACCCTGCACCCACAGCTGCTCTGCCAGCGCCGGGTCGAGCGCCAGGAGCGCCGCGGCGTCGGCGGTGTCGAGCGCCTTGGCCACCGCGTGGTCGAAGGCTTCGGCGCGGGGGTCGAGATGGCCCGGGGCTCTCTCGCTGCGCTTCGCGGTGCCATCGGCGACCACGAGCAGGCTGTCCGCCTCGGGCAGCCCATCGGCGGGCACCCCCCACAGCCGGTGCGGCCGGTCGCCGAGCAGGGTGCGCCCGACGGCGAGCGCCAAGGGCAGCGGGTCATCCGACGGGGTTCCGCGCCCGCCGTACGGCGTGAGGTCGACGCTCCCCTCCCACCAGCCGCCTCGGGGCGCGGCGCCGACCACCACGACGTCGCCGGTCAGGGCACGCAGGGCGTCGTCGATCGAGGCCCGCAGGTCCTCGGGACCGGACCCGAGCAGCAGGAACGGCGCCGACGGGACGAAGGCGACGGCGCTCGTCATGCCAGGCCTCGCACGTCGACGAGCGGCTCGACGTGGCCGCGGATCGCGTCCACCATCCGCAGCACCCGCAGCGTCGCCGCGACGTCGTGGGCGCGGAACACCCGCGCGCCCTGGAAGGCGCACACGGCCGTGGCGGCGAGCGTCCCCTCGAGCCGGTCGTCGACCGGCAGGTCGAGGGTCTCGCCCACGAAGTCCTTGCGGGACAAGGCCATCAGAACGGGCCAGCCCGTGTCGACCAGGTCGGCCGTGCGGTCGGTGAGCAGCAGCGAGTGCCGCGTGTTCTTGCCGAAGTCATGGCCCGGGTCGATCAGCACGCCCGCGCGCGGCACGCCCTCCGACACGGCCTTCTCGGCCATCGCGGTCAGGGTGGCGACGACGTCGGCCACCACGTCGCGGAAGCCGATCCGATGGGGCCGGGTGCGGGGCGGGAGATGGCCGGCGTGGGTGCAGACCAGCCCGGCGCCGTACTCCGCGGCGACCCGGGCGGTCTCGGGCTCGGGTGCCTCCCAGGCGTCGTTGACGAGGTCGGCCCCGGCCTCCAGGGCTTCGCGGGCCACCGCCGCCCGGTAGGTGTCGACGCTGATGACGGCCTCCGGGTGGCGGTCGCGGACCGCGGCCACCAGCTCCACGACGCGTCGGGCCTCCTCGTCGACCGGCACCTCCTTGCCCGGAGCCGCCTTCACGCCACCGATGTCGACGATGTGCGCGCCCTCCTCGACGACCTGGTCGACGCGGTCGAGGGCGGCGGACAGCCCGAAGGTCCGGCCCTTGTCGAAGAACGAGTCCGGCGTGCGGTTGACGATCGCCATGACGAGCGACGTCGACGGCAGCTCCTTTCCGCGGATCCGCAGCGGAGTCACTAGCTGGCGCGCTCGCTGGCGAGCGAGACGACCGGCGGCAGGTGCCGCACGGCGACCTCGGAGGCCTGCGAGTCAAAGCCGTGATCGGCGCGCGTGAACTGCACGAGCCGCTCCGTGGCCGGGACCTCGCGCCGGGACAGGGCGGCGGCGAGGACCTCGGCCGCCATCCGCCCCAGGGTCGCGTCGCTGTGGTGCCGGTGCCGGCGCTCGCCGATGTCGGCCTGCGCCATCGCGTCCAGCCCGGCCAGCTCGAGCACGTCGACGAGCATGGCGATCTCCAGGGCGTACCCGGTCGCGAAGGGCAGCCGCTCGAGCAGCTCGCGGGTGGCGGCGAGCTCGCCGGACAGCGGCTGCACGAAGCCAGCCAGCTGGGGCCACCAGGCGTTCAGCAACGGCCGGGCAGTGAGCTCGGTGACGCGTCCGCCGCTGCCGTGGTGCAGCACCCCGTCGACGGTCAGCGGCCGGTCGAAGGCGGCCTTCACGAACCGGACGGTGGGGTCGAGCAGCAGCGGCGTCAGCAGTGCCGATGCGGTGGCGGCCCGGGACGGCGCCACATCAGCGTCGAGGAACACGAGCAGGTCGCCCACCGCCTGCTGCTGCGCCCACCACAGCGCGCCGCCCTTGCCGGCGAGGGCGTGCCCGTCGTACCGCTCGGGGACGGTGAGGACACGCGCGCCGGCGGCGACGGCGAGAGCGGCGGTGCCGTCGCTCGAGCGGCCGTCCACGACGAGCACCTCGTCGACGAGCCCGGCGGGCACCAGCTCGTGCACGAGCGGCTCGACGACACCCACCACCGTGGCGGCCTCGTCCCGCGCGGGGACGACGACCGACACGCTCCGCCCCGCCTTGCGCGCGACGAGGTCGGCGACCGGCAGCTGCGGCCAGGACGACCGGCGCGGCCACCAGGTGGCGAGAGGATCGGGCACGGCACCACGGTAAGCGACGAAACCGCATCAGATACGGTGCGGGCCGTGACCCAGGTCGACGTCGACGCCGCCGTGAAGGCCGTGCACGACCTGCTCGTGGCCCTCGGCGAGGACCCCTCAAGCGAGCACCTCAAGCGCACGCCGGAGCGGGTCGCGCTGGCCTACCGCGAGCTGCTGACGCCGGCGGACGTCGACCCGACGACGTTCCCCAACAACGAGGGGTACGACGAGCTGGTCATGGTGCGGGACATCCCGTTCCACTCGTTGTGCGAGCACCACCTCCTGCCGTTCGTGGGCAGGGCGCACGTCGGGTACCTGCCGAAGGACCGCATCCTCGGGCTGTCGAAGCTGGCCCGGGTCGTGGAGCACTTCAGCCGCTCGTTGCAGGTGCAGGAGCGGATGACCCAGCAGATCGCCGACTGGCTGGAGGAGCAGCTGTCGCCGCGCGGAGTCGGCGTGGTGCTGGAGGCGGAGCACATGTGCATGCGGCTGCGCGGCGTGCGCGTGCCGGAGACCATGACGGTCACGTCCGCGCTGCACGGCACGATCCGCAACGACCCGCGCACCCGCACCGAGTTCCTCGACCTCGTCCGCGGGAAGTGAGCGTCCGCGCGCTGGTCGTCGGCAGCACCAACGTCGACCAGGTGCTGTCGGTCCCGCGACTGCCGGCGCCCGGGGAGACGGTGCTCAGCCCGGGCTGGCGGCGCGAGCCCGGCGGCAAGGGCGCGAACCAGGCGGTGGCGCTCGCCCGGCTGGGTGCCCGGGTGCGACTGGTCTCGGCGGTCGGTGACGACGAGCACGGCCGTTACTCCCTCGCGGCCCTGGAGGCTGCAGGTGTCGACGTCAGCGGCGTGCGCATCACGACGGCGCAGACCGGGCACGCGCTGGTGATGCTGGACCCGCACGGCGAGAACTGCATCGTCGTCACGCCCGGAGCCAACGCGTTCGTCACGCCGCCCGAAGCCGTCGCGGGCGACGTGCTGCTGCTGTCCCTCGAGGTGCCGCTGCACGTCGTGGCCGCGGCCGCGCGCACGGCCAGCGAGGTCGGGGTGCCGGTCGTGCTCAACGCCGCGCCGGCCCAGCCGCTGCCGGCCGCGCTACTCGCCGATGTCGACGTGCTCGTCGTCAACGAGACCGAGTGGGAGCTGCTCGGTTCAGCCGCTTCCCGCACGGTGGTCGTGACCCTGGGCGCCCGCGGCTGTCTCGTGGTCGTCGGCGACGAGGAGGTCCGGCTTCCCGCCGTACGGGTGGACGTGGTCGACACCACCGGCGCGGGCGACTGCTTCGCGGCGGCGCTGGCGTACGGCGTGGCCCGGGGCTGGGCGCTGCCGGAGGCGGCGTCGTTCGCAACTCGGGCCGCGTCGCTGTCGGTCAAGGCAGCCGGGGCCCGGGGCGGGCTCCCGACGCTCGCGGAGGTCGAGACGGTCGCGGGCTAGGTTTCCTGCATGCCCGTCCTGCTCACCACGCACCTGATCGGCGACCTGAACCGGTCGCGGGTGCTGCAGGCGTTCTGCGACCACGGCGCGTTGAGCCGGGCCGACCTCGCGCGGCTCGCGCACGTGCCGCGAGCGACCATCGGGGCCATCGTGCAGACCCTCTTGGACGCTGGTCTCGTCGAGGAGCAGGAGCCCGACCGGCACGGTCAGGTCGGCAAGCCAGGACGGCCGCTGTGGTTCGGCAAGCGGGCGGGGCTCTCGGTGGCCGTCGGCTTCACCCCGGACGCAGTGGTGGCCGCGCTGGTGAACGCCCGAGGCGAGCGGCTGCACGACGCCACGGTCTCGCTCGACACGCGTACCGCCCCGAAACGCGCACTCGTCGACGCGGTCGAGAAGGCCGCGCGCAGGGTGCTGCCCGAGGGCGAGGAGGTGCTCGGACTCGGCGTGGTCGTGCCCGGCGTGTGCGACACCCAGGCCGGCGAGGTCATCGGGTCCGCCCAGCTGCCCGGTGCGGTCGGGAGAGGACTCACGTCGGCGCTGTCGACGCGGCTCGGGCTGGCGGTGCTGCTCGACAACGACGCCCGGGCGCAGGCGCTCGGTGAGAAGTGGTTCGGTGACGCGCGTGGCCTGCGGACGTTCGCGTCGGTGCAGACCGGCGACGGGCTCGGCGTGGGGCTGGTGCTCGACGGGCGGGTGTACCGCGGCGAGGACGGCAAGGTCGGCGAGTTCGGCCACACCGCCGTGGTGCTCGACGGCGAGCCGTGCCGGTGCGGGTTGCACGGCTGCTGGGAGACGGTCGCGACGCTGCGGTGGCTGCGGGCCGAGGCGGTGGCCGCTGGGCTACCCGCGGAGGTGACGACGGCCGCGCTGGCCGGGTCCGACGACCCGCGTGCGGCGGCGCTGCTCGACCGCTACGTGCAGCACCTCGCAGCCGGGCTGGGCAACCTCGTCAACCTGCTCGGCACCCGGCGGCTGATCCTGCACGGCGACGTCGTGGGCGGCGGGGAGGCGGTGCGCGCGGCGGTCGAGGAGGCGACGCGCGAGCACTCCCTCGGCCACCTCGCACCCGACGTGCAGGTGACCTTCTCCTCGCTCGACACCGAGGCCGCGCTGCTCGGGGCGGCCGGGCTCGTGCTCTCGGAGACCTTCCGCCTGGTGGTCTGAAGGTCGCCGGCTTCCCGCCGTACCGTCTGGCGGCGACGAAGGGAGTGCGCGTGCGCGCAGTCAGCGGTGACGTGGAGCTCGAGTACGACGTATGCGGGGACGGCCCGGAGCTGGTGTGGCTGCACGGGCTGTCCGGAAGCCTCGCGGAGTCCCGGCCGCTGGTGCAGGCGCTGAGCCAGGAGTTCCGGGTGCTGTCGTACTCGACGCGCGGGCACGGCCGGTCGACGCCGGTGCACGAGCGGGAGCGCTACCGGTACGACGTCATCGCCGACGACCTCGAGCGGATGCTCGACCACGTGGGGTTCGCGCGGCCACTGGTCGCGGGCGGCTCGCACGGCGCGAACACCGCGTTGCGGCACGCGGTCGAGCACCCGGGCCGAACCCGGGGCCTGCTGCTCGTCGCCCCGGGGGCGAACGCGCTGGCCCGGCCCCGGCGGCCGCACTGGTGGCTCATCCGGGGGCACGTGCGCCTGGCGGCTCTGCGTGGCGAGCCGCACGTGGTCAAGGCGATCACCGGCCACGACCCGCGCGACATCGGGCTCGACGAGACGGCCCTCGCGAAGGTGGCCGCAGCGCGCACCCACGACCTCGCGTCGCTGCTGTCGGCGATGCGCCTCATCCCCGACCAGCGAGCGGTGGACCCCGCGCGGCTGCCGGCGGTCGACGTGCCGGCGACCGTGGCCGCGTGGGACAAGGACCCCCTCATCCACCCGATCGCGGTGGCGCGGCGGGTCGCGGAGGTGCTGCCGACGGCCGACTTCGTCGAGATCCGCAAGCCGAGCGACGTCGGCGACGAGGCGGCGTTCGCCCGGCTCACCGAGCTGGCGCGTGACCTCGATGCCCGGGCAGGGGCCCTTCCCAGATAAGTAAGCGTCCCTTACATTTTCCTCGTGACGCGTACCCGCCTCGCCCTCACCGGGCTGCTCCTGGCCTCCGTGTGCCTGCCGCTGTCGGCCCGGGCCGACAAGCCCGTGCCGCTCGCCGACGGGCCGCTCGGCTCCTCCGCCGACGTCGCCGCGATGGCCGATCTCGAGACGAAGATGGCCGACAACCTGCAGCAGGGGAAGGCGGTCCCGGTCGGGTTCGCCACCGCGGAGCAGGTGCCGGGCCAGGTCGTCGGCACCGGCGCCTGGGGCGACAGCGGGCTGTGGACCGGGGTCTACCTGGGTGGCGAGGCGCTTCGGTACGCGACAGCCAAGGCGCACCTCGTGCACGTGCACCACGGCGACGACGCCTACGACTTCTGGACCGCGCAGCGCGACCAGGCCATGGAGCGGATGCGCACCATCCTCGCCGCGGAGCACCGCGACATCACGATCGCCGAGGACTGGACCGGCCACTTCCACGTGCCGACTGCCGACCCGGCGGGCTACCCGCTCGGCGGCAACAAGCGGCTCGCCGACTTCGGAGGGACCGAGGTGGTGCAGGGCCAGAAGGGCATGATCATGCGGGCCTGCACCCTCAAGGGGTCTGGTCCGATGGGCATCGGCGCGCCCAGCGCCTACCCCGACAACCCGACGCAGGACCACGACAACCGGGTGTACGAGATCACCTGGACGCACGGCGACGGCAAGACCTACGACTGCGAGACGTCGCCGAGCCGGGACACCTACGCCGGTCTGACCTTCGGGCTGCTCACGGCGTACGACATGCTCGGCAGGGACGCCCGCGACCTCACCGACCAGATCCGCGCGGACCTGCTGTCGATGGGCGAGTTCCTCCTCAAGTACGGCTGGTGCTACCCGCGCCCGACCGGCTACGTCAGCGCCAAGCACGACTTCGACGGCTTCGTCAGCCCGCTGTTCGTCTACGTGCCGATGGCCCGGCTCAACCTCACCAACGCCGTCCGCCACGTCCTCGACGACGGCGGCGCGGCGGACCGCCTCAAGTGGGACGCCGTGTGGGCGGAGGAGCTCGCGACCGAGGGACCGCAGCTCGCCGCCTCCATGGAGGTCGACGCGCTGCAGCCCAACGACGGCTACTACAAGTTCAACCTGCACCACCTGACGGCCTTCAACCTGCTGCGGACCACCACGGGTGCCGAGCGGGCCCTGGTCGCACAGGCGGTGTCCGTGATGGACAAGACCACCGGTGACGACGTGAACGCGCACTTCGAGGCGATCACCTACGCCGCCACCGGCGAGGCCTCCCGCCGGGACGCCGCAGTCACGCACTTGCGCGAGTGGCTGCAGTACCGGCAGAACACCTCCGGTGGCGCGGTCGTCAAGAACAGCACGCGCTGCGGCGCCGAGATCACCTGCGTCCCGAAGGACCAGTACGAGCTCGGGACTCCCGCAGGTGCGGTCACCTGGTTCCCGGGTACGGCGACACAGCTGCGCGCGGCCCGGCCGCTATCGGTCGCCCAGCGGGCCCCCACCGACTTCCTCTGGCAGCGCGAGCCGACCATCCTCGACGGCCAGGAGGCGGCCACCTGGCGGGAGCCGGGGATCGACTTCCTCACGCCGTACTGGATGCTGCGGTACTTCACCGAGGTGAAGGTGCCGACGCTGAACCCGTTCCCGACGTGGGTCGGGCCGGCGAGCTACTGAGAGAGCAGCCCGCGGAGCTCGGCTGCCAGCTCGTCGCGCGCGAACACAGGCACCAGGTGGCCCAGCCCGGCGAGCACCTGGAGGCGCGCGCCCGCGATCGTGGCGGCGTAGCTCTCCGCGTGTGACAGCGGCACGACCTCGTCCTGCTCCCCGTGCATCACGAGCACCGGGACGTGGATGCCGCAGCGCCACGCGGGCGGCGCGGCGCCGAGCTGACGGGTGTCGTTGCGCAACCCCCGGCCCCGCACGGTCGAGCGCCGCTCGGCCGCGAAGACCCGTGCCGCCTCGAGCACCCGCGGCCGGCTGAGCAGTCGCTGCTCGGCCGGGGTGCAGCCTGCGACGTCGGGCACACGTGGGCTGCGGCGCAGCAGCTCCACCCCGCGCGTGGTGGTCGCGAGCGCGGACCACAGCCCCGGTACGGCGGCGAGCCGGCGCATCGCCCGTGTGGGCTCGAGCATCCCGCCACGGACCGCGCAGCACAGCACCAGCCCGGCACAGCGGTCCGCGTGGCCGGCGGCGAAGGCGTACGACGACGGCCCGCCCCCGGAGATGCCGAGCACCACGACCTCGGGGATGTCGAGCGCGTCGAGCAGCGCGCGGTAGAGCGCCGCCTGTTCCACCGCTGACCGCCCCGACGACAGCGGGGTGCGGCCGTAGCCGGGCCGGGTCACCAGCAGCACGCGGGCCGGGCCGGCGAGGTCTTCGGCGAGCAGGCGCGCCTGCCGCCAGTCCCCCGGCATGCCGTGGGCGACGAGCAGCGCGGGACCGTCGCCGGCCTCCGCCACCTCGACCGGCCCGCGGGCCGTCTGCACGACCCGTGGCGTCAGCGCTGCCACACGACCTCCCCGTCTACCCATGTGGACACGACCCCGAGCTCGTCGTCGAGCGCGACTAGGTCGGCGACGGCGCCGGGCACGAGGACCGCGTCGTGGCCGAGGACGCCGGCGGGCGTGGTGGAGGCCATCGTAAGCGCGTCCGCGAGCGGGATGCCCCACGCCACGCAGTTGCGGACCGCCTGGTCCAGGCCGACCCGGCTGCCGGCGAGGGTGCCGTCGGGACGCCGGGTGGCGTCGCCGTCGCCGCGCACGTCCGGCGCCTCGAGGTCGACCGCGTCGCTGACCAGGCACACGCGCCGGGCGCCGCACGCCCGCCAGAGCAGCCGCACCACCGCCGGGTGCAGGTGCACACCGTCGGCGATCACCTCGATGCTCACCTCGGCCAGGTCGAGCGCCGCACCCGCGAGCCCCGGCTCGCGGTGGTGCAGCGGGCGCATCGCGTTGAAGCAGTGGGTGACGTGGCGCGCACCGGCCCGGACCGCGGCGGCAGCCTCGTCGTACGACGCCCCGGAGTGGCCCAGCGCGACGACCACACCGGCGGCCACCGCACGGGCCAGCACGGCGTCGGCACCGGGCAGCTCGGGAGCGAGCGTGACCATCGCGGGCGGCCCGGCGGCCAGCAGCACCTCGAGGTCGGCGACCGAGGGGGCGGCGAGCCCCTCGCGCGGCTGAGCGCCGGCGTGACCGCTCGCGAGCCACGGCCCCTCGAGGTGGACGCCCACGCAACGCGCACCGGTCACGGCCGCGGGCACGAGCAAGGGCAGCAGGTCGGCCACCGGCGAGGCCACGGTCGTGGCAAGGAACGAGGTGACGCCGCGACGGGCGAGGGCGTGGCTCAGGCCAGGGACGTCCGGGGTGCCGACCGTGCCGCACCCGTCGAGGGCGTGCACGTGCAGGTCGACGAAGCCTGGCGACAGCACCGGGACCTCGCGGACCACCGCGTCCGCCGGCGCGTCGACG
Source organism: Actinomycetota bacterium (assembly GCA_046723735.1). Taxonomy (GTDB): domain Bacteria; phylum Actinomycetota; class Actinomycetes; order Mycobacteriales; family SCTD01; genus RYN-111. The sequence goes on along the minus strand of JBKOVB010000015.1, from coordinate 15,335 downwards.
CGGTCGGCCACGGCGGCCAGCCGGCCGTCCTCGACGAGCACCTCGGCCGGCCGGATGCCGTCGGGGAGCAGCGCTCGGCGCGCGCGCAGCAGCTGGGGGGACCGCACGGATCACATCCTGTCAGCCCTGGTGATATTTGTAAATGTCGCATACATTCTGCCCGGACGTGACCGCGCGTTCGGACGCAAGCGCAGCGACCGGGGAAGGAGGGCGTGTGACCAGGGCCGCCGACCCGACCGCGCCCCCCGTCCTGGCCTGCGTGGAGGTCGGGGGCGGCAGCGTCGAGACGGTCCTGCTCGGCCCGGGGCCGGAGGTCCGCCGGGTGGCAGGGCTGGACGTGCCCGATGACCTGCCGCTGCTCATCGCCGTGCCCGGCATCGTCGAGGGCGACCGGGTGGTCGCCGCCTCGAACCTCGACTGGTGGGACGTCGACCCGGCACAGGTGCTCGGGCTGGCCCGCCCGGCCGTCGTGGTGTGCAACGACGGCGAGGCGGCCGCGCTGGGCGAGTCGGCGCTGCGTCCCGGGAACCCCGACCTGGTCTTCCTCGGGCTCGGCACAGGGGTCGCCGGCGCCGTCGTCATCGACGGCCGGGCCACCGCGAACCTGTTCGCCCACACCGGCTCCTTCGGTGACAGCCCCTGCCGCTGCAGCCGCACCGGCTGCCTCGAGACCGTGGCCGGCGGCTGGGCGCTGCCCGAGCCGCTCACCGACGCGCAGCTGCGGGCCACCGCGACCGCGCTGGCCCGCGCCGTCGAGGGGGAACCGCTCGCCGTACCCCGGCTCGTGGTGCTCGCCGGCGGGATGACCCGGCGCTACCCGCAGCTGGTCGACCTCCTGGCTGCCGCGCTCCCCGGCCGCACCGTGGTCCCGACGGCGGCCCCAGGCACCAAGTCCGCAGCGGCCTGGGGGCTGCGCCACCTGCTGCTGAGCCGTTCCACCGAACCGCAGACCCCGCGGCCGCCCGACCCGCGCGCGCCGTACCACGCCTGACCGACCGACAGGAGCCGCGCAGCCGATGCGTACGTCCCGCCCCGTTCTCGTGCTGGTCTCGGGCGCCGCCGCCCTCGCGGTCGCGCTCCCCCTCGCCGGCTCGGCGCTCGCCGGCCGCACCGGCGGGCTGCCGGACGTCACCGACAAGCCCGTCGCGACGCTGTACGCCGGGACGGCAGGCACCACGCCGAACCCGCCCATGCCCCCGCTCGGCACGTTCGAGGCCGGCTACACGCCGTACGTCGGCTCGATGCACGAGCACAGCAGCTACTCCGACGGCTACGTCCCGACGACGCCCGCGACGTTCTTCGCGTCGGGCAAGCGGTTCGGCCTCGACTTCATGGGCGGCAGCGACCACAGCGACTTCCTCGGCGTGCCGATGAGCACGAGCCAGTACTGCCTGCCCGACCCGAACCACCCCACGGACCGCGACCCGGTCACGCAGGTGCAGGCGACGGCAGTGTGCCCGGAGGCCGGCCCGGACGGGCCGCGCAAGTGGGAGGCCACCAAGGAGCAGGCGAAGGCCGCGACCACGAAGGACTTCGGGGCCTTCCAGGGCTTCGAGTGGACCTCGGACGTCTACGGGCACATCAACGTCTACTTCTCGAGCAACTACGCGAACGCCAAGACCACCGAGCCCACGCCGAAGGCGCTCTACGACTGGCTGACCCGGCGGCGCGAGCTCGCGGGCGGCTCGGACGGCGTGTTCACCTTCAACCACCCTGGCGACAAGGACCTGGTCAAGCCCGTGCGCCAGCAGACCGGCCTGCCCGACGAGACGTCCCGCAACTGGAACGACTTCGCCTTCGACCCGCGCGTCGACCAGCAGGCCGTGGGGCTCGAGGTCTGGAACAGCATGAAGGAGTTCGGCTCGACGAAGGACACCGACTCCTACCCGGAGGGCTACTACGCGCACGTGCTCGACAAGGGCTGGCACGTCGCACCCGTCGGTGCCGAGGACCTCGGGCACGACCACGGTGACGAGTGGGGCAACCCCGCGCAGGCCAAGACCGTCCTGCTTGCCACCAACCGGTCCCCGGCGGCCCTCAAGGCGGCGATGCTGGCGCGGCGCATGTACGCCGTGCGGTACGGCGACATCCGGCTCGGCCTCACGGTCGACGGCAACGTCATGGGCTCCCGCCTGACGCGCCCGAGCGGCGCGCCGCTCGACGTGGCCGCGTTCGGGACCTGGCCGGGACACACCGGGCTGACCCTCGAGCTGGTCACGACGCGTGGCCAGGTCGTGGCCAGGGGCACCGACCAGCTGACGACCGTGCTCCACCCGACGACCGGCGCGTCGTACGTCTTCCTCCGGGTGCGGAGCGGGTCGGAGGTGCTCGGCTACTCGGCGCCGGTCTGGGTCAGCGCGGCCGCCGGCGGCCACACCGGCGAGTGGCTCGCAGGCGACCTGCACGTGCACACGTGCTACAGCCACGACGCGTACTGCCCGCGAGGGCAGAAGGGCTCGTACTTCCAGGACCCCACGAACACGCCGGTCGACCAGGTGCCGCTCGGCTCCCTGCCCCTCGGCACCCCGCTGGACATGCTCGGCATGGGTGACAGCAACACCGATCTCGACCAGGTCTACACGTTGGGGGGCACGGTGCAGGAGCGGTTCGCCGAGGCTGCGCTCAAGGGGCTCGACTACCTCGCCATCACCGACCACCACTCCGACGGCAGCCCGCAGGACTCGGGCGTCGGCTCGGTGAACGACCCGGGCTTCGGGACCTCGGGCGTGGTGGGCGTCCCGGGTTACGAGAACTCGATCCACGGGCACGCCCAGATGCTCGGCGCGACGCACGTGTACCCGGCGGGCCACCAGGACGCTGCCGACGTGAACGCGATGGCGGAAGCGCTGCGCGCGGACGGCGGCAGCTTCCAGGCCAACCACCCGGCGGACGGCATCAATCACGAGATGACCTCGTGCGACGACACCAAGAGCCTCATGTGGGGCTACGGCTACGACGTGCCGGTCAACTCCGTCGAAGTCTGGAACACCAACCACATCCTGCAGAGGCCGATGCCGGCCTCGGCCGCGAACGACGACGCCATCTTCTTCTGGGAGTGCATGCTCGACCGCGGCTGGCACGTGGCCGCGACCGGCGGCGGTGACTCCCACTGGGTCTCGATCGCGGCCGCCCAAGGCGTCGGCAACCCGACGACGTGGGTGTTCGCCACCGAGCGCTCCGCGCGCGGGGTGCTCGACGCGATCCGCGGCGGTCGTACGTCGATCTCCCTGCAGAGCCCGTTGGCGGGCGCCACGCAGCTGCTGCTCGAAGCCGACGTGGACCGCGACGGCACGTACGAGTCGATGACGGGCGACACCGTGCCGCCGGGCACGCCGATGCGGGTGCGCGCACTCGGACTGCCCGGGACCGGGTTCGTGGAGGTCCGGGCCAACGGCACCACACTGCTCACCGATACCCCTCTGCTCCCGGGCGGGACGGTCGACTTCACCTCACCCGCGAAGCCCGGCTGGGTGCGCGCCGCGCTCTACACCCCAGACGGCGCCGCGCAGCGCAAGCAGCTGTGCGACCCGGTCGTCGGCGGGCAGACGGCGTACTGCCGCTACGAGGTCGGGATGCTGGCGATGACGTCGGCGATCTACCTCGCGGCCACGCCCCCCTGCACCGTGGCGGGACACTCGACGATGTGCCCCCCTCGCAACAACCGGGACGGCGTGCCCGCAGCCGGGGCGGCGGTCCTGCTGGGTCTGGGCGGCCGGCGGATCCGCCGTCGGCGGTGAGCGTCGACCCGTCGCTGCTCGCGCACGACATCGCGCAGCAGCCGTCGCTGCTCCGCCGGCTGCCTGACCTCTCGGCGGCCAGAGCCCTCGTCGAGCGCCACCACGTGGTGCGGCTCGTCGGGATCGGGTCGTCGCGGCACGTGGCGGCGTTCGGCGCAGCCTGCCTCGAGACGCTGCGCGGCAGCGTCGCGACGGTCCTCCCGGCCCCCGGCGAGGGCGTGCCGCAGCCGGGGCTGTCCGGCGACGACCTGCTCGTCGTCGTCTCGCAGTCTGGGGCGACCCCCGCGCTGCTCGACCTCGCGCGTGCCGCCCGCACGGCCGGCAGCGGGGTGCTCGTGGTGACGAACGTCCTCGGCTCGCCGCTGGAGGCGCTCGCCGACGCGGTGCTGCGCTGCGACGCGGGCGACGAGGCGGTCGTGCCGGCCACCAAGTCGGTCACCACCGCGATGGTGCGGCTGCGGGCGCTCGCCGCGCCGCTCTCGTCCGACGCCCTGGCCGCGTTAGCCGACGCGGCTGCCCAGGAGACGAGCCGGGCGCACCTGGTCGGCGGGACTCCGCCCGGCTTCGTCGTCGCGGGCGGGCTCGCCGGACAGGCCGTGGCCGAGGAGGTGGCGCTCAAGCTGGCCGAGGTGGCGGGGCTCGCGGCCGTACCGGAGTCGGTCGTGGACTTCCTGCACGGGCCGGCCGCGGTGCACGCCCCGGTGCTCGCGCTCCTCGACGACCACGACCCGAACGCGGCGGCGCTCGACAGGGTCGACGTACGCCGGGTCCGGGTCGCCACGACCGGCGACCCGGCCCTCGACCAGGTCGTCCGGGTCGTGGCCGGCCAGTGCCTCGCGCTCGCGTGGGCCCGGGCCGTCGGGGTCGACCCTGACGACCCGAAGGGGCTCGCGAAGGTGACTCGGACGCGATGAGGACGCTGCTCCCCGACCTGCCGACGCTGCGGGCGCTGGTCGCCCAGGTGCTCGGGGACAAACAGGAGCAGGGGCACGACGTCACCGGCTGGGCCGAGCGGCTGGCGGCGACGCCGGAGTCCTACGACGCCCTGCTCACGGTGGCGTCGTCGCTGGCCGACCTGCCCCTGCGTGCCGACTGGCCGTACGACGAGCCGTCCTCGTTGGAGGAGATCAGGGCCGCGTGCTCGTCCTGGCCTGAGAAGGTTCCGGCCGGGGACGTCTCTGCCCGGATCGAGACCGCCTGGTACGCAAGGGTTTCCGGATGCGTCCTCGGCAAGCCGTTCGAGTTCGACCCCACGCTGGACGAGCTGCGCTCGGTGCTCGAGTCGGCGGGTGAGTGGCCGTTGCGGGACTACGTCACCGAGGCCACCAACGCGCAGCTGCGCGTGCCGCAGGGCCAGTGGCCCGAGCTGGTGAGGGAGCGCATCTCGCACGTGTGCGAGGACGACGACCTCAACTACACGGTGCTGGCGATGCTGCTGCTGGAGCGGCACGGCACCGCGTTCACCCACGACGACGTACGCCGGTCGTGGCTGCTGCAGCTGCCCGTCCTCGGCACCTTCGGGCCCGAGCGCACGCAGCTGCTCGCCGCGGCCCAGGCGCTGCTGCTCGGGACTGCCGGCTCCGACTTCCCACCCGGCCCGTGGGCGACGGTCCTCAACCCGTACGACGAGCACTGCGGGGCACTCATCCGCGCGGACGCCTACGGGTATGCCTGTCCCGGGGACCCCGGGCTCGCCGCCGAGCTGGCCCACCGTGACGCGACGGTCACCCACCGCCGTACGGGGGTCTACAGCACGATGTTCGTGGCGGCCGCGATCGCCACCGCACTGGTCTCGTCCTCGTCAGATCGCCTGGGGCCGTTCAGGTCTGCGCTGTCCGTCGTGCCTCCGCGCAGCCGGTTCGCCGCGATCGTGCAGGAGTCCCTGTCGTTGGTGGAGCAGGCCTCGGACTGGCTCGACGGGTACGCGCGCATCCACGGCCGCTTCGGGGAGTACTCGCACTGCCGCGTCTACCAGGAGGTCGGGACGCTCTTCGTCACCGCCCGCTTCGCGTCCGACGTCGGGGACGGCATCGGCAAGCAGGTCTGTCAGGGCAACGACACGGACTCCTTCGGCGCGACCGCGGGGTCCTACCTCGGTGCGCTCCTCGGGCCGGAGGCGTTCGACCGGGAGCACTGGACAGGCCGCTTCGGCGACCGCATCCACCTGGCGCTGGCGACGTTCCACGAGCAGTCGCTCTCGGCACTGGCGAGCCGGATGGCCCGCCTGCCGCAGACGGTCACAGGCAGATAGCTCCCAGGGCACGCTAAACACAGGCTTCCGACCGGCTTCCAGGGCTACGCGACCAAGGCGTCAGCCAACCCGCGCACGGTCAGCAGCGCGGCGTCCACGGCGCTCACCAGCACGCGCGGCACGGGTGCGTGGGCAGGCGCAGGAACGGTCACGGGGGCGAGCTCGGCGGTCACGGTGAGCAAGAACTCGAGACGACCCCGCGCGGCGGTGACCCCAGGTGCACGCGCCCTGTTCATCCGCCGTCCGTCCGATGTTCACTGAGGACGTGGACCATCCGCGCGTGATCCCCGCGAGCCCCGAGCCCGCGCCTTCGCGCGCGACCGAGTCGCCCGCGACGCAGGAGAGCACGTCACGCTTCCTCAACCGGGAGCTGTCGTGGCTGGACTTCAACGAGCGGATCCTTCGGCTCGCGCAGGACCCGACCACGCCGTTGCTCGAGCGCAGCAAGTTCATCGCGATCTTCGCGAACAACCTGGACGAGTTCTTCATGGTCCGTGTCGCCGGTCTCATGCGCCGCCAGGAGACCGGCCTCGGGCTGCGCAGCCCGGACGGCCTGACCAGCACCCAGCAGCTGACCTTGGTGCGGCAGCGCGCCCGGGCGCTCGCGCTGGAGCACTCCCGCACCATGCTCGACGACGTGCTCCCCGCGCTGGAAGAGGCGGGCGTAGTGCTCGCCTCGTGGGAGCAGCTCAGCGGCCCGGAGCAGATGAGGTTGCACACCTGGTTCCGGGAACGGGTCTTCCCGGTGCTGACGCCGTTGGCGGTCGACCCGGCCCATCCGTTCCCGTACATCAGCGGCCTGTCGCTCAACCTCGCCGTCCTCGTGCGCGACCCACGTGCCGGCACCGAACGGTTCGCCCGGGTGAAGGTGCCCGCCAACGTGTCGCGGTTCGTCCCCGTGGACGACCGACGGTTCCTGCCCCTCGAGGACCTCATCGCGGTCCACCTGCAGCAGCTGTTCCCCGGCCTGGACGTGCTCGAGTCGCACCCGTTCCGGGTGACCCGCAACGCCGAGCTCGAGGTGGACGAGGACCGCGACGAGGACCTGCTGCAGGCCCTCGAGCGCGAGCTCGCCCGTCGTCGGTTCGGGCCCGTCGTACGGCTCGAGGTCGGTGAGAAGATGGACCCTCACGTGCTCGACCTTCTCGTGCGCGAGCTCGACGTGACGCTCGACGACGTGGTCCGCCTGCCCGGCCTGCTGGGTCTGGTGAGCCTGCACGAGCTCTCGACGCTGGACCGCCCAGAGCTGAAGGACGAGCCGTTCGTGCCGGCGACGCACCCGCGGCTGGCCGACGGCGAGCAGCCCGCTGACGTCTTCGCGGCCTTGCGCGACGGCGACGTCCTCGTGCACCACCCGTACGACTCGTTCAGCACCAGCGTCCAGCGCTTCCTCGAGCAGGCAGCGGCGGACCCGAACGTGCTCGCCATCAAGCAGACGCTGTACCGCACCTCCGGCGACTCGCCCATCGTCGACGTGCTCGCGGACGCGGCCGAGAGCGGCAAGCAGGTGGTCGTCGTCATCGAGATCACCGCCCGGTTCGACGAGCAGGCCAACATCAGGTGGGCGCGGGAGCTGGAGAAGGCGGGCTGCCATGTGGTCTACGGCCTCATGGGCCTGAAGACGCACAGCAAGGCCGCGCTGGTGGTGCGGCAGGAGGCGGACGGCCTGCGGCGCTACGCCCACGTCGGCACCGGCAACTACCACCCGCGCACGGCCCGGCTCTACGAGGACCTCGGGCTGCTGTCGGCCGACTCGGAGCTCGGCGCCGACCTCACCGACCTGTTCAACGCGCTCACCGGGTACAGCAACCAGACCGAGTACCGGTCGCTGCTGGTCGCGCCGCACCGGGTGCGTGACGGGCTGGTCGAGCGCATCCGCATGGAGGCGGAGCACGCGCGTGCAGGCAGGCCGTCGGGCATAAGGGTCAAGGTGAACAGCCTCGTCGACGAGGTCGTCATCGACGCCCTCTTCGCGGCCAGCCAGGCGGGCGTGCCCATCGACGTCGTCGTGCGCGGGATCTGCGCCCTGCGACCGGGCGTGCCGGGGCTGTCCGAGACGATCCGGGTGCGCAGCATCGTCGGGCGCTTCCTGGAGCACTCACGCGTCATCGCCTTCACGGGTGGGGACGAGCCCGAGTACTGGATGGGCAGCGCCGACCTCATGCACCGCAACCTGGACCGGCGCGTCGAGGTGCTGGTGCGGGTCAAGGACCCCTCGGTGCAGGCCCAGCTCGACGCGCTCCTCGCCCGACTGATCGCTCCCGACGTCCGTCGTTGGGACCTCGGGCCTGACGGTTGCTGGCAGCGCGTCGACGGCATCGACGTGCAGAGCGAGCTGCTCCGGGCCGGCTCCCCCCACGCTGGCGGTTAGCCTGCGGCCATGCGGCTGGGAGTGCTCGACGTCGGGTCCAACACGGTGCATCTGCTCGTCGTGGACGCCCACTCGGGCTCGCACCCGGACCCGGTACGCAGCCACAAGACCCCGCTCAGGTTCGCGGAGCTGATCCGCCCGGACGGCAGTCTCGGCGAGCACGGTCGTGGACTGCTCGTCGCGGCCGTGGCCGACGCGCAGCGGGCGGCCGAGGAGGAGCAGGTCGACGACCTCGTGGCGTTTGCCACCTCCGCCGTACGGGATGCGAGCGACGGGATGGTGGCGCTGGAGGAGGTCCGCGCCGCGACGGGCGTGGACCTCATGGTGCTGCCCGGCGAGGACGAGGCAGCGATGACGTTCCTCGCCGTCCGGCGGTGGTTCGGCTGGAGTTCCGGGCGGCTGCTGTGCCTCGACATCGGGGGCGGCTCGCTCGAGATCGCCGGCGGGCGCGACGAGGTGCCGGACCTCGCCCTGTCGCTCCCGCTCGGCGCCGGCCGACTGACCGGCGACTGGCTCCCCGACGACCCGCCCTCGCGCATCGACGTCGCACGGATGCGCGAGCACGTCTGGCAGACCCTCACCAAGGTCGTGCCCGAGGTGACGGGCAAGGGCACTCCGGACCGGGTCGTCTGCACCTCGAAGACGTTTCGCTCGCTCGCGCGGCTCGACGGCGCCGCGCCGTACGCCCTCGGGCCGCGGGTCGCGCGCACCCTGAGCCGCGACGGGCTCGCGTCGATCGTCGAGCGCATCGTCGGGATGTCGTCCGACGAGATCGCGACCCTGCCGGGCGTCTCGGCACGGCGCGCCCACCAGCTCGTCGCCGGCGCCGTCGTGGCGCTCGAGGCGTTCACCGCGTTCGACGTGGTGCGCGCCGACGTGTGCCCGTGGGCCCTGCGCGAGGGCGTCGTGCTCCGCCGGCTCGACTGGCTCGTCGAGGAGCAGCTCGCCACCTGAGGGGCGACGGCGCGTGCGGGTTCACCTCAAGACCGGGCGAACCTCCGCCAGTTCACGCGGGTCAGCCCGTAGAGGCCGACCAGGAGCACCACCTGGATCGCGACCCCCCACGGCGAGGTGAGGTTCTTCGTGAGCGCCTTCCCCAGTTCCGTGTCCTCGGCGGCGCTGATGCTGCCCGCGTAGATCGAGTAGCTCACCAGCCGCCCGCAGAAGAAGGCGACTGCCAAGGGCCTCAGCGGCGCGCCGACGAGCCCCGCCGCCTCCCACAGCTGTGCGCTCGGCACCGGGGAGACGACGAACACGGCCAGCCCAGCGCCCACCCGCGCCTTGCTCCCCTGCAGAACCCGGTTCGCGGCCTCCAGGTTGTCCCGGGTGTCCCGCGAGACGTGGTCGCGCACCCGTCGGGTGCCGAGTGCCAGCACGACCCGCCCGGCCGTCGCGCAGAGGGCGCCGATGAGGACCAGCGCAGGTACGGCGAGGTGCAGATGCAGCCGGAACAGCACCAGCACCAGCCAGGTCGGCGGCCCGAAGGCCGGCATCAGGTTGAGAAGGAACACCACGGCGGCGACGAGCAGGTATGCCCCCGGCCGTGTGACGTCCACGCGCCAGCGTGGCACACCGGCTCGTGCCCAGGTGTTCACCAGGCGTTCGTCCAGCGGAGGGAGGAACCGGCGCGGCCGAAGGCGAACCTCCTCGCCATGCCCCCGATGTCACGCCGCGTCCTCGCCGCTGCCCTAGCCGGTACGGCGGCCACCGCCGCGCTCGCCCTGTCGCCCTCCTCGTCGGCCGCCCCCAGGGCCGCCACGGGGCTGGAGGGCATCCCGCACTTCGACCACGTCGTGGTGCTCACGGAGGAGAACGAGTCCGCCACGGAGACGTTCGCGCCGGACAGCAAGGCGCCGTACCTGCGCAGCCTGCGCAAGCGGGGCGTCTTCCTCCCCAGCTACTACGGCACCGGCCACGCGAGCCTCGACAACTACATCTCGATGGTCAGCGGCCAGCCTCCTCTGCCGCACACCATGGGCGACTGCGCACCGCTGAGCCTCTGGGAGTGCGTGCAGCCGCAGGGGCTCGTCAGCGGCGGGCGCAACCTCGCCGACCAGCTCGAGGAGAAGGGCCTGTCCTGGAAGGCGTACCCGGACGGTGCACCGACGGCGTGCTTCCACGCGGCGTACACGCCCACGGACCCGACCCCTGACCCCTACCAGGGCGACAGCACGACCGGCGCCAAGGACTACGCCGACCGGCACAACCCCTTCATCTACTTCCCCGACGTGATCGGGAACCAGGCTCGGTGCGAGAAGCACCAGCGTCCTTTCAGCGACCTGGCCAAGGACCTGAAGAGGGGCACCCTGCCGGCGTTCAGCTTCATCACGCCTGACACCTGCCATGACGGGCACGACGACCCGTGCGCCAACGGCAAGCCCGGTGGCCTGGTCTCGATGGACGCCTGGCTGCGCCAGCAGGTGCCACCGCTGCTGTCCCACCTCGCCAAGCACAACGGCCTGCTGGTCATCAACTTCGACGAGGGCTTCACGCCTTCCGACCCGGCCGACATCGTCGGCAACCCTCATGACTACGCCTGCATGACCTGCGTGCTCGGCGGCCTCGGCGGCCGTACCGGCGCGCTGCTCCTGTCGCCCCGCCTCCCCCAGGGCCGGGTCGACACCACCGAGTACGACCACTTCAGCCTGCTGCGCAGCATCGAGGACTCGTTCGGCATCAGCGAGCACCTCGGCCACGCCGCCGACGCCGCGCCTATGACGGTGGCGTTCCGCGGCACCCGTCCCACGCAGAGGGGTGATCAACCGACGTAGGGTGCCGGCGGCCCTCATTCCGGGTAGAGGACAGGCATGACCACACCCGAAGGACGCACACCGCACTCCGAGGAGCCGGCCGAGGGTTCCGAGACGCCGGGCGAGGACGAGGAGGAGAAGCACCGCCACCACGCGGAGGACCCGGCCGAGGGCCGCGAGGACGAGCCCGAGTAACGGCGCCCTTGCGGGGCAGACCGTTCAGGGGTAGCGGCTGCTGGTCCAGCTCCCGGCTCGCCAGGGCTCGCGGCTGCAGGTCAGCGCGACAGAGCCGGGCGCGGCCTCGATGAGCTGGCCGAACACCGTGGCATACACCGCACCGTCCCGCTCGTGCCGCACCACCAGGGCCGCGAGGTCGTCGGCCGGCGGCCGTGCCTCGACGAGCGCGCGCCAGTCGTCGAGCGAGTCGGTCGCCCGGAAGGCCGCGAGGTGCCGGACCGCCTTGCCGTCCTCGTTCCCGCCCGAGGTCACCATGTGCGTGCCGGCCGGGAAGTCGTTGCGGCTCAGCCGTTCGCCGTCGAAGTCCCAGGCGACGAGGGCCTCCTGCGAGGCGAGCACGAGCGTGAAGCTGGCCATCACGTCGAGTCCCTCGACGTGCTCCGCCCAGTCCTGACCGTGTGCGACCGCGAGAAGGGGCAGCACCCCGCGCGAGGGCGCACCCGGAAGGGCGGTGCGACGTTCTGGCCGGTTGAGGACCATGGCGGTCGTACCGCCCGCGACGTCGGTGACGCACCAGCTGCCACCCGCCGTACGGTCCCGGCCACCCACCACCGACGGCTGCTCCGGCCACCAGGCGGCCGGGTCGTCGAACTCCCGGCCCACGAGCTCGTCGCGCAGCGCCAGGATCCGCACCGTCTCGCCGGGCGACCAGCGCAGCACCACCGTGCACACGCACGGGACGCTAGCCGATGGCCCTCCTCAGCGGATCTGCTGCAGGAACTGCGCCACCTCCGTGCGCAGGTCGTGGGCGAGTCGTGACAGCTCGAGCGCGGCGGTGGTCATCTCGCGCGCGCCGGTGCTGGTCGCCTCGGTGTCGGACCCGATGCCGGCGACCTGGCTGGTGACGCCGGTGACCGCGTCGGCGGCCCTGGTCGTGCTGGCGCTGAGGTCACTGGTGGTGAGCCGTTGCTCGCTGACGGAGCGCGCGATGCTGCTGATGCTCTCGCCCATGCCGCGGACCGAGCCGGTGACCGCCTCGATCGCGCCGACCGCCGCGCCGGTCACCTGCTGGATGTGACCCACTTGCGCCTCGATCCGCTCCGTGGCCACCGACGTCTGCGACGCGAGGTCCTTCACCTCGGAGGCGACCACGGCGAAGCCCTTGCCGGCCTCACCGGCACGGGCCGCCTCGATGGTGGCGTTGAGCGCCAGCAGCCGGGTCTGGCTGGCCACCTGGCTGATGAGGCTCACGATCTGCCCGATCTGGCCCGAGGCCTCGGCCAGCCCACGGACCGTGGCCTGCGCCTCCTCCGCCTCGTGCACTGCCGCGGCGCCGACGCGGTTGGAGGCCTCGGCGTGCTCCTCGATCGTCTGCACGGTGATGGACAGCTCCTCCACGGCCGAGGCAGCCACGACCACGGCCTCGGAGGCCACGGCGGAGCTCTCGGCGACGGCACCGGCCCGCTCAGCCGTCGTCCCAGCGGTCTCGGACAGCGTCCGTGCGGTGGCCTCCATCTCGGCAGCAGCCGCAGCGACCTGGTCCGACAGCCCGAGCACCGCTTCCTCGAAGGCGTCGGCGAGCTCGAGCCGGTTCCGCTCGGCGTCCTCCAGCTGCCCGCTGGTCGCGGCCATCGCCGCCGTCGCGCGGTTGATGGCGACGGCGCCGGAGCGGAAGCTGCCGAGCATGCCGCGCACGAGGAAGCGGCGGAAGAAGCGCCCCTCGCTGGCGTACGTCAGCGAGGCTGACGACTCGCGGACGTACGCGTCGGTGCGGTCGAGCAGGCCGTTGACGGCGCTCCGGAGCGCCCGCAGCTCCGGCTCGTCTCCCAGCGGCGGGATGCGCGGCTCGAGGTCACCGCGGGCGGCGGCCTCGCACACCTCGGTCGCGGCAACCAGCGCGGCCCGGTACCGAGCGGCGTCGTCCTCCGAAGCCCGGGGGACCGGCAGCGCGTCGAGCGCGGTCATGCCGCCACCTCCTCGCCCGACAGGCCCCAGACCCACTCCGCGTAGCTGAGCCCCAGCTCCTCCAGGGCCCGGTCGAGCATCTCGGTCCCTGCCGCGGCGGCCTCCCGGGCGTTGCGGTGCCGGCGCTCCTCCGCCAGCACGGCGCGGTAGAGCGGCAGCACCTGGTCGAGGGCGGCACGTCCCGCCGTACGCCGGTTGGAGTGGTAGCCGACAACGGCACCGTCGGCGTCGAGGGTGGGCGTGACGTGCGCGAGCACCCAGTAGTGCGAGCCGTCGGCGCTGAGGTTCATGACGTAGGCGAAGAGCTCCTCGCCACCGGTGATCCGCTCCCACAGCAGTCGGAACACGGCGCGCGGCATGTCGGGATGGCGGATCACGCTGTGCGGCTGCCCGATCAGCTCGCTCTCCGGGTAGCCGCTGATGTCGACGAACACGTCGTTGACGTAGGTCAACCGGCCCTGGAGGTCGGTCTTCGACACGATGATCTGGTCGTCCCGGAAGGTCCTCTCGACCCCGGTCGGTGTGACTGCGGCGCGCACCTCTCACCTCTTCCGATGGCCCGTCATGCGCTCCATCGGCTGCCCCCGCAGTCGCGAGAGCCCACCCGCGGAAGTGAGGACTTTGGTCCCGACGAGGGCCTTTCGGCACGACCCGGTCAGCGGACGACGAGCGGCAGGATCGCCACGAGCACCAGCGAGACGCCGACGGTGATGACGACGGGGCTGCGGCCGGTGACCCGGAAACGTCCCTCCTCGAGGTCGCGGGCGACCTCGTAGTACCGCTTGGTGCCGTAGGCGAGCACCGCCACCGCGACCAGCGACGAGGCCATGACTGCGACCACGCGGGTCGCGGTGCTCGCGTCCGACAGCTTCGCGAACAGCGCGCCGGTGGCAGCCAGCCCCAGCGCGGTACGCAGCCACGCGAGGTAGGTGCGCTCGTTCGCGAGGTGGTCACGGGCGCGGTTGCCGGTCAGGCCGGTCGCGTCACCGAGCTCGGTGCGACGCATGCCGTCATCCTGCCCGTACGACGGGCCGCGCGCCGCCTCCGTCAGCGGGAGCTTTCGTGGCGCAGCCCGAGCCGCACCAGCAGGCGGCGCACCGTCCCGGCCGGGGCAGGGCTGCTCATCCGCCGCCGTACCAGGAGGGTGTCCCCCACCTGCTCGACGTCGTAGCAGCGCAGCGCCCGCTTGGCCGGGCCGGACAGGGCCTTGCCGTCGGCGAGCCGGAAGCGCGCCTCGTGCCGGCTGCAGCTCACGGTGCCGTGGCGCACGTCGGCCTCGGCGAGGCTTGCGCCCGCATGCGGACAGCGGTCCTCGAAGGCATGGACCCGTCCGCCCGCACGCACCAACGCCACGCCGTCCTGGCACCAGCGGGCACCCTCGTCCCGCAGCGCCTCGAGCGGGCAGACCGCGACGACGTCCTGCGGGGACGAAGCCGGGAGCGTCACCGCCGCCTCGGTCACGCGGTCAGACGATCCCGGAGGTGGTCACGCCCTCCGCCTCTGCGCGCAGGGCCCCGACGGTGCACTTCTCCTTGGGGCGGTGCGTGAAGGGGTCGTACTGGAAGACGCGCATCGCGTTGCGGTGCGACATCTTGTCGATGTCCTCGTCGCTCACGGTGTCGTCGAAGTGCTTCGCGAGCATCTCCGGGGAGTTGGGCCAGCTGGAGTCGGAGTGCGGGTAGTCGCACTCCCAGGTGATGTTGTCGATGCCGATGAGCTCGCGGTTGGCGACCCCGGACTTGTCGTCGATGAAGCAGAAGGTGAAGTTCTCGCGGGCCTTCTGGCTCGGCAGCACGTCACCGAACTGCTGGTGCGTCCAGAAGCGGTGGCGCTCGTAGACGTAGTCGATGCGCTCGAGGAAGTAGGGCAGCCAGCCGATGCCGCCCTCCGACAGCGCGAACTGGATGGTCGGGAAGCGCTTGAGCACCGGCGACCAGATGAGGTTCGCCGCGGTCTGGAACAGGTTGAGCGGCGTGAGCGTGATCATGACGTCGATGGGGGCGTCGGTGAGCATCGGGATCGACGACGACGACCCGATGTGCAGGCAGATCACCGTGCCGGTGTCAACGCACGCCTTGTAGAAC
>JBKOVB010000163.1:0-29915 GCA_046723735.1 Actinomycetota bacterium | reverse complement strand
GGCCCGAGGTGCTCGGACAGGTCCAGCACGCCGTCGTCGACGGCGACGCCGACGCGGGGGGAGCCACCCGCGAGAGAGAACACGCCGTAGGGCAGGGTCGAGCGGTCGAAGCGGGTCATGCCAGCCCCAGCTTCTGTGCGTCGGTGACGGGGCGGTCTGTGTCGCACGAGCCGTACGAGTGGAGCAGGCCCCGGACGGCCGCGGCGAGGTCGAGATCCAAAGCTCGTGCCCCTGCTGCAAGGGCGTCCGGGTCGGTGCTCGCGAGCACGGCCTCGACGTCTCCGCCGCTCAGCGCGCGAGCCGCGGCGAGCAGCAGGTTGAGATAGCCGTGGTGCGGGATGCCGTCGCTGTCCTCCCAGCCCCGGACGGCTGCGTGCAGGCCAGCCGTGGCCTTGAACGGAAGCTGCAGCCGGGCGCACTCGGTCACGTACTCAGCGACCTCCTCGACCGGGGGGACCCGCACCCCACCGCAACGCAGCTTGCCGAACACGCCCTGCCCGACTAGCGCTGACGGCGTGACTCCCTCGACGTAGCAAGGAATCTGCTCCATCACCCCGGATCGCAGCTCGACCGCACGCACCAGCACCCGAGGGTCGGACGGCAGCTCGACCGGGTCGTCCCCGACCAGGTGCACCTCGAGCTGCTCGTGCGCGTCGAGGCACGAGGAGAGCTCCTCCACCCGGTCGGCCGGGCACAGGAACCGCCCGGACAGCATCGGGTGGTGCGACGTGCGGTGCCGGCCGAGCGCTGCGCCCATCGGCAGCCGGGCGGGCGGGAACAGCCCCGCGTCGTCGACGAGCCCTGCCAGCAGGGCGGTCAACGCGCCCAGGTCCAGGGGTACGCCGGGTCCTCGACGTCGTAGGCGGAGGCGGCCAGGTCGAGCGGCGCGAAGGTGTCCACCATGACGGCCAGCTCGTCGGTGGCCGGCTTGCCGAGCGCGGCCTCGACCGACCCCGGCTGCGGGCCGTGGACGAACCCACTGGGGTGCACGGAGATCGAGCCCTGACCGATGCCGGAGCCGGCCCGTGACGTGAAGTCGCCGCCGACGTAGAAGAGGACCTCGTCGCTGTCCACGTTCGCGTGGTTGTAGGGGATCGGCACGGCGTCGGGGTGGTAGTCGAGCATCCGCGGCACGAACGAGCAGACCACGAACCCGGGCCCGGCGAAGGTCTGGTGCACCGGCGGCGGCTGGTGCAGCCGACCCGTGATCGGCTCGAAGTCGTGGATCGAGAAGGCGTACGGGTAGAGGCAGCCGTCCCAGCCGACGACGTCGAAGGGGTGCGACGCGTAGGTGTACGTCGTGAGCACCCCGCGCCGGCGCACCAGCACCTCGGTCTCGCCGCCCTCCACGAGCAGCGGCTCGCTCGGCGCGCGGAGATCGCGCTCGCAGTACGGCGCGTGCTCGAGGAGCTGGCCGCGCTTCGAGAGGTAGTGCGCCGGGGGGCCCACGTGGCCGCGCGCCTCGACCACCAGGGCCCGCAGCGGCCCGTCGGTGACCACCCAGCGGTGCGTGGTGCCGGTCGCGACGACGACGTAGTCGCCGGGCCCGACGTCCAGCACACCGAACACCGACTCCAGCCGGCCACGCCCGCTCTCGACGTACACGCACAGGTCGCCGTCCGCGTCGCGGTACAGCGGCGAGTCGTTCTCGGCCGAGACGTACGACAGCCGGACCGTGCCGTTGCCCATGAGCACGTGCCGACCGGTCACCAGGTCGCCGCCGGATGCGAGCTTGTGGGTCAGGAGATGCCTGGGGAGCAAGGGGTTCGCCGGCGCCAGCTGCACCTCGGAGCTGCCCGAGGGCTCTGCCCTCACGATGCGCGTCGGGAGCTCGCGGTGGTAGAGCAGTGACGAGTCGGAGGAGAAGCCCTCCTCGCCCATCAGCTCCTCGGCGTACAGGCTGCCGTCAGGCTGCCGGAACTGCACGTGCCGCTTGCGCGGGACGTCACCCACCGACCGGTAGTAGGGCATTTCAAAAGCCTCCCGCCTAGAGGTTGCCCCGTCGAGCCTGCTCGCGCTCGATCGCCTCGAACAGCGCCTTGAAGTTGCCCTTGCCGAAGCCCAGCGACCCGTGCCGCTCGATGAGCTCGAAGAACACCGTCGGGCGGTCCTGCACCGGCTTGGTGAAGATCTGCAGCAGGTAGCCGTCCTCGTCGCGGTCGGCCAGGATCTTCAGCTCCCGCAGGTCCTCGAGCGGCACGCGGGTTTCGCCGACCCAGGTGCCGAGCTCGTCGTAGTAGGTGTCGGGCGTCTCGAGGAACTCGATGCCCCGGGCGCGCATCTCCCGCACCGCGCGCACGATGTCGTTGGTGGCCAGCGCGATGTGCTGCACACCTGCGCTGCCGTAGAACTCGAGGTACTCGTCGATCTGCGACTTCTTCTTGCCCTTGGCCGGCTCGTTGATGGGGAACTTCACCTTGAACGAGCCGTCGCTGACGACCTTGCTCATGAGCGCGGAGTACTCGGTGGCGATGTCGTCACCGACGAACTCCTTCATGTTCACGAAGCCCATGACCGTGTTGTAGAACGACACCCACGAGTCCATGCGGCCGAGCTCCACGTTGCCGACCACGTGGTCGATGGCCTGGAAGAACCGCTTCTCGGGCGGGGCCACGAGCGGGTCGCGGGCGACGAAGCCGGGCAGGAACGGCCCGGGGTAGTCGGAGCGCTGCACGAGCGTGTGGCGCGTCTCGCCGTACGTCTGGATGGCAGCCGTGATCACCTTGCCGTGCTCGTCCTCGGCGACGGTCGGCTCGAGCAGGCCCGTCGCGCCCCGGTGCACCGCCAGCGCGTACGCCTGCTCCACGTCCGCCACGCGCAGGGCCACGTCGACGACGCCGTCGCCGTGCCGGGCATGGTGCTCGCCCTCCCAGGTGCCGGCCACGACCGGCGCCGTGATCACGAACCGCACGCCGCCGGACTCGAGCACGTACTCCGCGAGCTGCCGTGAGCCGGTCTCCGGGCCGCGGTAGGCGGTCAGGGTCATGCCGAACGTGCTGGCGTAGAAGTGGGCTGCCTGGCGGGCGTTGCCGACCACGAAGCGCACGTGGTCCCAGCCCTCGAGGGGGAAGTCGTCGCGGTGGGTCATTCTCTGAGCGTTACCCAGCGCTGAGAGCTGTGCAACACCCGGTACGACGAGTGGTCACGATGTGCAAATCGTCCATCCGATCGGCCTGCATACTGGTCAACATGCCCGATCTGGACCCACTGGACCGCGACCTGCTCCGACTGCTGCTCAGCGAGCCGCGGCTCGGCGTGCTGGAGACCTCCCGGCGCCTCGGGATCGCCCGCGGGACCGCCCAGGCCCGGATCGCCCGGCTGGAGCGGTCCGGGGTGCTGCGCGACTGGGCGCCGACCGTCGACCCCGCCCGCATGGGCTTCGAGGTGCTCGCCTTCGCGACCCTCGAGGTGCACCAGGGCCAGGGGCGCGCCGAGCTCGAACGGCATCTGCGTGCGATCCCCCAGGTGCTGGAGGCGCACACGACCACGGGACAGGGCGACGTGCTGTGCCGGATCGTGGCGCGCGACCACCCCGACCTTCAGCGGGTGCTCGACGCCATCACCGCGAGCGGGCTGGTGGCGCGGACCTCGACCGTCATCGCGCTGGCCGTGGAGGTGCCCTATCGCGTGGCTCAGCTCCTCGACTGACAGGATCTGCGCCCATGGGCTCGGTGACCTTCAGCATCCCGTTCGACCTCGCCACGGCGCTCATCGATGCTGCCGGGCTCCGCTACGGCGTGGAGACCGGCACGTACCTCGGGGGATCGGCCCTCATGCTGTCCGACGTTCTCGCCGAGGTCTGGTCGGTCGAGCTGAAGCCGGAGATCCTCGAGCAGGCCCGCCGGCTCACCGCACACCGGGCCAACATCCATCTGTTCGAGGGCTACTCGCCTGAGGTGCTCCCTGTGCTGCTGCAGGAGGTCCCCGGTCCGGCCCTCTACTGGCTGGACGGCCACGGCGGCACCTTTGGCGCCAACGACGTGCCCGCGCACATCAAGGAGTGCCCCGTCCTCGACGAGATCGCGGCGATCGACCGGCACCCCTTCGCCGCTGACTCGGTGATCCTCGTCGACGACGCCCGGGCCTTGTTCGGGCCGCTGCTGCATCACCGTCGGGACTGGCCGACCTTCATGGAGGTCGCGGACGCGCTGGGCCGGGACCGCTACGTGACCGTCCTCGACGACGTCGTGATCGCCGTGCCGCGCGAGCTACGACAGGTGGTCGACGACTGGTGGGTCGGAAAGCTCGAGGAGCGCGAAGGCCTCGAGGCCCACCCGTACCTCATCAAGAAGCTCATGGACCCCGCATGGGTCGAGGAGTTCAAGGCCGTCATGGGGGCCTGACCCCTCTGCGCCGACTCGTCCGCCCGAGCCCGGCTCTGGACAGCCGAGACAGGCGCGACGACGCTGCCGGGTATGCGATCACGCAAGCCCGGCATGTGGTGGTGCACGACGGTCGAGGCGCCTGACCCGAGTCAGCTGGCGCGGTTCTACTCCGACCTCCTCGGCTGGCCGATCAGCAACGAGAGCGCTGCCGGCGTCTCCGTCGCCGCGCCCGAGGGGTCGGCCTACCTCGTGTTCCAGGAGGCAGTCGGCTACCGGACGCCCGTCTGGCCGCCGGTCGAGGGGGAGCAGCGGCCGATGATGCACCTGGACATCGAGGTCGAGGACCTCGACTCTGCCGTCCAGGACGCACTGGCGCTGGGGGCGTCCCTGGCTCCCGCGCAGCCCAACGAAGGGGTCCGCGTCCTCCTCGACCCCGCCGGCCATCCGTTCTGCCTCTGCCAGGAGGAGTGAGGAGCTAGGCCTCGCTGCGCGCCTCCTCGAAGACGAGCACGGTCTGTGTCCCGAGCACCTCGGGCATCGCCTGGATCCGCTCGAGCACGAGCTCACGCAGGTGCGCCGCATCCCGCGTCCGCACGAGCAGCGTCACGTCGAACTCCCCCGCGACGAGCGCCACGTGCACGGCCTCGGGCAGCGCCAACGCCCGCTCCTCGAAGCGCTTCCAGGAGTTCTGCTTGATCCGCACGTGGACGTACGCCGGCAGCCCGAGCCCCAGGGCCGCTGGGTCCAGCACGGCGGTGAAGCCTCGGAGGACCCCGGACTCCTCGAGCCGCCGCAGCCGGGCGTAGGCGTTCGCCCGCGAGACGTGCAGCTGGGAGGCGAGGTCACGGACCGAGGCCCTGCCGTCCGCCCGAAGAAGCGCGAGGAGGCGCCGGTCGGTGTCGTCCAGCCCAGCCATGCGTCTCGCCCTCCCGCAGCGCCCCTCCCCGATGAGATCCGATCGTCGCACAGCTGGGCGTCTACAGATCCGATCGTCTCACGACGTCCGCCGTCGGCGATCAGACGGTCGCCGAAGCTGCACATCGCAAGGACACTGAAGGGATGTTCGAGGAAGCTCAGTACTTCGCCCCCGTGGTCGCGGGCGCCGACGGCGCCCTCACCGTGCAGCTCGGCAAGGGCCACCCCGGCTTCGCCGACCCGGTCTACCGCGCCCGCCGGGATGCGCTCGCGACCCTCGCCTCTCGCTGGCGTGCGGGCGAGGAGCTCCCGCACGCGGACTACACCGAGACCGAGCACGAGGTCTGGCGGGTGGTCTCCGAGGCGCTCGTGGACAAGCACGAGCGCTACGCGTGCAAGGAGTTCCTCGAGGGCAAGCAGCGTCTGGACCTGCCCGTGGACCGGGTGCCACAGCTGGAGGAGGTCAGCGACCTGCTCGAGCCGCTGACCGGTTTCCGCTACCAGCCGGCCGCGGGGCTGGTGCCGCTGCGTGAGTTCTACGGGTCCCTTGCGGACCAGCGGTTCTGGTCGACCCAGTACCTCCGGCACCACAGCGTGCCGCTCTACACCCCCGAGCCCGACGTGCTCCACGAGGTCGTCGGTCACGGCAACACGCTGGCCCACCCCCGGTTCACGGCGCTCTACGAGGCAGCCGGCCGCGCCGCCCGGCGCGTCGAGTCCGAGGAGGCCCTGCAGGTCGTGAGCAAGGTGTTCTGGTTCACCCTCGAGTTCGGCGTCCTGCACGAGGGCGGCGAGCTGAAGGCGTACGGCGCGGGCATCCTGTCCAGCCCCGGCGAGATCGAGCAGTTCCGCGGCATGCGGATCGAGCCGCTGGACCTGGTGCGTATGGCCGCGACGGAGTACGACATCACCGTGTACCAGCACGTGCTGTTCGCGGCCGGTTCCTTCGCCCACATGGAGGACCTAGCGGGCACCTTCTGGGACAGCTGCGACGACGACTCCATCGCGCGGATGAAGGTGGCGGCATGACGCGCACCCCCCTGACCCACGACCAGGTCGAGCTCGCCCTCACCGACCTCCCCGGCTGGGAGGTCGAGCAGGGCTGGCTCACGACGACGCGAAAGCTGCCGACGTTCCGCGAGGCGATCGAGTTCGTGAACCGGGTCGCCGACGTGGCCGAGGAGCTCGACCACCACCCGGACATCGACATCCGCTGGCGCACCGTGCGCCTGTCTGTCGTCACACACGACCAGGGCAACCAGATCACGGGCCGGGACATCGACCTCGCCCGGGCTGTGAACGCGCTCGCGCCGGAGCAGCAGCCTCCGGTCTAGCGACCTGACGAGCCTGCCGGCATCCCCGGCCGCGCCGCAGCTTCCGGTGGCAGGTGCGCGCGGCGGCGCAGCCCTGCCACGTCGGTCAGCAGCACCCGCCGGCCCTCCAGGTGCACCAGCCCGCGCTGGGCGAACCCGCCGAGGACCTGGTTCACGCTCTGCCGGGTGCCGCCGCTCATCTCCGCGAGCCGGCTCTGGGTGATGGCCACGACGGGCGGCGAGCCAGGGGTGGCCAGCCGCAGCAGCGACTTCGCGACCCGGCCGCCGAGGTCGAGGAACACGTGGTCGGCGGCCTGCTCGGTCAGCCGGCGCACCATCGTGCCGAGCTGCCGCATCAGCGGCTCCAGCACCGCGGGCTGGTGGCGCAGCAGCGCGAAGAACTCCGGGCGCGACAGCGAGAGCACCGTGGTCGGCTCGATCGCCTCCACGGACGCAGAGCGCGGTGCCCCGTCCAGCAGGGCGATCTCGCCGATGACCTCCGGCGGCTCGAGCACGGTGAGCGCCGCGCGTTCCCCGTCGGACGAGGTACGGAAGACGGTGACCGACCCGTGCACCAGCACCAGCAGGGCGTCGCCGACGTCGCCCTCGACGAACAGCAGCTCGCCGCGGTCGAACTCCCGGGGTCGCGCGACCGTCGCGATCTGCCGCAGCACGCCGTCGTCCAGGTCAGCGAACAGCTGGACCTGCCGCAGCGCCGCCAGGAGGTCAGGCTGACCCGATGTCCGTGTCATGTCCCCCGACCCTTCGACACGTTTGGAACACCCTATGCCGCATGTCCGGCTCGCTCTAGCCTTCAGGCTGCGACACGAGACCGGGGGGTGCGGTGGTCGGCTGCCATCGCTGCGGGGGGCGCAGCCGTGAGGGAGCGCGGTACTGCGGCAGCTGCGGCACGCTGCTGGGCAGCGCCCGTTCCGGGGTGCGTAAGACCGTCACGGTCCTGTTCGCCGATGCGCCGGTGCTCGGTGCCCACCACGACCTCGAGCTCGACGTCCGCGCCGCTACGGCCTTCTACGAGTCGCTCCGGGAGGTCTTGGAGCGGTACGGGGGGACGGTCGAGCGCCACGCCGGCGACGCCGTCATGGCGGTCTTCGGGGTACCGGTCGCCCGTGACGACGACGCCCGACGGGCGGCCGCGGCGGCCCTCGAGCTCCGCGAGGTCGCGTCCCTCGTTCCGGGAACCGGCCCGCTGTCGGTGGGCGTCAACACCGGCGAGGTCCTGACCGGCGAGCTGGGCACTGACGAGGAGCTCGTCGTCGGAGACCCCGTGGTCGTTGCCGCGCGGCTGCAGCAGGTGGCGGCGCCGGGCGAGGTGCTGCTCGGCCCGGCCACCCTCCGGCTCCTGCGTCACGAGGCGGTCCTCGGGGAAACGCGCGAGATCACCCTGCGGGGCCGGCAGGGCGGGCTTCCCGTCGTACCTCTCCTGGCCCTGGCGCCACCGCCACCGCCGCCCGAGCGCGGACCGTTCGTCGGCCGCGACACCGAGGTGCGCATGGTGCGGGCGGCGCTCGAGCGCACCGTGCGGACCGGGATCGTGCAGCTCGTCACCGTGCTCGGCGAGGCGGGCACCGGCAAGTCACGGCTGGTCGACGAGGTGCTGCGCACGCAGCCGGGCATCCGGGTGGTGCGCGGCGTGTGCAGGGCGTACGGCGGCGGCACCCGCTGGCCGACCATGACGGAGGTCCGGTACGACGGGACCGAGCCCGAGGTCGGGATCGCCGAGCTGCTCGCGCGTGACACACGCCAGCTCGGAGGCGTGCGGCACGTGCTGAACTCCTTCTTCGGGGACGGGGACAACCCGATGTCGCCGGAGGACCTGGCCTGGGCCATCGCCACCGTGCTGCGTGAGGCATCGACGCTCGCCCCGGTCGTCGTGGTGCTCGAGGACCTGCACGCCGCGGCCCCGGAGCTGCTCGAGCTCGTCCCGGCCATCGTCGAACGCCTCGACCCCGTGCCTGTCCTGGGTGTCGTGACCGCCC
The DNA here is from genome assembly GCA_046723735.1 of Actinomycetota bacterium. Classification (GTDB taxonomy): domain Bacteria; phylum Actinomycetota; class Actinomycetes; order Mycobacteriales; family SCTD01; genus RYN-111. Next base: position 21,365 of record JBKOVB010000163.1, on the reverse strand, counting down.
GCCCGGAGCTGCTCGAGCAGCGGCCCCACTGGGGGCGGGGACTTCCGCACGTCGTGGGCCTCACGTTGCGCCCGCTGCCGGAGGAGCAGAGCACCCGGCTCGCCGAGCACCTCCTCCAGGGCGACACGGGAGGCGTGCCGTCGCTCGTCGCCGCCGCGGGCGGCAACCCGCTGTTCCTCGAGCAGCTGGCCCAGGCGAGGCGCGAGGGGTCCACCTCCGACACCGCCGCGACCCCGTCCGTCACGGCGGTGCTGGCGGCACGCCTCGACCGGCTCCCTCTCGGGGCGCGCCAGGTCCTGGAGCGGGCTGCCGTGATCGGCCCCTCGGGCCCCGTCGCGGACCTGTTGCCGCTGTGCGAGGGCGTGGACGTCGAGAGCGAGCTCGAGCTGCTGGCGAGCCGGGACCTGCTCGAGGTGGAGCAGGGCCGGTGGTCGTTCGGCAGCGAGCTGGTGCGCGACGCGGCGGTCGGTGGTCTGAGCCGGGACGAGCGTGCGGAGCTGCACCAGGTGCGGGGGCTGGTGCTCGGCGCACGCGGGCAGGCGGCGCCGGCCGGCTTCCACCTGGAGGAGGCCAGCCGGCTGCTGCGCACCTCCGACCCCGAGCGCAGCGCGGTGCTCGCCGAGCAGGCTGCGTCTCGGCTCGCCGCCGCCGGGCTGCGGGCACTGTCCGGGGACCTCGTCGCGGCGTGCGACCTGCTGGAGCGAGCCGTTGCGCTGCTGCCTGAGGACAGCCCTCGGCGCCTCAACCTGCTCACCGAGCTCTCCCGCGGTCTGCAGCTGACCGGGGACCTGACCCGGGCCCGGGACGTCCTCGAGGAAGCAATCCGGCGCTGCGACGCGCGCGGCCTGCGGGAGGTGGGTGCGCACTCGCGGCTGGCTCTCGTCGACCTCGAGCGCTCGACCGAGCCGGAACGCGCGTACGCCGAGCTCCCGGGACTGCTCGCCGAGGTGCTCCCGGCGCTCGAGAGCGCGCGCGACGATCGCGGCCTGTCGCTCGCCTACCAGCTCGAGGCAGCCGCCCTGCAGTACCGGGTGCACTGGGCCGCGATGGAGGCGCCTCTCGCGCGGTCGCTGCACCATGCCGGCCGGGCCGGCGACCGGCGGCTGGTGGAGCTGGCGCAGAGCCTGCAGGTCGGCAGCCTGTTCCACGGCCCGATGCCGCTCGACCAGGCACGGCCGCGGCTCGAGCTCCTGCTGGCGCAGCCCAGCGGCAGCCCCTGGCACCAGGCCAGCGTCGCAGCCCGGTTGGGCGGGATCCTTGCGCTGCAAGGCGATCCTGACGCCGGACGGCAGCAGGTGGCGCAGGTCCGACAGGTCTTCCACGACCTCGGCCGGGAGCTGTCAGCGCTGGCCACGACCTTCATGAGCGGCCCCCTCGAGATGCTCGCGGGAGACCCGCTGACCGCGGCGAAGCAGCTGTCCGAGGCCTGCGACGGGCTGCTCGCGATGGGCGACAGGGCCTTCACGTCCACACTGGCCTCGCTGATGGCGGAGGCCTGGTGGCGCTGCGGCGAGCACGAGTCGGCCGCTGCCGCCGTCAGCCTCTCGCGACGGCTCGCGGGTCTCGGCGACGTCATGAGCCAGGTGCGTTGGCGGTCGGTGCACGCCAAGCTCCACGCCGTACGCCGGAACCACCGCGAGGCGGAAGCCCTGTGCGCGCAGGCGGTTCAGCTCGTGATCGGCACGGACGAGCTCACCTCGCAGGGCGACGTGCTCGCGGACGCCGCGGAGGTGCAGCTGATGCTGGGCAACCGCAGCGCCGCGGACGTCCTGCTGCGCGACGCCGTCGAGCGCTACGAGCGCAAGGGCGCGCCGCAGGCCGTGGCGATCCTGCGCGCCCGGCTCACCTGAGGCGGTCGAGCCGCGCGGCGACCTCCTCGGCGGGCAGGCCGCGCGGCATGCGGCTCTCGGCGGCCAGCCCGAGGCCCGCTGCGTGCATCGCGGTGTTCACGACCTCGTCCACCGGCGGCCAGGGGAACATCGGCTTCGCGATGAGCAGCGACGCGACGCCGTGGGCGGCGGCCCACAGCCGCAGCCCCAGGCCGACCGGGTCGCCCTCGAGCACGCCCAGCCTCGTGCACGCCACGACCGACTCGAGCAGGTAGCCGAAGGCGCCGCTGACCACCTCCTGGGCCGGGTCCACGTCGCCCTTGCGGGACATCACGATCCGGTAGTGCTCGGGGTTCGCGAGTGCGAACCGCACGTAGGCCACGCCCTGGCGGTGCAGCGCGTCGAGCGGGTCGGCGGCATCCGCCGAGGCCTCCTTCAGGACCACGTGGAGCGCCTCGAACACCTCGGCGCAGACAGCGTCCATGAGGGCGTTCTTGTCGGCGAAGTGCAGGTAGATCGAGGGCACCGTGACCCCGACGCGCTCGGCCACCGCGCGCAGCGAGACGGAGGCCTCGTCACCGGTCTCGCGGAGCAGGTCCATGGCGGCGCCGAGCACCTCGCCGCGCAGAGCCTGGCCCTGTCCGCGCGGAGCGCGCTTGCGGGGCTCAGACGCCAACGGGCTCCTCCACGCGGACCGGGAGGCCGGGGGTGGCCTCCGTCAGGCCGAACCGTTCGTGCAGCGCGCGCAGCGGCTTCGGGGCCCACCAGTTGAGCGGTCCCATGAGCCGCATGAACGCCGGCACCAGGATCGCACGGATCAGCGTCGCGTCCACGAGCACCGCGAGCGCCGTGCCCAGGCCCAGCAGCTTGATGAACGCGATGTCGCTGGTGGTGAAGGCCAGGAAGACCATGGCCAGCAGCCCCGCGGCCGCCGTGACGATCCGGCCGGTGCGCTCGAGGCCGACGGCCACAGCCAGCGTGTTGTCGTGCGTGGCGTCCCACACCTCCTTGATGCGGGACAGCAGGAACACCTCGTAGTCCATGGACAGCCCGAAGAGCACGCAGAACATGAGGATCGGCATCGTGGTGTCGAGGGTGCCGGTGACGATCGGACTGCCGACCAGGTTGCTCAGGTGGCCCTCCTGGAACACCCAGACCATGAGGCCGAAAGTCGCCGACAGCGAGAGCACGTTGAGCACCAGCGCCTTCAGCGGCAGCAGCACCGAGCCCGTGAACAGGAACAGCACCACGACGGTCGCCAGCAGCAGGATCCCGAGGGCCAGCGGAAGCTTGCCGGCCAGGGCGTGCTTGGTGTCGACGAGCTGCGCAGCCTGCCCGCCGACGAGCGCGTGGGCAGGCGCGGGAACGGCCCGGAGCCGGTGCACGAGCTGCTCGCCTGCGGGGCCGTACGACTCGACCGCCGGCACGACCGAGAGCCGCTCGGCGGTGGGGGTGCGGAACGCCGGCACCCCTGGAGCCACCCTGACGCCCTTGACGTAGCGTCCGGTGGCCGCGTCGACCCGCTCGACGCCCGCGACCTTCGAGAGGGCGACCGCGTACGAGGCGTCCTCGGTCGTCGGCGTGTCGAGCAGGACCGGAAGTGCGTAGGCCTCGCGCCCCGGGAAATGGTCACGCATGGTCTGCGCCACCTGGTGCTCCTGCGCGGTGCGCGGCAGCACCCGGTCGTCCGGCAGCCCGAACACGACGCTCTTGAAGGGCAGGCCGAGGAGCACGAGCACGACGACCACTGCGCTGCCGATGCCCACCGGCCGGCGCATCACGGCCAGCGCGATCCGGTGCCACGCGCCCTCGTCGTCCTCCTTGACCTGCGGCGGCTGGTTGCCCAGCCCGAGGAACCAGCGCAGCGGCCGGCGGGCGTCGAGCCTTTCGATCCGCGGGCCGAGCACCGCGAGCAGCGCGGGAAGCACGAGCACCGCGCCCGCCAGGGCGAACAGCACGGCCGAGATCCCGGCGTACGCGAAGGACCGGAGGAAGAAGAGCGGGAAGACGAGGAGCGCACCCAGGCTCAGCATGACGGTGACCGCGGAGAAGAAGACGGTGCGTCCCGCCGTACGCAGCGTCTCGCTCACCGCGTCGACGCGTTCGCGTCCGTGCCGCAACTCTTCCCTGTAGCGGTTCACCATGAACAGCGAGTAGTCGATGCCGAGCCCCAGGCCCATCGAGGTCGCGAGGTTGACGGAGTAGACGGACACGTCCGTGACGCCGTGCAGCAGGTGCAGGGACAGGAAGGTGCCCAGGATCGACAGCACGCCGATCAGCAGCGGCAGGGTGGCCGCGACCGCGGAGCCGAAGACCAGCACGAGCAGCACTGCCGTGACCGGCACGGCGATCGACTCGGCCCGCAGCACGTCGTGCTCGATGGTGGTGCCCACAGCGGCGTACGTCGGGAACTCCCCGCCCACGCGCACGCGCAGCCCCTCGAAGGTGCCGTTGTAGGCGGCCATCAGGTCCTTCGCGCGGTTGACCTGGGCGTCCTGGTCGCCGGTGATGCGGGCAAGCACGACCGCCTGCGTCTTGTCCCGGCTGGCCAAGGTCGGGGCCTGCCCGGAGCTCCAGTAGGAGACGACGTCCGTGACGTCGCGCTCGGATGCAAGCCGCGAGGTGAGGGCTGTCCCCGCGGCCTGGGCGCGGTCAGCACCGCGAGGGGTGTCGACCAGCAGCACGACGTTGGACGGGCCGGTGCGGAACCGTTCCTGCAGCGCCCGCGCGGCCCGCTCGGACTGCTGGTTCGGGTCGGCGAAGCCGCCCGCCGAGAGCTCCGAGGCGACGTTGCCGGCGAGACCGCCTGCGAGGACGAGGAACAGCGTCGCGAGCACGAGCACCAGACGGCGGCGGGCGACGAGGACGGGCGCGAGGCGGTGCAGCACGGGGACCTCCCCAAGAAGATGAACGCCGCTAACCTAACGTCGCTAAGTCATGGGGTCAACGGGTTTGGGGGAGGATGTGCGGGTGACCTCGACGGCGACGACCGGCGCCGCGCCCGTGCGGTTCCTCCGCAACGTCGCGCGACGGCTGCACGCCGCTGCCAGTGCCGACGGTGCCGGGCGTTCGGGACTCGCCGCGCTGCTGTGGACGCACGCGCTCCAGTCGGCGGGCGACGCCCTCGTGGCGGTCGCGCTGGCCAGCACCGCCTTCTTCGCGGTCTCCGCCTCCGAGGCCCGGGGCAAGATCGCGCTCTACCTGCTCCTGACGCTGTTGCCGTTCGCCTTCCTCGTGCCGGTCGCCGGCCCCTTGCTCGACCGCTTCCCCCACGGCCGCCGCAACGTCCTCGCGCTGACCACGGGTGGCCGCGGCCTCGTGGCGTGGACGCTGGCGGGCTCGCTCGGGTCGATGGCGCTCTACCCGCAGGCCCTGGCCATCCTGGCGCTGGCCCGGGCGTACGGCGTGGCCCGCGCTGCCGCGGTCGTCCGTGTCCGTCCGCCCGAGCTGGGCCTCGTCGCCTCCAACGCCCGGCTCAACGTGGCGTCGTTCGCGAGCAGCGGCATCGCGGCCGCGATCGGCGTGGCGGTGGCCAACACCCTCGGGGGCAGCTGGACCCTGCGGCTCGCGACGGTGCTGTTCCTCGCCGCCGGGGTCGCTGCCTTGCGACTGCCGTCCCAGGTGGACGACCGCAAGGCGGCAGAGCGCGTCGCCAGCGAGCCGTTCGCGCTGCGCGAGGCCCCACGGGCGGTCCGTCGCGCGCTCGCCGCGACCGTCTCGCTGCGCGCGGTCTCCGGCCTGCTGGCCCTCGGGCTCGCCATCCTCCTCAAGGCTCACCACGCCGGTCCGACGACGGTGGGGCTCGTGCTCGGCGCGGCCCTCGCGGGCAGCCTGCTCGGCACGGGCCTGGCGGGGCGCCTGCAGGCGCACCACACCGCGCGCCTGACGGGCATCGCCCTCCTGGCGCCCTCGCTGGCCTGCCTCGCCGCTGCCGTCGGCGGGACCACCTCCTTGCGGGCGTTGGCTGTCGGCTCGGTCGGGCTCGGTGCCTCGCTGGGCAAGTACGCCCTCGACGCCGGCATCCAGACCGAGGTCCCGGCCACCCAGATCGGGTCGGCGTTCGCGCGCTCCGAGACCCTGCTGCAGATCGGCTGGGCCGCGGGCGGCGGGCTGGGCCTCGCCGCCACGCTCACCGACTCGACGCCGTGGGGGGCCGAGGGCGCGATCGGGTTCGTGTTCGCGCTCGCGACGGTGCTCGCCGTGCTCGGGACCGTGGCCGCCGCACGGTGGGCGCGGCACTGAGTCAGAGACCGCGCGAGAAGAGCACGTCCGTGGCGTGCCGGGTGAAGCCCAGCCGCTCGTAGACGCGGATCGCGTTGGTGTTCGTCTCGTCGACGTAGAGCAGCACCGCGCTCAAGTCCTTGTCCTGCAGGTGGTGCAGGCCGACGAGGGTCAAGGTGGGACCGAGCCCGTGGCCCTGCTCCGAGGGGTCCACACCCACGACGTACACCTCGCCGATCGCCTCATGGGCGTGGTGGTCCAGCGCGTTGCCGTGCTCGTGCGGCGGCTCGTCCTGGGCATGCGTGTGACCGCCGTGGACCTTCGTCCAGTGGAACCCCACGAGCCGGTCGCCGCGGAAGGCGAGGAAGAACCCCGCCGGGTCGAACCACGCCTCCTTCTCGCGCACCTCCAGGTCGTGCAGCCCCCAGCCGCCCTGGTCCGGGTGTTCCGCGAAGGCCCGGTTGTTCACCTCGATCCAGGCCTGCTCGTCCTGTCCCACCACGAACGTGCGCAGCGTGATCCCCTCAGGCAGCGTGTACGGCGGAAGCGGGTCCTTCAGGGAGCGGCGCATCTGCCACAGCACCCGGGACTTCACGTAGCCGCCTGCCGCGGCCATCGTCTCGGCCGCCGGGTGCTCGCCGTGGGCCCACAGCCGCAGCCGCCCGTCGGGGCTGTGCCCGTAGAGCTCCTCCGCGAGGGTGCGGCCGATCCCGCGGTTGCGGTACGCCGGGTGCACGGCCAGCTCGGCCGAGGCGCCCTCCACCACGTCGGTCACGTCGAGGTGGCCGTAGCCGACGAGCTTGCCGTCCTCGCGGACCAGCACGTGGCGGGCGTCGACGTCACCGCCGCCGGGCAGGTGCAGCATCACGTGGTCCGAGAGAGGCGGCGTCCCGTCGTACCGGGTCACGTCCTCGATGAGGGCGCGGACGTCGTCGACGTCAGCGGCGGAGAGCCGCTTCTGCACGACGGGAGCGGTCACGGCGGTCACGGTACTCACCCGTGACCGGTCTCAGAGCCGGACGTCGACCGTCGACTCCCGTGGCGCCTCCTGCAGGGTCATCGGTGGTGGTTCGTCGGCAACGCCCTCGAGCGCGATCCCGGCGGCTGCGGCGATGTGCGCGAGAGGCTTCCCGGCGTCGAGCTCGGCGCGCAGCCGGTCGAGGCTGATGCCGAGCCTGCCTGCTACGTCGGCGAGCACCGAGGTCCGGATGATGCTGCAGGACGCGGCGAGGTGGTTGCCCGTCGCGCCGACGGCTGAGGGGGAGGTGACGTCCATGATCCCTCCAGGTTGGTGGTGCTGACGCTCCTCCTTGCGTCGTGAGTGTGTGGTCGGCTGCGCGCGAACGTGAGCGGGACACACGTTCGGGTGACTGATCAGGCCCGGAGCACCGTGGGCCCGCAGCGGGCCTGGAGGCGCACGCCGTCCTTCGTCAGCTCCAGGCCGGTGACGCTGAGGCCGTAGGGCAGGGTCCCGAGCGGCACGAGGAAGTTCAGCGCCCGAGGGGAGACGCCTGGCACCGTGAGGGACTGCGCGGTCACGGCGATGCTCCTGCCGTGGAGCACCACCTGCGACACCGCAGTTGCGGTGATGCGACGGCCGAGCACGTCAAGGCGCCCGCTCACCAGCAGCCGGCCGTGGTCGAGGACGAGCCGGGCGCCCGCGACGCCGCTGCTGCGCGCGAGGTCTGCGTACGGGACGAGCGCGGTCGCCGTCACACCTCCGACCGGGATGCTCCCCACCTCACCGCGCAGTGCGTCCTGCAACGGGACCTGCACGTCCGTCAGCACCGCACGCAGGTGGGTGAGCCGGACGCCGCTGCCCTGCACCTCCTCGGCCGCCAGCTCGATGCGGTCGTAGCGGCCCTTCACGGCCTGCGTCAGGAAGGGCACGCCGTCGATCGTGACGGCGGGTCGGGCGGGGAGGTCGGCGCTGCGCTGCAGCTCGGAGGCCACCCGCGTCTGGGCGAACCGCACCGCGGCACGGTCGACGATCACCAGCAGGCCGACGAGCACCAGCAGGACGACGACCACGCGGCGCACCGTCAGGACTCCACCAGCCGCACGGCGGTGAGCAGCACGGGCGCGACGAGTGCGAACGGCAGCAGCAGCGTCACGGGCCGCAGCGACGCCAGCCGGCGCACGTCGTGAGGCTGCTCGGCGAGGTCTTCCCCGGCGAGCTCCGTGAGCTGGTCGGCCGAGACGGCGGCGGCCGCCGCGACGAGCCCGACGAGCGCCGCCTGCTGGGAGGAGAGCTGGTCGCCGGCCACGACGAGCGCCGTGATGGGCCCCGTGACGAGCCCGATGGCGAGCGCCGGCAGGCCGCGTCCGGTCGCGCGGCCGGCGCGCACCCCGTTGACGACGCGCCCGAGCACGAGGGACAACGTCGCCGCCACGAGCCCGGCGCGGACGACCCAGTCGCCGTTGTCGGCGTGCACGGCAGCCGGGAGCGTCGCGACGCTGCAGACGAGCACGGTCACCACGAGGGTGTCGGCCAACGACTCCGTGACGCGGGAACGGCTCCGCCGTACGAGCTGCAGCAGCAACCCGGCCACGAACGACAGCGCCACGACTCCGGCGAGGTCACCCACCTCACCGTGCTCGACCTGGACGACCACGTCGGCGGCCAGCGCCGCCCCGGTGCCGAGCACGAACACGCCGAGTGCCGCGGGCGCGTCGACGAGCGCGAGCAGGCCGAGGACGAGGACGAGCTGGACGACGGCGGCGCCGACCAGCAGCGGCACCGGGCCCCACGCGGCGAGTCCCACGAGCGTGGCGCCGAGCAGGGCCGCGCCCGCCGCCTGCCGAAGGGCGCCGGGATGTCCGGGAGGCGCCTCGATCGTCGTCACGCCAGGGATCCTCGCAGACTCATCCGCCGGCGAACGGCGGCAGGCAGTCCACGAGCGAGCCGTCCTGCACCAGCACGGTGGTGCGGTCCCTGGCGCCGACCGGGTCGCCGTCGACGACGACTGAGCACACCGCGAGCACCGTGCGGAACCGGTCGCTGTGCCGGCTGCGCGCGATCTCCAGCACCTCGGCGAGCGTGCGTCCGTCGACCTCGTCCACCGCGGTGCCGGCGGCCTCCTTGAGACCCGCCCAGTAGCGGATTGTCACCATCGTGTGCCGGACTCCACACCTGCGAGTGTGCCCGACTCGGTACGCTGGGTGCTCAGCGAGGCAACGGCGCCTCTTCCCACTGCGCTGATCGCGCGCCGCGTAAGCGGGCGCGGCTGGGAGGTCCGTCCGCATGGCCACGCTTCTCCTCCTCACCAACGCGATGGCGCCGTCGTCCGACGTGCTGCCCGCGCTCGGGCTGCTGGCGCACTCGGTGCGCGTCGCGCCCCTGGAGATCTCGGCGCTGCTCGACGACTCGCCGGCCGTGGAGGCGGTGCTCGTCGATGCGCGGCGCGACCTGGTGCAGGCCCGATCGCTGTGCCGGCTGCTGCGGACCACCGGCGTCTCGGCCCCGGTGTTCGCCATCCTGACCGAGGGCGGCCTCGTGGCCCTCACGGCGGAGTGGGGTGTCGACGACGTCCTGCTCGACACCGCCGGGCCGGCCGAGGTCGACGCCCGGCTACGGCTCGCGGTCGGGAGGGTGGCAGCAGCCTCGCCCGCCGAGGTCGCGGAGCCCGGCGTGGTGCGCGCTGGAGACCTCACGATCGACGAGGGCACGTACACCTGCCGCCTGCGGGGGCAGGTCCTCGATCTCACCTTCAAGGAGTTCGAGCTCCTGAAGTACCTCGCGCAGCACCCGGGTCGGGTCTTCACCCGGGCGCAGCTGCTCCAGGAGGTCTGGGGCTATGACTACTACGGCGGCACCCGCACCGTCGACGTGCACGTCCGCCGGCTGCGCGCCAAGCTCGGCGCCGAGCACGAGCAGCTGATCGGGACGGTCCGGCACGTGGGGTACAAGTTCGTGACGCCGCCCCTGGCTGCGCTCCCCGAGGACGTCGCGCCGGAGGAGCGCGCCTCCGCCACCTCCTGACCACTCGACCCCCCGCCTCTGCGTGTCCCCCCGCCTCCGCGCGTCCCCCCGCCTCCGCGCGTCCCCCCGCCTCCGCGCGTCCCCCGCCTTCCCAGCGCCCAACCTCACTCACGGATGATCTTTCTTCCGGGAGTCAACGGCGCCGGGCGAGGCCGGTGGAGGCGCCCGTAGCTCCAGGAACTGTGATCAATGCGCAGCCTGTGGGCATCGTGGCCTCCTGTGGTCGCCGCGGCACCGGCACCGCTCGGGCCGCCCATGCTCGCCCCCATGCCTGGCCCTGACCACGCCCTGACCGCCCGAGCGCGCCAGGCGCTCGGCCCCGTCCGTACAGCCCAGCACGGGGTCTTCACGCCGGAGCAAGCACGCGCCGCCGGCTTGACGGACGCGCAAGTCCGAACGCTGGTGCGCCGCGGCACCTGGTCCGTGGTGCGCCGGGGCTGGCTGGCCGAGTCGGCGTTGGCGCGCGATGCCGAGGCAGGGCACCGACTGGCCTGTCATGCGAAGCTGCTGCGGGTCGGCAACGGGCCGGTCGTCAGCCACGAATCGGCGTGGCTGCTGCACCGGCTGCCGCTCGAATCACCCCCGCGGGAGCCGCTCCTCACGCTGCCATGGTCCGAGGGCGTGCAACCGCCGTACGGGGTCCGGACTGCATGGCTGCCTCAGCAGCAGATCACACGGTCGGGTGCGCTCTCGGTCACCACGGCCGAGCGCACCGTGGCTGACGTCCTGCGCACGTCGGACGACCTTCTCCTCGCTCAGCAGCATGCCGACGCAGCCCGCCGACAGGGCATCTCCTTCCCTTCCGTGCAACAGGTGCTCGCCGCGTGCGAGGGATGGCCCGGCGTCCGTCAGGCGCGTGGCGCCTGGGAGTTCTCGGACCCACGGGCCGAGTCGCCGCTCGAGTCCCGCTGCCGCGTGTGGTTCCGGGCCGGCGGCCTCCCCGTCCCGGAGAGCCAGGTGGTCCTGCGCGACGAACGCGGTGTGTTCGTCGCACGTGTGGACTTCTTCTTCCGGAAGCAACGCACCATCGTCGAGGCCGATGGCCGGGTGAAGTACACCGATCCGTACGGCGGGCAAGCCGGGCTGGCGCTCTGGAAGGAGAAACGGCGCGAGGACTGGCTGCGAGACCTCGGGTTCGAGGTCGTGCGGGCCACCTGGGCGGACAACGCGGACGCCGGCGCCGCGCTTGTGGGCCGGGTCGGGCGCGCCTTCGTGCGCGGAAAGCGCTGGGCTGCCTGACCACTCGCTGCTGATCTCACTTCCGTCGGCTGCGGGCGACCGGCGAGCCCACCAGCGACGCCGTACGCCCCAGGAAGTGTGATCAACGCGGCGCGCGGGTGTGGCGCGCGCAACACGACGAGGCCCTTCCCGAGAAGCAACCCAACCGGAATAATGGGAAACTCCCCGGGGTTGTCCTGGGGTCCGACCGTGCCGAGGGAGGTGACCGTGACCGGCGTGTACGTGCTGCTCGCCGCCCTCGCGGCCACCGCCGCCCTCGGCGGGGCCCACCGCGTCCTCGACGGCAGGCTGCGCACCCGCACGAGCCAGGACGATCTGCGGCCGCTCGTCCCGGGCGAGCACGGCGAGCGGGCCACCCTCCTGCAGTTCAGCTCCGCGTTCTGCGCGCCCTGCCGCGCCACCAAGCGCGTGCTCGGCGAGGTCGCCGACGTCGTCCCTGGCGTGACGCACCTCGAGGTCGACGCCGAGAGCCACCTCGACCTGGTGCGCCGCCTCCAGATCCACAAGACCCCCACGACCCTGGTGCTCGACGACCGGGGTCGCGAGGTGCTGCGGGCCGTGGGCCAGCCCAAGAAGGCCGCCGTGCTGGCAGCCCTGGACGTCGCGGTAGCGTCATGACCGTGCAGCTCGTTCTCGTGAAGCGGCGGTCGGTCGACCTGTGCCGCGTCGCCGGCTGCCTCTGTCGCGCTTCCTGACGCCCTCGCCCTGTGCGCCCATCGCGGTGCAGGGCCCCGTCCGGAACCGTGAAAGGCCCTTCATGAACCAGATCGACCCGCGAGCACCGCGCTTTGCCGCGTGGCTCACCTCCGCGGTCCTGGCCGTGGTCCTGCTCGTGAGCGGCTCGCCCGACCTGGCGGGGGCGTTGCTCGCCGCCCAGGCGGTGGTGTTCGCCCTCGGCAGCCGCGGCCGTTCGCCGTACGGCTACCTGTTCCGCACCGTCGTCCGGCCACGGCTGGCCCTGCCCACCGAGCTGGAGGATGCGGCTCCGCCGCAGTTCGCGCAGCTCGTCGGGCTGGGCTTCGCCGTCGGCGGTGCGATCAGCTTCTTCGCCGGCGCGATCGTCGCCGGGTACGTGTTCACCGGCTTCGCGCTGGTCGCCGCCCTGCTCAACGCGAGCGTCGGGTTGTGCCTGGGCTGCGAGGTCTACCTCTTCTACAAGCGCCTGACCAACCCCAAGGGAGCAACCGCATGAGCCGCGCTGACGTCCTCGTCGACGCCGACTGGGCCGAGGCCCACCTGTCCGACCCGAAGGTCGTCCTCGTCGAGGTGGACGAGGACGTGTCCGCCTACGACAACGGCCACATCCAGGGCGCGGTGCGCCTGGACTGGAAGACCGAGCTCCAGGACCAGGTCCGTCGCGACTTCGTGAACAAGCGGCAGTTCGAGGAGCTGCTCAGCCAGAAGGGCATCAGCAACGACGACACCGTCGTGCTGTACGGCGGCAACAACAACTGGTTCGCCGCGTACGCCTACTGGTACTTCAAGCTCTACGGCCACGCGGACGTGAAGCTCCTCGACGGCGGGCGCAAGAAGTGGGAGCTCGACGGTCGCCCGCTCACCACGGACGTCCCGCCGCGCGACAAGACGACGTACCAGGCCAAGGAGCAGGACACCTCCATCCGCGCCTTCCGCGACGAGGTCGTCGACGCGATCGGCAACAAGAACCTCGTCGACGTGCGCAGCCCCGACGAGTTCAGCGGCAAGCTGCTCGCACCGGCGCACCTGCCGCAGGAGCAGAGCCAGCGGGCCGGCCACATCCCCACCGCGCTCAACGTGCCGTGGAGCAAGGCCGCCAACGACGACGGCACGTTCAAGAGCGACGACGAGCTCCGCGCGCTCTACGCGGAGCAGGGTCTCGACAGCTCCAAGCCGACCATCGCCTACTGCCGCATCGGCGAGCGCTCCAGCCACACCTGGTTCGCGCTGCACGAGCTCCTCGGCGAGACCGACGTCAAGAACTACGACGGCTCGTGGACCGAGTACGGCAGCCTCGTCGGCGTGCCGATCGAGAAGGACGTCTAAACGAGATGTGCGGAGCACCTGTCCAGACCCTCAGCGTGGAAGGCATCGACGTGGCCAAGGAGTCCATCGTCCAGGGGACCGTCGTCCGTGACGGCAACCCGGTCCCCGGCGCGTACGTCCGGCTGCTCGACAGCAGCGGCGAGTTCACCGCCGAGGTGCAGACCTCGGCCACCGGCGCGTTCCGGTTCTTCGCGGCGCCCGGCCGGTGGACGCTGCGCACGCTCGTCCCGGGCGGCTCGGTCGACACCGACGCCGAGGCCGTCCTCGGTCAGGTGGTCGAGGTCACCGTCGCGGTCTGACGCCTGACGCCACGGCGGCCCGATCCCCGTGGGGATCGGGCCGTCGCACGTCTTCCCGATGCGCCCGCGTATCGGAACCGGTCAACCCGGTCGCGCCAGGGCTATGACGCAGGGGTGGGGGTGCGTCGTCGGGCCGCCACCACCCCAGCGGCGGCGAGAGCCAGGAGCAGGCCGGCCGCGCCCACGACGAGCAGCGGCAACGGAACCACCCGACCCGGCTCGAGGTAGACCAGGGTCGCGGCCCGCGTCACCACGGACCCCTGCCGGACCTCGACGACGATGGCGGCGTGCTGCGTGCCGGAGACCTTGCCGCTCACGGAGAACGACGCGAACCGGGTCTCGTGCGGCTTCAGCGTGACGTCCTGAGCGGCGAACCGGACGTGGTCGCTCGACCCTGCCTCGCCGACGCTCCAACCGCCGTGCCCGTCGCGCGTGGCCGAGGCGCTGTAGAGCCGGCCGCGGACGGTCTCGCCGGTGGTGTTGCGCAGCGCGTAACGGACCGTGGTGCGGCCCCGAGACGGCACCGACACGTGGAAGGCGGTCACCTGGTGGCCGTCGACCACCCCGGGGTACGGCGTGACCTCGATGCCCCCGGTACCGGCGGCCTGCGCGGGGGCGCCCGTCAGCACCAGCGGGACGAGCACGCCGAGCACGGCGAGCAGGCGCTTCACCGTCAGCTCTGGACGAAGGTCACGGTGAGCGTGCCGTCGTACGTGCCCGGCACCGGAGTGGTCGGGGTGGCGTGCAGGACCGGGAACCCGTCGTACAGGCCGTTCATCGAGGCGATGTCGCCGATCACGGGTGCGACGAGCGTGCCGGTGAGCGCGTTGAGCACGGTGACCTGGTTGGCCACCGGCAGCCCCGCGACGACGGTGCCCAGCGTCGAGGTGAGGTTGTCGGCGGACCCGGTCAGGCCGGCCACGAGGGCAGCGACCGTCGTCTTCGTACCGGTGTCCGTGGCGTTCACCAGCGGCAGGTCGGAGAGCGTGCTGCTCAACGCGTTGGTGAGCGCCGTCTTCAGGCCGTTGGTGAGGGCCAGCGGGCCGCCGGCCATGATCGGCACCGAAGTCGCCGCCGTGCCGGTCTTCGCCGGGTCGTCGAACCCGACGGTGCCGCTCGCGAACGACGGGTTCGTGAACGTGCCGCCGACCGCGCCCGACAGCGGCACCGGGAGGTCGGCCAGGTTGGAGAGCGTCGGCGTCACGGTCTGCAGCGCCGCGTCCACCGTGGCCGCGACCGGGCCGCCCGTCACGCCGAGGAGGCCGCACAGGTTGGTCAGCGCCAGGTTGCTCGGGTCGAGCGGGAGGCCGAGGGCGTTGAGGCCCAACGCCGACTGCAGGGTCGAGCTCAGGTTCAAGCAGGACGACAGGCTGCCGGTCACGCTCAGCTTCGGCAGGTCGACGAGGCTGATGCCCGAGCCGGTCAGCGGGGTGCTCCCGAACCCGATCGACACGTCGGAGGACGGCACCTTCACCGCGAAGTTGTGGCCCGCGCCGGACTGCAGGTAGAGGTTAGTCATCGTCGCCGAGACGGAGAAGCTCTGCGTCAGGCCGGTGAAGCCGGCGTCCGCGACGTGCGTCCGGAACGGCTGCACGCCGCCGGTGCCGAGGTTGATGGCGGTCAGGTCGTTCCCGTGCACGTCCTGCACGCTGAACTGGCGAGTGCCGCCGAGCCCGACCACCGACACCGGCACGCCTGCAACGCAGGTCGCCGGGGTCCCGCTGCAGGTCGCGGTGACCGCGGCCGCCGGGGCGACGACGGCAGCGAGGGCGAGCACCACGAGCGGGGCCGCGAGACGGCGGCGCCGACGCGCCGCCAGGCCGGTGAGCACGTTCCGCATGAGGTCTCCTGGTGTCAGCGCTCGGCGGGGCGCCGCGCGAGGCGTACGAAGGCCCCACCGACCACGACGAGCGCGGCAGCGAGGACGAGGGCGGGGACCAGCTCGACGCCGGTGAACGGCAGGTGGTGCGGAGGCGTCGCGCTGGGAGGTGTGCTCGGGTGGCCGGGCGTCCCCGACGCCGAGGGCGTGGGGCTGGGCACCACGAGAGAGACGGGCGTGCCCGTGGACGTGTCTGTGCCCAGCGCGATCGACGCTGCGCTCTCGTGCATGCCGCCGGTCTCCTGCCGTTCCGATGTGCCCTTCCGGTCCCCCTTCGACGGGAGGTGAGACGGAGTGCATGACTCGGAGGGGCGGTTGAGACGGCCCGAGCTGACTAGTACACGAGCGCCTGCACGTCTTGCGCGAGCGTCTCGGACACGAACGCGGCTGCCCCTGCGACCCTCACGCCAGGCAAAAAGTCGCTCTCCGACAGCTCCCGGCGGGCCGCGCACTGCGTGCACACGGTCACGCTCCCCAGGGCGAGCACCTGGCCGAGCAGCTCGGAGGCCGGGGGCGAGTACGGGAGCTCCACCTCTCCACCTGGTACGGCGAGGCGCACCGACTCACCGGTGAGCCAGATCGAGACGGCGCTGCCGGCGGCGGCCGCCACGGCCGCCACGGTGAGGCCTTGCACGCAGCGCTCCGGCGCATCTGCTCCGGCGGTCAGCTTCACGACGAGCGGCCGCATGGATCCACCGTAGCCCCCCGAAGGGACTACTCAAGATGGGCTCCTCCAACCATGAGGTCGGCAGACTGAGGTCCCGAGAACATGAGGACCACGCTCGTACCCTTCGGGAGCCATGATGCGCAAGGCAGTCGTCGCTACCGCCGTCGTCGGAGCTGCTGCCGCGGCCGCCCTGCTCGCCGGCCAGCCCGCCCAGGCCCAGAGCGTCACCTTCTCCCTCACCGCGGGCAGCCTGTCCATCACCGAGCCGGGCACGGCGACCCTCACGCCGGGAGCGCTCTCAGGCGTCTTGGGCAGCTCGTTCACCGGCCAGCTGGGCAGCACCACCGTGACCGACCAGCGCGGCGGCGTCGCGGGCTGGGCCACCACGATCGCCCAGACCACGGCCTTCAGCAACGGCACGACGACCATCCCGGTCGGCAACACCAAGGCGTACGTCACCGGGCTCATCGTGCCGACGAGCGGCGTCGCCACGGTCACCTCGGGTCTCTACGTCTCCCAGGCCACCGGTCTGACGCTGAGCGGCACCGGGCAGACGTTCGTCTCAGCCACCGCGGTCCTCGGCAACAACACGACGTCGTTCAACCCGACGATCGCCGTCACCGTGCCGAGCGACGCCACGGCCGGGAACTACTCGGGCGTGATCACCCAGACCGTCAGCTGAGCCCTCGCGTGGGAGCGTCCGGAGGACCGGCTGCGCCGGCGCGACGCCGCTTCGGGCGCAAGGGGATGGCGGTGGCGCTGGTCACCTCCGTGCTGCTGCCTATCGCCGCGTCGTCCGCCGACCCGCCGCCCCCGCCGGGGCTCGGCGTGCGGCTGCTCGACGCGCCCACGAACCGCGCCGACGACCCGCGGGCGCACGTGTACGTGGTGGACCAGGTCCGTCCCGGCACCGCGTTCACGCGGCACGTGGAGGTCTCCGACGGCGACGCCACGCCGATGGACGTGCTGCTCTACCCCGCGACCGCCGCGATCGCCGACGGGAAGTTCGAGATCGCGAACCGCGGTGCGCCCGGCTACGTGCCGCAGTGGATCACGGTCTCGCCCGACCACGTCCACCTCGCGCCCGGGCAGCGCTTCGGCTTCACCGTCACGGTGCGGGTGCCGCGAGACGCGCCGCCGGGCGAGCAGTACGGCGCGATCGTTGCCGAGCGGCCGGCTTCCCGTCGTACCGGGGTGAACGTCGCCCTGCGCGCCGCGATCCGGGTCTACCTGTCCGTCGGCCCGGGTGGCGAGCCGCCCAGCAGCTTCACCGTCGACACGCTGACCGCCGGGCGCGACGCCTCCGGGCGCCCGAAGGTCGTGGCGCAGGTGCACAACACCGGCGGGAGGGCGCTGGACATGAGCGGCACGCTGCGGCTGGCGAACGGCCCGGGCGGGCTGTCGGCCGGTCCGTTCCCCGCGACGCTCGGCACCACCCTCGGCATCGGGCAGACCGAGCCGGTCACCGTGCTCCTGGACAAGGCCCTGCCCGCAGGTCCTTGGACGGCCACGCTCGAGCTGCGGTCGGGTGTGGTGCGGCACAAGGTCGAGGGAAGGATCATGTTCCCCGAGATGGCCAACACGTGGGGCCCGCCCGTGAAGGCCAAGGAGGTCCCGCTCTACGAGAAGCGGATCGTCGTCGTCCCCATCGCGGCGAGCCTCATCGGGGTGGTGTCCCTGGCGCTTCTCGTCCTCGCGCTGCTCGCCTGGCGACGACGCCGCGAGGAGCAGGTGCAGCCGGCCTGAGTAGGCTGACGCCGTGAAGCTCGAGTACTTCTACACAGGTCTGCTGACGCTGTCGTTCGTCCTCGTGACCTGGTTCGCGGCGTACGTCGTCTACCGGCTCTTCCAGGGCCAGCGCTGAGCACGTCCGTGCCCGAGCTGCACGAGCGGCTCCAGCACCTTTCCTTCCTGCTGGGCGACTGGCACGGGTTCGGCGTCGTCGGCTACCCGACGATGACCGAGAGCCGGTTCGAGCAGGAGGTTTCGTTCACGCACGACGGGCGACCGTTCCTCGCCTACACGTCACGTACCTGGCTCGTGGACGAGGACGGGCAGCGGGTGCGGCCCAGCGCCTCCGAGACGGGCTTCTGGCGGCCGGGCGAGGGGGAGCGGGACGTCGAGGTGCTGCTCGTGCACCCCACCGGTATCGCGGAGGTCTACGTCGGCGAGGTGGTCTTCCGCAAGATCGAGCTGCGGAGCGACGTGGTCGCGCGGACCCACACGGCCAAGGAGGTCACGGCGTCGCATCGCCTCTACGGCATCGTCGAGGACCGCGACCTTGCGTACGCCGTCGACATGGCCGCGGTCGGCCAGCCGCTGCAGCCGCACTTCTCTGCTCGCCTGAAGCCCGCCTGACACGCTGCGGCCGACCAGAGGGAGCGGGGACCGGGCCGAACGTCCTACGCGGGGCGCCTCCGGCCGGAGCAGCGGGAGACCTCCACTCGGGCCTCCGCGCGCCGGCTCTCGCACGCCGAAGATCACGGTGAATGCTCCGGCCGAGGGAGGGCCCGTGTCACCGATGGTCTTGCTCCGCAATGGGATCCCGCTGTCCCTGCTGCTCGACCTGGTCCTCGGCCCCCAGTCCGCCGACCTCCTCGAGCAGGAGCGAGTGGCCCCTCAGCCGCCGCGGACCGCAGTCTCGTAGCCTTCGCGCAGCGCGGCCGTCACCGCGCCCACCTGCAGGGCACGACCGTCCAGACGCACCACCGGCGCGATCCCGCGCACGCTGGACAGCAGCAGCACCTCCTCCGCCGCGCCGAGCTCCTCGGCGGTGACCGGGCGGGATTCGTGGGGCACCACACCGAGGGCCTGCACCGCCGCCAGCGTCGTGCCGGGCAGGATGCCCACCTCGGCCGGCGGGCTGACGAGCGTCCCGTCCACCACGAGGCCCACGCTCGCGGTGGGCGCCTCCAGCACCTGCCCGTCGCTGCTCACCCAGATGGCGTCGTCCGCGCCCTCGTCCTGCGCGTGCCGGAGGGCGGCCATGTTCACGGCGTACGACGTGGCCTTGACCCCTCCGAGCAGCCACGGTGTCTGGGCGCGCTGGGCCGTGGACACCCCGAGGGAGAGCGTCACGACCGCGACGCCCTGCTCGCGCCCGCGGACGGCCTCGGCGGGTACGTCGGTAACGAGGGCGAACCCGACCGGACCCTGTTCGGGGGCACCCTTCGAGCACACGAGCCGGAGCACTCCCTCGTCGACGCCGGCGCAGGCCTTCTCGGCGAGCTGCTCCCAGCCGCTGGGGAGCGCGAATGCCATGCGGGACGCGGACTGCTGGAACCGCTCGAGGTGCTGGCCCAGGAACGCGGCGCGTCCGTTTCCGACGCGCATGGTCTCGAAGACGGACTCGCCGCGGAGCACGCCCAGGTCGTCGGCCCGCAGCACGGGTGTCGAGGGGTCCACTTCCCGGAGGCCGTCGAGGAGCAGGAGACGCCGCATGGCCGCGAGGCTATGCGGACACCCCGGGGTGGCGGACGTAGCCTTCCGTGCCATGGGTCGCAGCGTGGAGACCGGTGCGCAGTGGCAGGCGCAGCTGCGCGCCCGCGGCTACCGCCTGACCCCGCAGCGCCAGCTGGTGCTCGAGGCCGTTGGGGCGCTCGGGCACGGCACGCCGGACGAGATCCTCACCGAGGTCCGGCGTACCGCCTCCACGGTCAACGCCTCCACCGTGTACCGCACCCTCGAGCTGCTCGAGGAGCTCGGGCTCGTGCAGCACACGCACCTCGGGCACGGGGCGCCGACGTACTCGGTGGCGGGCGACGACGACCACGTGCACCTGGTCTGTCGCAGCTGCGGGGCAGTGGAGGAGGCCGAGCAGGCTTTGGTCCGCGACACCGTGACCCGGCTTGCCCTGGAGAAGGGCTTCCACGTCGACATCGGGCATTTCGCGCTGTTCGGCGTCTGCAAGGGCTGTGCGGCTCGTCACGTTCTGTGACGATTTTCCTCGCTACGGCGTGGCAGGAAGTGCTGAGGCCGTCACGAAGAGGAACGTGACTCGTTGGCTCAACCGGATCGCACAGGCGATCCGATAACTGGACAAACCGCCCCGACCCGGCACCCTTCGGTCGGCACCACTCAGCACCGCTGGAGAGTCATGCGCCTCACGTCTTTCGCACGCCGCTCGGCCGCCGTCACGGCCGCCGCGGTCCTGATCTCGTCCGGCGGTGCCGCGCTCGCGGCACCAGCTTTCGCTGCGCCGGCCGGCCCGGTGAGCATCCACGACTTCAACCCGGCGTCGTGGGACAACCGGTCCTCGGTGACGGTGGCGATCCACGGCACCAACTTCATGGCGGCCGACCCCACGGGGATCCTCAACGACTCCGTCACGCTCACCCCGGACTTCTCGCAGGGCGCTGACGACCCGGCCTGGGGACCGGACGCCAACAAGCACACGTCGGTCGGCGACATCTCCGGCAGCGTGGCGCAGAGCACCAGCAGCACGACGCTGCAGGCGACCTTCGACCTGGCGATGGCGCCGGCCGGCGTGTACCGCCTCACGGTGCAGCACGCCGACGGGTCGCCGGCGGTCGTCGCCGCCCAGGAGTTCACCATCTACGGCTTCGGCGGCGCGAGCGCGACCGGCGTGGCGCCCGGCGCGTCGATCAGCGGCATCGACCCGCTCGGCGTCGACTGCCGGCTTGCGCTGTTCACCAACTGCTCCCCGCGCGGCGCGGGCGCCCTCGACATCTCGGGCTCCAACATCGCGGTGGGCGCGACGGTGCACCTCTACAAGCCGGGCACGGCTGGCGAGGACACCGGGCTCCACTTCCGGCAGGGCAACCCCGAGAACGGTGGCTCGACGTTCGGCGGCTACACGCACTATGCCGGCGCGAGCGAGTTCAACGGCTACGCCTCCTCCAGCCTGCTCCAGGGCAACTACTCCTGGGACACCGACCCGGTGACCGGTGAGCCCACCTTCACGCCGGGCATCCACACGCTCAAGGTCGTCAACGTCCACCAGGACCCCAACGCCGCGACGCTGACCACGACCTTCGTGCAGCCGTACTTCAAGACGACCGACGTCTCCCCGGCGCTGATCGGGCAGGGCGCGCAGCAGGTCAAGGTGACCGTCACAGGCAAGGGCTTCACCGCCGGGGCCCAGCTGGGCGTGGAGGCCAAGAAGTGCGGCTCCCCCTCCGCGACCGATGTGAGTGTCGGGGCGACGACGGTCGGGGGCGTGCAGCCTGACGGCACCTACACGACGCTCACCGCTCCGGTCTCGTTC
>JBKOVB010000174.1:0-15033 GCA_046723735.1 Actinomycetota bacterium | reverse complement strand
CGCCGACAACGACACCCCGTCGGTCGCGGGGCTGCCGCGCTCCCGGGCCCAGGCCACGACCGCCGGCCCGCGGGCCACCGCCTCCACGCACCCGCGCCCGCCGCAGCCGCACGCCGGCCCGTCGGGCTCGACCACCACGTGCCCGAGGTGGCCGGCGTTGCCGCGCGCCCCGTCCACGACCCGGCCACCCAGCACGAGTCCACCGCCGACGCCGGTCGAGACCACGATGCCGACGAGGTCCTCGACGCCCCAGCCACCGGCGGCGTGCTCGCCGATGGCGAAGCAGACCGCGTCGTTGTGGAGCCGCACGGGGACGCCGTACCGCTCGGCGAGTGCGTCCCGGAGGGGAAAGCCGCCGCGCCACGCGGGCGTGTTCAGCGGCGCTACCACCCCGGCCGGCCACTCCATCGGCCCGCCGCAGCCGACGCCGATCGCCCGCACGCCCTCGGCCAGCGGGTCGAGCAGCCCGGTGAGCGAGGCCCACGGGTCCTCGCCGGTGGGCACGCGGTGCACGGGACCGTCTCCCAGGGCAGCCGCGAGCTTGGTGCCGCCGACGTCCACCGCAAGCACCGTCACGGGAAGGCCAGCAGGCTGGTGGAGAAGCCGTGCAGGTGCGACCGACCGCCGACCGGGCCGATCTCGCCCTCGGTGAAGAACCCGACGACAGCGTCCGCGCCCGCCACCTCGCGGACGGTTGCCACGTCGTGCGAGGCCCCGCCGTACGACGGGCCGAACAGCCCGGCGCCCCGACCGCGGTCGCTGAACAGCAGCACTCCGCCCGCGGACGCGCCGAGACGGCCGGCCGCGGCTCGCACGTCCAGGTGGGCCGAGTCGGCATCGTGCACCAGCAGGCGCACGCTCTGGCCGACGACGAGCCGTTCCGCGACCACGATCCCGTCCGGCCCGTCCGTGCCCAGCACGGGGCGGGCGAGCAGGTCGTGCTCCTCGGCGTCCTCGCGGGCCGCGACGCCGAGCAGCAGGCCGGCGGAGGCCAGCGCCTGGTCCGGGAGGGTGAGCTCGGCGAGCACCTGGCGCACCTTGTCGACCGCCGGGGTGCCGGCGAGCCCGCGCACGACGTAGCCGTCGGCGTCGGTGATCGTCATGGTGGGACCCACCGCCCGGCACCCCTGCGCCACCGCGGCACGCGCGCCGGCGCCCGACACGGCCAGCCCCACCGCGCCGCGCCCGACGGTCCGCCCGTCGACCCAGAGCCTGGTGCTGCCAGGCCCCCAGGCGCCGTACGCCAGCCCGCCGACCAACGGCAGCCCGGGCGCCACGGCGGCGGCCTGCCGGACGAACCCGTCCACCGGGAAGCTGAACGGGTCCGCGAGCAGCAGCACTGCCTCGTCGTCCGCGGTCCCCTCGGGTAGCCCGACCACCGCAGCCGCGCCGTCGGTCGGGAGCACCTCCAGGTGGAAGGTCCGCAGCCGCGCCCCGGGCAGCACACCGACCCAGACGCTCACCGCGCTCACGCCCTGGACGCCGAGACCGGCCCCGAGCACACCCTCCGCGCTGCAACCCAGCGCCGCCCGGGCTCCGGTGAGGGCGAGCGCGCGTTCGCCGGCCGGCCCGGCGTCCGGACCGGACGCGAACACCACGGCGAGGTCCGGCACCTGCCCGGACAGGGGGGCCAGCGCTCGCTCGACCGCCGACTCGGCCGCCTGCACCAGGTCGGCTGCGGCGCCCAACCCCTCGCCGTACCGCGTCATGGGGAGACCCTAGGGCTCGGCGCTCGCCTGGTGGGGACGGCGGTCCGGACGTAGCGTGGGCTGGGTGAACCCACCGGCTCCCACCACCCTCGGCCGACTGCGCGAGAGCGGCCACGAGCACCGCACCGTCAAGGCCGAGGTCCGCGCCAACCTGATCGCCGCGCTCGCCGCGGACGAGGACCCGTTCCCCGGCATCCTGGGGTACGACGAGACGGTCATCCCCGAGGTCGAGCGGGCGCTGCTCGCCGGTCACGACCTGGTGCTGCTCGGCGAGCGCGGGCAGGGCAAGACCCGGCTCATCCGCACTCTCATCGGGCTGCTCGACGAGTGGACGCCGGTGGTGCAAGGGTGCGAGGTCAACGACCATCCGTACGCCCCGGTGTGCGTCCGCTGCCAGCGGCTCGTGACCGACCTCGGCGACGCCGCGCCGGTCACCTGGTTGCACCGGTCCAGCCGGTACGGCGAGAAGCTGGCCACCCCGGACACCTCGGTGGGCGACCTCATCGGCGACGTGGACCCCATCAAGGTGGCCGAGGGCCGGACCCTCGGTGACCCAGAGACCGTCCACTACGGCCTGGTGCCCCGGACCAACCGGGGCATCTTCAGCGTCAACGAGCTGC
Source organism: Actinomycetota bacterium (assembly GCA_046723735.1). Lineage (GTDB taxonomy): Bacteria > Actinomycetota > Actinomycetes > Mycobacteriales > SCTD01 > RYN-111. The sequence continues at coordinate 12,704 of JBKOVB010000174.1, read as the reverse complement.
CCGACCTCGCCGAGCGCATCCAGGTGGCGCTGCTGAACGTCCTGGAGGAGCGCGACATCCAGGTGCGCGGCTACGCGCTGCGGCTGCCGCTGGACCTGCTGCTCGTCGCCTCCGCGAACCCCGAGGACTACACCAACCGCGGCCGCATCATCACGCCGCTCAAGGACCGGTTCGGCGCCGAGGTGCGCACCCACTACCCCGTCGACCTGCTGCACGAGGTCGACCTCGTCCGCCAGGAGGCGCAGCTGTCCTGGCCCGGGCACCCCGTCGTGGTGCCCGACCACCTGCTCGAGATCGTGTCGCGCTGGGCGCGGCTGGTCCGCGACGCGCCGCAGGTCGACCAGCGGTCGGGCGTCTCGGCCCGCTTCCCCATCGCGGCGGCCGAGACGCTGGCCGCCTCGGCGCTGCGCCGCGCGGCCGTCACCGGGGAGGCCGAGGCGGTGGCCCGGGTCAGCGACCTGTCGTCCGTGGTCGCGGCATCGCGCGGCAAGGTGGAGTTCGAGGCCACTGAGGAGGGCCGCGAGGTCGAGGTGCTCGAGCACCTGCTGCGCCGAGCGACCGCCGACACCTTCCGCTCGCTGCTCGCCGGCCTGGACCTGTCCGGGCTGCAGGCCCGCTTCGACTCGGGCGGCGTGCTCGAGACCGGCGACCTCGTGCCGGCTGCGCAGGTGCTGGCGGACCTCGGGCCCGTGCCCGGGCTGGCGCAGATCCTGGCGCGTCTGGGGATCGAGGAGGAGTCGCCCGGGCTGGCGGCCGCCGCCCTGGAGCTGGCCCTCGAGGGGCTGCACCTCAACCGGCGCCTGGCCAAGGAAGTCATCGGCGGCAAGGCGGTGTATGCGAGGTGACCGCTCCCGACGTCCGCACGCTCAAGCGTCGTGTCCTGCTGACGGGCGCCCTGTCGCTCGTGCTGTGGTTGTCCCTGGCGTGGACGATCGCGTGGCTCGAGGTGTCCGACGCCTGGCTGCTGGTGGGCACGGTGCTCCTCTACCTCGTCGTCGTGCGACCCCTCATGCGCCCGGTCCGGGAGACGGTCAAGCTGCGGCGGCGGCTCGCCTACCAGGCCTGGCTCGACGAGCAGCACCGGCACAAGCCATGAGCTACCGGTACGGCGCGTGGTCAGGCGGTCCGGACCCGCTGGCTCCGCCGTACGACGTCGCGGCAGCCGTCGACGAGCTGGGCGACCGGGTGCTGGCCGGCGACACGGTGCGCCAGGCGCTGCGCGACCTGATGCGCCAGGGGACACAGGGGGTCCGAGGCCTCGACGCGCTGCGGCGCGAGGTGTCCCGTCGTACCCGCGACGCGCGTGACCGCGGACGGCTCGACGGCACCCTGCAAGAGGTGCGACGACTGCTGGACGAGGCGCTCGAGCTGGAGCGGCAGGCACTGTTCCCGGACCCCTCGGACGCGGCCCGGCTCGCGGAGGCCGAGCTCGACGCGCTCCCGCGCGACACCGCGCGGGCGGTGCGCCAGCTGCAGGACTACTCGTGGCGGAGCGAGCAGGCGCGGCAGGCTTACGAGCAGATCAACGACCTGCTCCGCCGCGAGGTGCTCGACAGCCAGTTCCGCGGCATGAAGGAGGCCCTCGAGGGCGCGACGCCGCAGGACATGCAGCGGGTCAAGGACATGCTGGCGGCGCTCAACGAGATGCTCGAGGCGGACGCCCGGGGCGAGCACACGCAGGAGCAGTTCGACCGCTTCATGGAGCAGTACGGCGACTTCTTCCCCTCCAACCCGCAGAACCTGGCCGAGCTCGTCGACGACCTGGCTCGCCGAGCGGCGGCCGCCCAGCGGCTGATGGACTCGCTGTCCCCCGACCAGCGCGCCGAGCTGCAGGCCCTCATGGCCGAGGCGATGGACCTCGACCTGCAGATGCAGCTGTCCCAGCTCGGCGACGCGCTGCGCCAGGCGCGGCCCGACCTGCCCTGGGGCGGGCGTGAACGGATGGGCGGCTCCGAGCCGCTCGGGATGGGTGACGCGACCTCCGCACTGGAGGACCTCGCGGACCTCGAGGACCTGGACGCCGCGCTGCGCCAGGACTACCCCGGGGCGTCGCTGGACGACGTGGACGAGGCGGCCGTGCAGCGTGCCCTCGGACGGGCGGCCGTCGACGACCTGCAGGCGCTGCGCGACCTGGAGCGCGCGCTGCAGGACCAGGGCTACCTGCAGCGCGACCCGAGCGGGCGGCTCGAGCTGTCGCCCCGCGCCGTGCGCCGACTCGGGCTCACCGCGTTGCGCCGCGTGTTCAGCGACCTCGTCGCCGCCGGGCGCGGGAGCCACGAGGTGCGCGACGCCGGGGCTGCCGGCGACATCACGGGAGCCTCACGCCCCTGGGAGTTCGGGGACGAGCAGCCCCTCGACGTGGTCCGCACCGTGCGCAACGCCGTGCTGCGCTCGGGCCCGGGGCCGGTGCGGCTGCGCGTGGAGGACATGGAGGTCGTCGAGACCGAGCGGCGCACGACAGCCGCCGTCGCGCTGCTCGTGGACCTGTCGTTCTCGATGGAGCTGCGCGACACCTGGGCACCGGCCAAGCAGACCGCGCTCGCGCTCCACGCACTGGTCACCACCCGGTTCCCGCAGGACGCCATCCAGGTCGTCGGGTTCAGCGACTACGCCCGCGTGATCCGCCCCGAGGAGCTCGCTTCCCTTGCGCCGCAACGGGTCCAGGGCACCAACCTGCAGCACGCCCTGATGCTCGCGGGACGGTTCCTCGGCAAGCACCCGCAGGCCGAGCCCGTGGTCATGGTGGTGACGGACGGGGAGCCGACGGCACACCTCGCACCCGACGGGTACGCCGAGTTCTGCTGGCCCCCGCTCCCCGAGACGCTCGAGGCCACCCTCGCGGAGGTCGAGCGCATCACCCGGCGCGGGGCCACCATCAACGTCTTCATGCTCGACGACGAGCCGCGCCTCGTGGACTTCGTGGAGCACCTGGCGCGCCGCAACGGCGGCCGGGTGCTCGCGCCCGACCCCCGCCGGCTGGGCGAGTACGTCGTCTCCGACTACCTCAAGGCCCGGCGCGGCCGCCGCCGCGCCGGCTGAGCCGCGCAGCCGTCGTACGGGAAGGGGTGGAAGGACGTCCCGGGCAGGGCCGGGTCGGGACTCCCCTCCTCCGGCTGCGCGCGGGGCGCGACCTCGCAGATCGCCTTGTCAGCGAATGGTGACGCCAGTGACCTCGGCCTCGGGCTGGCACACCCGACAGGGCTTGAGGTCGCGGGCCCGCGCCTCGTCGCCGGTCACGTACGCGACCTCCTCGCGGCCGTCGACGAGCCGGCACGTCGGCCGGTGGAAGCTCGTGGTGCCGGCGGCGAACAGCCCCTCGGCGTCGGCGGGCACCCGGGAGCCGAGCGCGCCGTGCTGCGCCTCGAGCAGCTGCAGCAGCACGCCCTCGAGCCGCTGCCGGTCCTCGCGTGCGCCGTGGTTGATCATCAGGCCGGTGCCGAACACGACGAGCGACAGCCCGACGAGGCCGCCGGAGAGCAGGTACGGCATCTGCGCCGCGACCGCCGTGTTGCTCGCCATGCCGTTGTAACCCAGGCCGATGAAGAGCAGGCCGAGGGCGACGAAGGCGAGCGACAGCAGGCCACCGAGCTTGCCGGGCGAGTAGCGGTTCACGAGGTGCTCCCTGAGGTGTCGCCGAGGTAGGTGCTGCGGAGGTCGCCGGAGCGCTCGAGGTCGGCGCCCCGGCCGTCGTACGTGATGGTGCCCTTCTCCATGATCAAGGCCTGGTCGGCGTAGGGCAGGACACCGACGTTCTGCTCCACGATCACGACCGTGGTGCCGTCGTCGTTGATCTTGCTGACGACCTGGAACACGGTCTGCGCCAGCTTCGGGGACAGCCCGAGCGACGCCTCGTCGATGAGCAGCACCCGCGGGTTGCTCATCATGGCCCGACCGATGGCGAGCATCTGCTGCTCGCCGCCGGACATCGTCCCCGCGAGCTGGTCCTTGCGCTCCTCGAGCCGCGGGAAGTAGTCGAAGACCCGCGCCAGCCGTTCCTCGACCGCCTTCTTGCCGTCGCGCTTACGGGTCCACGCGCCCAGCCGCAGGTTCGTCAGCACCGTCAGCGCCGGGAACACCCGCCGCCCCTCGGGCGACAGCCCCACCCCGGCGGCCACCACCTTGGGGGGCTCCAGCCCGGAGATGACCTTGCCGTCCAAGCGGATCTGGCCGGACCAGGTCGGCAGCAGCCCCGCGATCGCGTTCACCGTCGTGGTCTTGCCGGCACCGTTGAGCCCGAAGACGACCGCCGTCTCCCCCTCCGCCACCGAGAACGAGATCCCTTGCAGCACAGGCAATGCGCCGTAGCCCGTGCGCAGGTCCTCCACCTCGAGCAGGCTCATCTCGGGGCCCCCGCGGAGACGTGAGCGAAGCGAGCGGCTTCGCGAAGTGGGTTCATGCCGACCCCTTCCCGGTACGGCGAGAAGCGCCGCCCTCGGCCGCCGCGGCCTTCGCGGTGGCGGGCCTCGTGGCCGGCGCCTTCTTCGCAAGGGTCTTCTTCGCGGGTGCCTTCTTCGCGGGTGCCTTCTTCGCGGGCGCCTCGGCCGGGTCGTGGCGCAGCGAGGCGTCGAGCGCCTGCTCCTCGACCGACTCCTCGGTGGACGCGAGGGCCTCCGGCGCCTCCCCGCCGAGGTAGGCGGCGACGACCTCGGGGTGGGTCTGGATCACCGAGGGCCTGCCCTGTGCCAGCAGCTGCCCGAAGTTCAGCACGTAGACGTGGTCGCAGACGCTGAGCACGAGCGGAACGTGGTGCTCGATGAGCAGCATGGTGAGCCCGAACGCCTTGCGCAGCGCGAGCAACCGCTCGCCGAGCTCGTGCGACTCCTCCGGACCCATGCCCGAGGACGGCTCGTCGAGCAGCAGCAGGTCAGGCTCGGTGGCGAGCGCGCAGCCGAGCTCGAGCAGCTTCAGCGTGCCGTAGGACAGCCCCCCGACGCGGCGGTCGCGCACCCCGGTCAGGCCGAGCAGCTCGAGGATCGCGTCCGCCTTCTCCTCCAGAGCGCGCTCCTGGGCAGCGACGCGGCCGCCGCCGAGCAGCCCCGCGCCGGCGGTGTACGCGACCCGCGCGTGCTGCGCCGTCTTCAGGTTCTCGAGCACGGTCGCGCTCTTGACCATGCCGACGTTCTGGAACGTCCGACCGAAGCCCATCGCCGCCTTCTTGTGCGGCGGCGTCCGCGTCACGTCCTGACCGCGGTAGACGACCGAGCCGTTGTCGGCCTTGTAGAAGCCGGTGATGCAGTTGAACGCGGTCGTCTTGCCGGCACCGTTGGGCCCGATGAGCCCGACGATCTCGAACTCGTTGACCTCGAGGCTCAGCCCCTGCAGCGCCTGCAGCCCGCCGAACCGGATCGACAGGTCGCTGACCTCAAGCACGGACACGGGAACCCTCCACCACGCCGGGGCCGGCCTCGGCCGTGGGGTGCAGCTCGAAGCGGTGGCCGGTCATCCACCGCGCGACGGGCCGCAGCTGCGCGCCGATCCCGCCGCGGTTGAACAGCAGCGTCTGCAGCAGGAGGATCGCACCGATCAGGCTGGCCAACGCCTCCTTGCGCGGCCCGTAGTACCCGTCGAGCAACGGCACGTGCTGCACGACCGAGTGCACGGGGTCCCAGAGGAACAGCTTGTCGAGCAACGGCCCGAGCAGCCCGAAGAACGCGCCCGCGACCACGACCCCGAGCCGGTTGCCCAGCCCGCCCACGACGCACATCACCACGAACAGCAGGGCGAGGATGAACCCCTGCGGGTCCTGGAAGTCCTTCTCCGAGTAGAGCTCGCCACGGAAGGCGTAGAGGCCGCCCGCCAGCCCGGCGATCGCGCCCGACAGCGCGAAGGCGAGCAGCTTGTACGACGTGACGCCGATCCCGAACGCCTCCGCGACCCGCTCGTCCTCCTTGAGCGCCAGCAGCGCCCGCCCGGTCTTGCTCGCCGTCAACCGGTGGTCGAGGTAGAAGACGACGAGCAGCACCGCGAGGCACACGAGGTACCAGTCGCCGTTGCTCGCGAGGTACGGCGGACGGTGGATCTGCACGCCGGAGTTGTTGTTCGTCAGCGAGGGCAGGGCGAACAGCGACGCGGTGATCGCCGAGCCGAAGACCAGCGTGATGAGCGACAGGTAGAGGCCGGTGATACGCAGCGCGACCGTTCCCAGGACGACCGCTACGGCGGCGGCGGCCAGCACACCGAGGCCGATCCCGACGTACGCCGGCAGGTCCGCCTGCGCGACGACGTTGGCCGTGACCATGGCGCCCAGACCCAGGAAGCCCTGGTGCCCCAGGCTGAGCTGGCCGGTGTAGCCCACGACGATGTTGAGAGACAGGCCCATGATCGCGTAGATGACCGCCAGCGAGCAGGACTTGGAGAAGTCGGTCGTGAACGAGGGCAGGAGCAGCACCACGGCGAGCACCAGGTAGGCAAGGCCCCGGGCCACGAGGCCCCCGAGGCTGAGCCCCTCACGACGCGGCGTGGTCGCGGCGAGCTCGGCGACCGCGGTCATGCCTGGCCCCCGAGCAGACCGGTCGGCCGCACGAGCAGCACGAGCAGCAGCACCACGCCCACGACGACGCCCTGAGCCCCCGGGAAGGTGAACCAGGCGGCGGCGAAGCTCTGGATGAGGCCGACGAGCAGGCCGCCGACGAAGGCGCCGGGGAGGCTGGTGATGCCGCCCAGCACCGCCGCCGTGATGCCCCCCACCAGGGCGGTGCCGGTGACGACGCCGGGGACCAGCAGCGGTGCGCCCGCGAGCGCCATGACGCCCGCCACCGAGCCGAGGAAGCCCGCGATGGTCCACGTCAGCAGCGACACCCGGCTCACGCTGATGCCGACCGCCTGCGCTGCGGTGGGCTCCTGGCTCACCGCGAGGATCGCCGTGCCTTGCCGCGAGAAGCGGAAGAAGGCGACCGCCGCGAGCGCCATGACGACGAGCACGACGAGGGTGAGGACCTGCTCCCAGCTGACGTTGTAGCCGGCGAAGCCGATGCGGGTCGCGGGGTCGTGCAGCGACGCCACGGCTCCGGCCTGCGGGTCGTTGAAGGCGGGCAGCGCCGCCACGCCGCTCGCCGGGAACACCAGGTTCTCGACGGCGATGGCGGCGAGCAGCACACCGACCGTGCCGACGACCAAGATGACCTTGGGCTGGTGGAAGAGCGGTCGCACGACGAGCCGCTCGGTCGCGACCGCCGTCAACGTGCCGAGCAGGATGCCGAGGCTGACGGCCACGAGCCACGGCATGTGCCACGGAATGCCGAACAGCTTGCCGTTGAGGCCGAAGAAGGCCGTCAGACCCGCGACCGTGCCGAACTCCGCCTGCGCGAAGTTGAAGATGCGGTTGCTCTTGTACAGCAGGACGAGGCCGAGGGCGATGAGCCCGTAGACCGCGCCCTGCAGCAGCCCCAGTACGACGGGCTGGCCGAGCTTCTGGTGGCCGTCGAAGGCGAGAGGAGCGAGCTGGAGAGCCTGCCCAGCGAGGTGCGCGGTCACTTGTAGAGCGGTCCCGCCACGGTGTCCCAGGAGCCGGCCTGCGACTGGTTCGGCTCGGTCTTGGTGCAGTTCATGCGCTGGCTGTAGACCCCCGTGCCGCCGAAGTGCCCGCCGTTGAACTTGCTCGGCACGTAGACCCCGTTGGGAAGCGTCGCGTGCGTGAGCGAGCTGATGAAGGCCTCACGGGTCAGCGAGCTCGAGGCGTTCAGCGCGCCCTCGAGGGCCTGCGACAGGCCCCACAGCGACCAGTAGATGTCGTCGTACGAGCCACCGGTGGCCTGCTTGAACTCCGGGGTGGCGCGGTCGATCCCCGGGAAGGGGGCAAGGAAGTTCGCCTTCACGACGCCGACGGTGGCGGTGCACACGAGCTGGGCCACCGTGACCTCGGTCATCGTGACGCCCGGACCGGTGTACGTGCCGTTGAAGCCCTGCTTGCTCGCCGTACCGCTCATGTAGATGAAGTAGCCGGGGCTGGTGTCGAGGAAGACGGTGTCGAAGCCGCCCGTGGCGATCTGGGTGCCGGTCCCGGCGGCGCGACCCTGCAGGCCGTTGTCGTTGGTGGCGTCGACCGGAATGCTCTCGAACGGGATCTTGGCCGCCGTCAGCACGGCGGTCATGGCGTCCCTGGCGTCCTTGAAGTTGTTGGTGTTGCTGGTGATGACAGCCCACTTCTTCATGCCGAGACCCTGCTGGCGGGCGTTGCGCAGAACCAGCTCCGCCTGCTGGGCGTAGGTCAACGTCACCGCGAAGTAGTGCTTCAAGCCGGTGAGGCCGTTGGTCGTAACGCCGGCGGACAGGTACGGGACGCCCTTGCCGGCGATGTCGGGCATCGTGGCGCAGGACTGGATCTGGTCGGTGCCGGCGGCGCCGACGACGAGGAAGTCCCGGCGGCTCATCGGGCCGCACACGTCACGCGCGGTCTGCGGCGTGTACTTGTCGTCCTGGAAGTCGACGACCACTGTGCGACCGCAGACCTTGTGCGTCTTCCAGTAGACGGCCGCGCCGGCCTGGAAGGACGGCGGCAGCGGCGCGCCGGTGCCGGTCTGCGGCGCGTGGATGCCGATGCGGATCTCGGTCGGGGTGATGCCCGGCACGCTCTGGCCGAGCGTCGAGCACTTGACGTTGACGGGGCCCGTCGAACCGCTGCTGGTCGTTCCGCTCGTGCCCGTCGTCCCGGTGGTCCCGGTCGTGCCGGTGGTCCCGGTCGTGCCGAGGCCGGTGGTCCCGGTCGTACCCGTGGTGCCCGGGATGCCCGTGCTCCCCGTCGTACCGCTGCCCGTCGTGCCGGACGTGGTGCCGTTGTCGACGCCGCCGTTGTTGACCGAGCCCTGCTGCTTCAGCGTCTGGAGCTGCTCCTGCTTGAGCCCGCAGCCTGCGGTCAGGGCGACGGCGCCGACGAGGGCGACGGCGAGGGGGGCGGGGCGGCGCATCGATGACTCCAGGGGGCTACGGGCCGACGGGACGAGGTCAGGCGTGACGCGGACGGGGCACTGGCGAGGCGGCGGGGCGCGGGGCGCTGCCGGTGCGGATCGCCTCCGCGAAGCGGCGGCGACGCTCGACGACGACGGGCGCCATCGGGTCGCCCAGCACCACGGAGGTCAGGCCCAGAAGCGCGAGCAGGCCGAGCACCGCGAGCCACCAGCGGGTGTCCGGCACGAGCGGGCCCTGGGCGTAGCGCACCGCCTGCAGAGGCACCGTCGTCGGGACGGGCTGCACCTGCGGGACCGGCACCGGAGCGGGCGGAACGGCCGGCAGCGCGACCGGCTGCACCTGCGGCTGGGGCGCGAACCCGGGCAGCGGGGGTGGCGGGACCACGGCTGCCGGCGGCGCCACCGGCTCAGGCTGGTCGGTCGCGGGCGGCGCGTAGGAGACCGCGGTCGTGATGCCGTTCTTGCCGAGGAAGGACAGGCTGAAGGGCTGCTGCGGCGTGGCCAGGCCCTGCGTCGGCTGCAGCAGCACGCCCTCGGCCGGCGCCCCGCCGGACCAGTCGTTGGCGATCGCGGTCAGGTCGAAGACGTAGCCGCCGGCGCTGCCCACCGTGGCCTTGTAGGCGCCCTTGACGCACGAGGGCTGCGACACCGGCGGAGCGGCCTTCAGGTCGGAGGGCCCCGGCGCGTCGGCGAAGCCGTCGATGAGCTCGCACGCCGAGATGTCCGGGGTGCCAGAGGCCGCCTGGTGCGCGGCCGGGTCGTAGGGCACCGAGACCTCGAACGACGAGAAGGTCGAGCCCAGCGGGATCGCGGCCAGGTCGAACCCGAGGGCGGCCACCTTGTCCGCCGTACCGGCCTGGTCGGCGACGTACCCGACGCCCAGGTCGCCGTCCGGGACGGTGGACGCCGGTGCGGGCACCGCCACCGGCACCGTGTTGCCCTCGACAGAGGGCGAGGTCAGGGACCAGTACCAGTTGGTCTTCACCACGGCGGGGGTGGCGGAGTCGGCCAGGGCAGGAGGTACGGCGAGCGCCGCTGTCGAGGCGCCCGTGAGCGCTGCCACCGCGAGCAGCCGCAGGACCGTGCTGCTGGTGCGTGACGAGCCGGACGCTGCCCCCACGCTGGTCTCCCTCGGCCGGCGGCGTGGAGCCGCGGTTTCCCTGGTGCTTCGCCCGTGTGTTCGCCGTCGCACGCCCGATTCCTGCCGTGGCGCGAAAGAATCATGGGAGTGCGCAGCGGGCAAGGCAAGCACCCTCCACACGAGAACGCCGCCGCTCGCGTGGGCGACCACAACCGGGGTCAGGCGGGCGGGTTGGACAGCGTCCAGCCGCGCACGGGGTCTCCCGCCACCTGGGGGCTCTGCCGCCCGTGGGGGCGCTGGCGCAGCGTCACGGCCTGGGCCCAGTAGGCGGCGAAACGGATGGCCTCCCCCACCGTGGTCACGTGGTTTCGGTTGAGGTCGGCCTGGTCCTGCGCCATGCCCGCGTCCCAGAGCAGGCCCACCCACACCGACTCGCCCCAGCGCGGGTGCTCGTAGGACTTCTGGGTGCGCTTGCTGCTGGCCGTCACGAGCACCCGGCTGCTGGGCAGGTTCTCCATGAAGCCGCCCGCCTCGCAGCCGGCGATGTCGACCCACATCTTCCCGGTGCCGCGTCGCAGGGTCACCGCCACGGTCGTGTCGGGGATCTTGACGTTGTCGACGGCCCAGAGCTTCTCGTGACCGCCGGCCTGCTTCACGTGCCCGGAGTAGTGGAACAGCGTGAACGTGCCGGGGACGCTGCGCGCAGCCAGCCACGACAGGCCTGCCGTGACCGCCGTCCCGGTGGCCTGCTCGTCGCTGAGAACCCTCACGTTCTGCGGCAGCCAGCCGTTGGCCAGCAGGTACGCGCGGATGAACGCCACGTCGCGGGCCCCCGCCAGCGTGTGGTGGGTCGGTCGGTGGTAGCTCGTCACGCCGACCAGCAGGGCGAACCGCTTCTCCGGCGGCGCGACGCGGGCCGGTGCCACGTCGGCCTGGGGTCCGGGCGGAGGACCGAGGCTCGGTTCCTGCGGCAGGCTCACGGAGGCGCGCCGCGCCCGAACCGCCGCGTCGACCCTGGCCGGCGGCTGCGCCGGACGGCCGCCGGGCCCGACCTGGGTGCGCGTGACGCTCTGCGTCGCGTAGCCCTTCGACTCCTTGACGACGCCGGAGCTCACGACCGCGACGCCGGCGAGCAGCACGAGGGCGGCCGACCAGGCCACGGCCTCCTCGGCCCACGAGGGCACCCGCCAGCTCACCGTTGCAGGATCCGTCAGGACAACCGGGACATCAAGCCAGGGCCCGCGTGAGATCCATCAACAGGTCCTCGGCGCTCTCGATCCCGACGGACAGGCGCACGAGGTCGCCCGGGACCTCGAGCTGCGAGCCGGCCACGCTCAGGTGCGTCATCCGGCCGGGGTGCTCGATGAGCGACTCGACCCCGCCGAGCGACTCGCCGAGGGTGAAGACCTTGGTACGACGGCAGACCCCGAGCGCCGCCTCCTCGCCCCCCGCCAGCCGGAAGGTCACCATCCCGCCGTACCGGCGCATCTGCTTGGCCGCGACGTCGTGGCCGGGGTGCTCGGCCAGACCCGGCCACAGCACCGACGACACAGCCGGGTGCTCGGCGAGCATCGCCACCACGCGCTCGGCGTTGTCGCAGTGCCGGTCCATGCGCACGCCCAGCGTCTTGATGCCGCGCAGCACCAGCCACGAGTCGAACGGTCCGGGCACGCCGCCCATGGCGTTCTGGTGAAAGGCGAGCTCCTCGGCGAGCGCCGCGTCCGCGACCACGAGGGCGCCGCCCACGACGTCGCTGTGCCCACCGAGGTACTTGGTCGTGGAGTGCACGACGACGTCGGCGCCGAGGACGAGGGGTTGCTGCAGGTACGGCGAGGCGAAGGTGTTGTCGACGACGAGAAGCGCTCCTGCGTCGTGCGCGAGGCCGGCGAGGGCGGCGACGTCCGCGATGCCGAGCAACGGGTTGGTGGGTGTCTCGGCCCAGACCAGCTTGGTCTCGGGCCGCAGCGCGGCCCGGACCGCGTCGAGGTCGCCAAGCGGCACCGGCGTGTGCTCGACGCCCCAGCGGCTGACGACCCGCGCCACCAGGCGGTAGGTGCCGCCGTAGGCATCGTCCGGGACGACGACGTGGTCGCCCGGCCGCAGCACGGTGCGCAGCAGGGCGTCCTCCGCGGCCAGGCCGCTGGCGAACGCGAGGCCCCGCGCGCCCCGCTCCAGCGCCGCCAGGCACTCCTCAAGAGCGGTGCGGGTGGGGTTGCCGGACCGGCTGTACTCGTAGCCCTTGTGCCGGCCGACCTCCTCCTGCGCGAACGTGCTCGTCTGGTAGATCGGCACGACCACCGCGCCCGTCGCGGGGTCGGGGTCCTGCCCGGCGTGGATGGCGAGGGTCTCGAAGCCATGCAGGTCAGGGTCCCAGCTCACGTCTCCACCGTACGGCGGGGTGGCCGCCCGTGCGCCCGCCACCGACTGACCACCTCGTCCAGCGCGGGGTGCGCCGCCGTGACCGCATCGAGCGCGAGCACCGGCACCGGGTCGACCCCGCCCGGAGGGACCACCTGGAGCACCGGCGGCAGCTCCTCGACGAGCCTCAGCCCGAACAGGCCCTTCTTGGTGACGGCGATGTCCCCCAGCATGGCGTTGCCCTCGTCGAGAGTGGTGTCGTCGTACCACCCGACGGCGGGCCCCGGCCCGGTCCCTCGCAGCACATGCCCGTACAGCCAGCTCCGGGCGGCGTCGTCGAAGGCGAGGACGAAGCACTCGAT
>JBKOVB010000099.1:0-30389 GCA_046723735.1 Actinomycetota bacterium | reverse complement strand
GGCTCCGGTCGGCCGACGGACCCGACCCGTTGCTGGTCCGGGAGGTTGAGGGTGGCCCCGGCCGTTGTCTCGGTCAGCCCGTAGCCCTCGAGGACCGTGAGGCTCATGCCGCGGAACAGGTGCCCGAGGTAGGCGCCCAGGGGCGCTCCCCCGCTGACCGCCCAGCGGACCTTGCCGCCGATCGCGGCCATCACCTTGCGGTAGACGAGCCGCTCGAACAGCGCGTGCTCCAGGCGCAGGGCCGGGCTCGGACCGCCGGCGTCCTTCTCCTTGCTCCAGGCGACGGCGACGTGCTCGGCCTTGTCGAAGACGCCCTTCTTGCCCGCGGCGGTCGCCGTGTGGCGGGCGGTGTTGTAGAGCTTCTCGAAGACCCGCGGAACGGACAGGATGACGGTCGGCTGGTAGGACTGCAGGTCCTCTACGACGTGCGACATGTCGGTGTGCCCCAGCCGGACGCCGGCGTGCAGCGCGCCGAGCTGGATGACCCGGGCGAGGATGTGGGCGAGGGGGAGGAAGAGCAACGTCGACTGCTGCTCGTTGAAGACCTGCTCGTAGATCCCGTCGGCGTCGACGACGTTGTGGACGATGGCGAGCAGGTTGCCGTGCGTGAGCATGCAGCCCTTGGGCCGCCCGGTGGTGCCGGATGTGTAGACGATCGTGGCGAGGTCGTCGGGGCCCATCCGGGCACGGCGCTCGTGCTGCGGCTCGGTGCCGACGCTCATGCCCTCCCCGATGAGCCGGAAGCGGTCCTCCTCGACTCGCCAGACGTCACGCAGGTCCGGCAGTCGGTCGCGCAGGCCCTCGACGACGGCGAGCTGCGCGTCGGTCTCGACCGCCACCGCGACCGCGCCCGAGTCGGTGAGGATCCACTCGACTTGGTCGGCGGAGGACGTCTCGTAGATGGGCACCGTCACGGCTCCGACCGACAGCACGGCCATGTCCCAGAGCAGCCACTCGTACCGCGTCCGTGACATCAGGGCCACGCGCTCGCCGGCCTGGACGCCCGCGGCGACGAGCCCGGCGGCGAGGGCTTCGATGTCGTCCGTCAGCCCCTGGGCGGTCACGGGCAGCCACTCCTCCCCGACGCGACGGCTCACCACCACGCGGTCGGGGTGCTTGCGAGCGTTGTCCTGCACGACGTCCACGACCAGCGCGTTGGGGCCGGGTGTGTAGCGCGAGGGGACGGAGTACTCCTGCATGACGACCTCCGGGGAAGGAAGGCTCCTCCACCTGACGCTAGGGACCCCCTTGGGTGGGCGGGAGTGTCGAAGGTCCTGGCCCCACAGATACATCCGGGGACGTATCAGGCCGGATCTCTTCAGGCCCGTGATCGTCGGGCCGAGGGCGCAGTACGAGGCAAGCACGAGACAGCGAGGTCGCGCGGCCACGGGCCCACGACCTTCCCGGACGACCTGGGGCGAACCGCCACCAGCGACGAGGGCAAGGACCAGTGCGCATCAGCAGCAACCCGGCACGACCCCTGCGGGGCGTGGCGACCGCCGTGGCGGCCGCCGTCCTGCTGTCGACCGGCGCGGTCGTGACGACCGTCGTCGCGCCCGCCCAGCCGGCCGCGGCCGACGAGGTCACGACCGCGCAGCGTCGCGTCGACCGGCTCCAGGCCCTCGTCGCGTCCCGGACCAAGCAGCTGACCGACGGCACCCGGCAGTGGGAGGCCGACCAGACGCAGCTGCGGCGGGTGCAGCTGCGCCTGCAGAGCACCAAGCGCCGGGTGACACAGAAGCAGCAGGTCGTCGACGCCGCGACCGCCCACGTGAACGTGCTCGCCCGTCGGGCCTTCATGTGGCCCGTGCCCAGCGGTGTGACGAGCTTTCTGCAGACCCCCGACGACGCGCTCGCGCACCTCGAGGCGCAGAGCGCCGTCGACCGCATCGCCGGCAGCGACGACCAGGTCATCCGCGACGCGCGGGTCGCCAAGCTGGCGCTTCGGCGCGAGCAGCAGCAGGTGGAGCAGTACGCGGCCGAAGCCCAGCGCATCTCGGCGCGCTCGGCGGCGCGACTCGCGAAGCTGCAGGCCCTGGCCGCCGACACCAACCGCCAGCTCGTCCAGGCGCAGGGTGCGCTCGTCCGTGCCCGGGCGGCCCGAGCCGCCCACCTGGCGGCTCTCGCGGCCGCCAGGGCCGCCCGTGCCGCGCGCGCGGCGAAGGCTCGCCGCGCCCTCGTCCGCACCGCCCCACGGGCAGGCTCCGTGCGCTGCGGCGCCACCAGCTCGGCGGGGCAGTCCAACGGGTTCCTCGACCCGGCGATCCTGGCGCCGCTGTGGGGGGCTCCGGGGCACCAGCTCCGCTGCGACGCTGCGGCGGCGTTCAACCGGATGAGCGCCTACCACGCCAAGACCCGGGGCAAGCCGCTCTGCGTCACCGACTCCTACCGTTCCTACGGCGCGCAGGTGGACGTCTACCGCCGCAAGCCCGGCCTCGCCGCCGTACCCGGCACGAGCAACCACGGCTGGGGGCTGGCGGTCGACTTCTGCGGCGGGATCCAGACCTTCGGCTCGGCCGAGCACATGTGGATGAAGGCCAACGCCGGGCGGTTCGGCTGGTTCCACCCGAGCTGGGCGGAGCCGTCCGGCAGCAAGCCGGAGGCCTGGCACTGGGAGTTCCGCGGCTGACGCTTGCCCGCCCCCTCGAGGGGTAGGTCGCGAGCATGACGGGCTACAACCAGGAGCCGAAGGAAGACACCCTGCTCGACCGCGGGCTGGACGACAACCTCGACGAGGGCTACTCCCCGCCCGACCGCCAGCCGGCCAGCCACCGCAGGGGGACGACGGCCGAGGAGCAGCGCGAGGGCGAGACGCTCGACGAGCGCCTCGAGCAGGAGGTCGCCGACCCCGATCCGGGCTCCGAGGCGTCGGGCGGCGACCCCGACAGCCCGTGGGCGGGCGAGGTCTTGGAGCGCCCGCGGGCCGGTCGGCTCGTGGAGCCCGACGAAGGTGTCCACGAGGACGAGGAGAAGGATCTTCTGGCCGACGACGTGGGCATCGACGGCGGGGCCTCGAGCGCCGAGGAGGCCGCCGTCCACGTCATCGACGAGGACGAGCTCTGACGCCCGGCCGGGTCAACTCACGTGCAGGAGCACGCTGATCTTCGCCATGGGGTTCTGCGAGGCGCCGGCGCAGGCCGGGTCGGAGCCGCAGTCGCCGTAGAACGCCGCCCACGCCGACCCGTCCGGCGCGACGTCGAGGTCGATGTAGTCGTCCTTGGCGGTCTGAGGGCTGGTCACGAGCACCCGCCGGCCGTCGTGCACGGTCGCGGTGCGCAGGACGGGCCGGCTCGCCAGCGCGTCGCGTAGGAGGGTGACGGACCCGTCGTACCCGCCTCCGGGGTGGTCGGTGAGATAGGCGGCGGCGACCTGTCCCGCCCCGCGCAGCGCCAGCGCCCACTGCCCCACCGGGCGTCCGCGCAGCGCCGGCGCCACGAGGTCAACAGGAGCGGACCAGCTGCGACCGCGGTCGCGTGAGACCTGCAGCAGCAGGCGGGCGCCGTCGCGCCGTGCGGCGTACAGCACGCCGCGCGCGTCCACCCGCAGCTCCTCGAACGCCGGTGTGGTGAGCGGCCGGCCGCCGAGGCGCAGCACCGGGAAGGAGGCCGCCTCGTCGGTGCTGCGGGCGAGGAAGGTCGAGGAGCCGCAACGGACCAGGGTCCAGAGGGTCCCGTCCGGGCCGGCCTGCGGATAGCTGCCGTCGCCCGCGTCGAAGATTTCCTGGTCGTTGCCGCACTCGGGGTGCACGGGCACGCCGCGGCGGAACAGCGTCGATCGCAGCTGCCAGGTCTGGCCTCCGTCGAGCGTGCGGTAGCAGTCACGCTGGCCGTACGCGAACAGCACTGTGTTGCCGCACCAGTAGGCGATGCGCTCGCCGGGGACCGGACGGTCGCCCTGCTCCGGGGTGGGGCCGGAGGTGAAGCGCGGGTTCTCCGACTCGACGTAGCCGATCGCCTGGGTGTGGCTCCACGTCCGGCCGCCGTCGGGGCTGGTGAGCAGGTGGGCGTACCCCGCCGGTACCTGGTCGGTGACGGCGACCCCACCGGCTTGCGGCACCTGAGAGGGGCTCAGCGCGTAGTAGTAGAGCCGGCCGGTCGCCTCGTCCACGTGGATCGCGCCGTCGGAGGCCACCCACTCCAGCCCGCCCGGCAGCACCCGCTCGAAGCGCGCTCCCCCGTCGCGGCTGACGGCGAACCCGGCCGGTGTGAGCTGGGTCTGCGGCTTCGGCCCCGGCGCACCGCTGAGAAAGCCGGTCCCGGCCACGCCGGGCACGGTCTGCGCCGGCTGCTGGACCACGGTCCCGTCAGGCAGCACGCGCAGGTGCGACTCGGAGCTGAGGAAGCCGGTGCGGACGGTGCACCCCAAGGCGCGGTACGGCGACGGCCGGCCGTCCGCGGTGAAGGCAGCTGCCCGGTTGCGCTCCCCCGGGCACGACGGGCTCTGTCCCGTCGCAGGCAGCGCGGTCACGGCACCGGCGACGAGCGGGAGCAGGAGAAGGACGGCGGTGCGGGTCCTCACGAGGGCCTCCCGGCGCGACGCGGCTGGATCACGTCGCACCTTCGACACCGTGCTGCGTTCCCCTGCACGTGCTCCGTTGTGACCGGGCGACGTGAGTCGGCGGCTCGACCGCGACCTCCCCCGGGTGACACCGAGCAGCGGTCGTGACCTTGCCGTTCCATGATCGTCGTCCTACGGTCCGCCTGTACGGTCAGCGGTCCGTGAGGGACCGGTGGTCTCCCGCGGACCATCCATGGGGGTCGCCCCGACGAGGAGGCGAAGGATGACCCGTTCCCTTTTCCCTGCCCTCACCAGAAGGCGCGCAGGCGTCTTGGCTGTAGGGCTCGGCACGCTCGCCGGCATCGGACTGGTGTCGGCACCACCCAGCGTCGCAGGGGCGACGCACAGCTACCTCGTGCTCTACCAAGCGGGGGCGTCCAGCGCGAACGCCGCCTCAGCCGTCAAGGCGGCCGGTGGCACCGTGGTCGCGAACTACACGCAGATCGGTGTGGTCGTCGCCCGGTCAGACAGCAGCACGTTCGCCGGCTCGATGTCCGGCGCCAAGGACGTGCAGGGCGTCGCGGCCACGGACGCCTTCATCACGCAGGTCAAGAGCGTCCAGGGGTCGGCCGACGACCCGACGCCAACACCCGCTCCCGGCAGCGACGGAGAGCCGCTCGCCGGCCTCCAGTGGGACATGGCCCAGATCAACGCGTTCGCCGCCCATGACATCAGCGGCGGGTCGTCGAGCGTCGTGGTCGGCGACATCGACACCGGTCTCGACTTCACGCACCCGGACCTGGCGCCCAACTACCGCGCCGCGCAGTCGGCCGACTGCACGAGCGGCGCACCGACGCCTTTGGGAGTGGGCAACGACGTCAACGGCCACGGCACCCACACCGCCGGCACCATCGCGGCGGCGGTGAACGGGATCGGCATCACCGGTGTCGCGCCGAACGTGGGGATCGCGGGCATCAAGGCCGGCAACGACGACGGCTTCTTCTTCCCTGAAGCCGTGGTGTGCGCCTTCATCTGGGCCGGGACCCACGGCATCGACGTGACGAACAACAGCTACTTCGCCGACCCGTGGCTGTTCAACTGCAAGAACGACCCTGGTCAGCGCGCGATCTGGAACGCCGAGCGCCGCGCCATCGGGTTCGCCCAGAGCCAGGGCGTCGTGGTCGTCGCCGCTGAGGGCAACGAGAGCACAGACCTCTCGCACCCGCACGTCGACACGATCAGCCCTGACTTCCCGCCGAACGCGAACGTGGAGCGCAGCGTCACCAACGCCTGCGCGGTCGTGCCCGTCGAGGTCCCCGGAGTCGTGGGCGTGACCGCGACCGGTGACCTGTCGGTGAAGTCGTTCTACTCGTCGTACGGGATCTCGACGACGGATGTGGCGGCGCCGGGTGGCGACTCGCTCTTCCAGCGCACCCCGGCGGCGGTAAACGGCCGGGTGCTCTCGACGTACCCGGCGGCAGTCATCAACACCTGCCTGCGGCCGGTTGTCTCGAACGGCGCCACGTACTGCTACCTGCAGGGCACGTCGATGGCCTCGCCGCACGCGGCGGGCGTGGCGGCTCTGCTCGTGAGCAAGGGTGTGAGCAGCCACGCGGTGGAGGCGGCGCTGGAGCAGGCGACCAACCCGCTGGCGTGCCCCGACCCGAGCTACGGCCAGACCATGGCCGCCGCGGGCTTCACGCAGAGCGACGGCTCGCTGCAGGAGTGCCAGGGTGGAACCGGGCACAACAGCTTCTCCGGCGCGGGCGAGATCGACGCCCTCAACGCCGTGAGCTGACCTGCTGAGTCGAGGCGCCGGGTGCGACGCACCCGGCGCCTCGTCGCTCTCGAGCGACCCGACCACTCTTCAGGAGCGCTGCCGCCCGCCGAGGGACGCGGCGAGGACGCCGGGGCGCACGCGTTGCGGGTGACCCAGCGTCTGGCCTCGCCGGTGCAGCGGGTCGCCGACGGGCACCTCGGCGATGACCGTCTTCGTCGAGAGGTCGAAGACCACGACCATGTCGCTGCCGCTCATCGAGACCCAGCAGCTGTCGCCGTACCCGTTGCCGGCCCAGTACGGCTTGAGGTACTTGCGCGGCTGACCGCTGCTGTCCTTCAGCGTCTTGGCCGGTCCCTGGAACAGCTGGAACCGCGCTGTCCTGCGGTCGACGAGCGCGACGTAGTCGTCCATCGTGCCGGCGGCGCACAGGGTCGTGCCGGTCGGCGCGATGGCCAGGCCGTGGTGAGCGGAGTTGAGGACGTACTGGTCCTCACGCATGTCGGGCACGAGGTTGGGCAGCGGCACGACGCGCGTGACGCGGCCACGCGGCGACTCGGTCGTGCCGTCCGAGAAGGAGTAGCGGGTGCTGTCGAGGTCGGGCGCCTGAGTGTCGAACTCGACGAACCCGTGGAAGAACGAGACCTGCAGGTACACGAAGCGCTCGTCCGGCGCGACCGCCATGGGGCGCACCGCGGAGTTCATGTGCGGGTAGCCCGCCTCCTCGAGCTCCTTGCCCATGTCCCAGCGCTGCAGGACCTTGAACGACCTCGCGTCGACGACCTGGAACCAGCGGTCGGACTTCACCGCCGCGTCGACCGGCGTGACCACGGGCTCGAGGGCGTTGTCGACGGACCCGGCCCCCTTCACGTTGCCCGGCACGTAGACCCGCCCGATCGAGGCGTGGAAGACCCGCCGGCCGTCCTTGGTGTAGTTGCTCTCGTGCGGCGTCTCGCCGGACGCGAAGGTGCGCAGCGGCTGCACCTGCGGGGGGTTCTCCGCATCCGTCTTGACGGGCGTGAGCGGGTACTCGTTCACCTTCTTCGACGTGGAGTCGGACACGAGCAGCCGGGTGCCGTCGGGCGACACCGCCATGTGGTCGGTGCGGTAGCCCGTCATGGGCGCCTCGGCCACGACCTTGTCGGTGGCGAGGTCGATCCAGGCCACGTCCGCGAGGCTCGGCCGCGCCACCGCCACGTAGCGGCCGTCCGGCGTGGAGAACATGTCGTCGACGTACTGGTCGTGGCCCTCGCCCACGCCCTGCTGGATCAGGTAGTAGTACGCCAGCCGGTCGGGGCTGGTGCGGATGTCGGCGAGCTCCTGGCCGAGGTCCGGGACGACGTCGATCGTCTTGATCACCTTGTACGACGAGGCGTCGACGATCGTCGCGGTGCCGTCCCAGTTGTTGCCGACGAACATCACCTTGCGCGGCGCCGAGACGGGCTTGGCAGGGCCCTTCGGGGCGGCGGCCGCGACGCCGACGACGGCGAGCGAGGCGAGGGCGGCAGCGGCGGTGGTACGGCGGCGCACGGCAAGCTCCAGGGGTTCCGGGGGGTCCCGAGGGAGTTCGACGTCGCCGGGGTCTCCTCCTGCCCGCCGGCGCGGGCATCCTGTGCTGCATGGAGCTCTCGACGCCGCAGCCGGGCATCTTCGCGCTCGGCACGAACGCCCAGTACTACCTCGAGCTCGACCGCGCCCCTGGCACCTCGGACGAGGCGCTCGTGCGGGCGCTGGCGGCACTGGAGGAACCCGGCGCCTCGCTGGGCGGGGTGAACCTCGTCGTGGGCTTCAGGCCGGAGCTGTGGGCGTCCGTCGCCGGACCGCTGGCCGACGCCGCCAGCTTCGACGCACCGCTCACGGGCCCCGACGGCTTCACCATGCCCGCGACGCAGCACGACGCGTGGCTGTGGGTGTCAGGGGCCTCCCAGGACGTCGTCTTCGACGTCGCCACCGCGCTGCTCGACGAGCTGGACGGCGTGGCGACGGCGGCCCACGAGGTCGTGGGCTGGCCCTACCAGCGGGTGCGGGACCTGACCGGCTTCGTGGACGGCACGGAGAACCCGCCGCTCGCCGAGGCACCCGCCGTGGCGCTGGTCCCGCCCGGCGAGCCGGGCGGCGGTGGCACGGTGGTGCTCGTGCAGAGCTGGCGTCACCTCGGAGCGGCGTGGCGCGGGCTGAGCCAGGAGGAGCAGGAAGCCGTGATCGGGCGGAGCAAGCCCGACAGCGTCGAGCTCGACGCGTCAGTGATGCCTCCCGACTCCCACGTCGCCCGGACGGTGGTCGAGCAGGACGGCGAGGAGCTCGCGATCTTCCGGCGCAACACGCCGTACGGCACGGTCACCGACCACGGCACCCACTTCGTGGGCTTCAGCAGCACCCGGGCGCTGCTGCAGCTGATGGTCGAACGGATGGCAGGCGTGGGTGACGGCGTGCGGGACGCGCTCACCCGGTACACCGAGCCGTTGACCGGCGCTTACTACTCCGTCCCCTCGCAGCAGGCGCTGAACGCCTTCAGGCCAGCGCCGCGTCCAGCGTGATCGTCGTCCCGGTCAGCGCCTTGCTCACCGGACAGGTGTCCTTGGCGGCCTGGGCTGCCTCCTGGAACTGGTCCTCGTCCATCCCCTCCACCTCACCGCGGACGGTCAACGAGATCCCGAAGATCCGCCAACCCCCTGCGGGGTCGGGCTCGAGGTCGACGTCGGCGGTGACCTCCAGCGCCTCGGGCGTGCCACCCGCCTTCGCGAGAAGTGACGAGAGCTGCATCGCGTAGCAGGAGGAGTGTGCGGCCGCGATCAGCTCCTCGGGGCTGGTGGTCCCCTCGGCGGCCTCCGACGTCCGCTTGGCCCAGGTCACGTCGTACGTACCGATCCTGCTGCTGGTCAGCTCCACCTGACCGCTGCCGTCCTGGAGCGTCCCGTTCCACGCGGTGCGTGCGGTGCGCGTCGCCATGCCGCCCTCCTCCGGGCTCGACCGTCCCCTGCTGACACTCTCGCCCGAGAGGGCCGCCGCTGCCAGTGCCGGAAGTACGGCGATATCGTCGGCCTTCCGACACCCGCAAAGGGGCTGCTCATGACCCTCGGCACCGAACCCGTCGACCCTGCTCCGGCCGCCGCCACGCCGCCGGGTGGCCTGAAGGCCAAGGCCAGCGAGGTGGGGCTCAAGATCTATCTCAAGGCTCCGCCGAAGGCGCAGGAGGCCATGCTGACCGGCTTCACGAAAGCCCAGCCCGTGGCGGCCAAGGCGGGGCGCTACAAGAAGCAGCTCCTGGTCGGGACCGGTGCGGCCGTCGTGGCGCTGAGGCTGCGACGCCGTCGGCGCCGCAGGCACTGACAAGCCCTTCTCGCTGCGATAGGACCCGTTTCACCACCGTCTGGTGCCCTCCGCTCGGGTGACGAGAAGCCCTGAGCCTGCGGCCGATCAGAACCTCACGCGCCAGGAGGGCGCCGGGGTCAGGGGTGGACATGGAGCGTCCTGCTCGACGGCGGGTTCCGTCGTACGCACTGCTGGGTGTGTTGGGGGCGGCCTTGCTGGTCGCGCTGCCGGGCACCGACAAGCGGCCCGTCTGCCCCGACGGCGTGCTGCGCCTGCCCGGCTCGCCCGAGGCGTGCGTGCACGTGGATGCCGCTCCCCCGGGCGTCGACGTGCACGCGCCGGTCGCGACCGCGGACCTGCGCGCCCGGCGAGGCGCCGGGCCGCGTGCCTACGCCGCCGCGGAGGCGCTGGGCGTGCCCGGGACCTACGCCTCCACCGCGACCAGCAGCGCCGTCACGTGCGACGGCGACGGCACCAGCGGCGCGCGCGTGCAGGCGATGTACGTCGTGGAGGCCGGACGCACGAACCGGTTCGCGAGCCTCGTGCCGAGCCTGCAGCTGTGGGCGGCCGGTGTCGACGACGTGCTCAACCGCAGCGCGGCGCTGACCGGGGGCTCGCGGCACGTCCGCTTCGTTACCGACCCCGCCAGCGGTTCCTGCGTGGCGCGGGTCCTCAACGTCACGGTGCCGACCGGCGCGACGTCGAGCTTCAACGCGACGGTGCAGGCCGTCCAGGCGCTGGGCTACACCAGCCCGGCCCGCAAGTACCTGATGTGGACGGATGCCACGGTGCTGTGCGGCGTCGCGTCGATGTACCCGGACGAGACCGCCGGGCAGACGAACAACAACAACGGGAAGTACCCGCAGTACGCGCGGATCGACTCGGGCTGCTGGGGTCTCGGCAACGGCACCAACCAGCACTCGGTGGAGGCGCACGAGCTCACGCACACCCTCGGAGCCGTGCAGTACCAGGCCCCCCACACCACCAAGGCCGGTCATTGCTGGGACGAGGCCGACACCATGTGCTACGCCGACGGCGGGACGCACGCCATGGTGCAGGTCTGCCCGGCGGAGCGGGAGTACCTGCTCGACTGCAACAGCGACGACTACTTCTCGACCTACCCGACCGGCTACCTCGCCGCCGCGTGGGACTCGGCGAACAGCCAGTTCCTCATCGGCGGCGGCAACGGCACCGCGGGCGGCACGCTCGGCGCGCCGACCTCGCTCGGCGGCACGATGGCGGTCAACAACCCAGCGGTACCAGGCCTTCCGACGCAGGCGTCGGTCAGCCCGGAGCTGCCCTCCGGCCGAACGCTCACGTCCGTGACGTGGAAGGCCGGCCGATCCGACTGCACGGTGACGCCGGCCGCTGACGGCACCCAGGCGTCGGTGACCTGTGGCGCGGGCTCGGCGACGGTCACCACCCTGACGGCCACCCTCGTCGACTCCACCGGTGCCACGAAGGCGGTCACGAGCCCGCTGACGTTCCAGGCGACGGGCACCAGACGCGCGGTCACCGTCGGGCTCGCCGTCGACGGGCAGACCGGCACCGGCGGTGTCTGCACAGGCGTGCCGTCGAGCGGGGTCGTGACCGTGCTGGACCAGGCCTCCGGCGTACCGGTGAAGGGGTTGTCGGCCGCGTACACGCGGCAGGCGCCCGGCGCGACCGCGCCTAGCACGGCGGCCTTCAAGCTCACCGGGGCCGACGGCACCGCGACCGCGTCGCTGGTGACGAGCACCCCCACGACGTACGCCGCCACCACGGCCGCGGTGGGCATGTTCAGCGCGGGCACGGCGGCCGGCGTGGCGGTCACCCCGGCCCGCTGCACCGCGGCCCTGTCCGCCACCCCGAGCACCCTCAACCCCTGGTACGGCGACACCGTGTCGGTCAGGGGCTCGCTGCGGCGCACGGTGTCGAGCAAGGACGACACCGCGGTGCCGGGCGCGTGGGTGCAGGTGGCCGTCAAGGCGCCCGACACCGTGTCGACCACGGGTGCCACCGTCACCGGCCGCACCACGCTGCTCGGGTCCGCCGTGACCGACGCGACCGGTGCCTTCACCGCGCGGTTCCGGGCCGCCCCGGCCGGACGGCTGCTGGTGACGCTGCCCGCCTCCCCCGGCTTCAGCGCCGCCACGGCCGACCTGGGAGACATGGCCGTCAGGACGCCGTCGACGACCATGACCGCGGCAGCGTCGACGACACAGGTCGGGTTCGGGCAGAGCGTCACGGTCAGCGGCACGCTGCGCCGGATCACCGACACCAGCTCGCCGCTGCCCGGCGCCATGGTCGCGATCCGGGTGATGCCGACCGCCGGCACGGTGCAGACCCTCGCCTACACCAGCGTCCGGACCGACGGCACGTTCAGAGTCGCGGTCACCGGACGGCTGTCCGGCACGCTGTCTGCGGTGTACGCAGGCGCCGCCGGCCAGCCGGCCGCCTCCGCGGTCGCAGGGTCCCTGACGGTGTCGCCGTGGACGCCCACGCTGACGCTGGCCGCCTCGCCGACGACGGTGGCGCTCGGCGGCTACGTCACGCTCTCGGGCACCGCGACGCGAACCTATGCCGGCACCACCGAGCCGGCCGGCGGACTGCGGGTGGCGCTGCTGCTCACGCCCGCGAACGGCGGCGCCGCGCAGCTGCTCGGCTACGGCTACCCGGGCACCACGGGGGCCTTCCAGGTGCGTGTCTACCCACGAGCCAGCGGCAGGGTGGCCGCGGTGGTGACCGGCGTGCAGGGCTACGTCGACGGGTCGTCCTCGGGGGTGGGCCTCTCCGTGAGCTGATCAAGTGGTCCTTTCGGGCCATGCAGGCTCCCCTGCTCTCCGCCGAAGGGTTTCGACAGGGCCCGAGTGCGGTCCGGCTCGGAGGCAGGGGTGACCGTCGCGACGGCTCGGGTGCGCATCCCCGAGCCGCGCCAGGCGCCCGCACGCAGGGCCGACCTGGGCAGGAGCCATCCGCGTTCGCTGGGCTGGTTCGGCACCAC
This sequence comes from Actinomycetota bacterium, assembly GCA_046723735.1. Taxonomy (GTDB): domain Bacteria; phylum Actinomycetota; class Actinomycetes; order Mycobacteriales; family SCTD01; genus RYN-111. The sequence continues at coordinate 17,820 of JBKOVB010000099.1, read as the reverse complement.
CGCGCTCGCGATGGGCGGCAGCAACCAGAGCCTGTTCCTGCTCACGGCCCTGGTCATGACCCAGGGCAGCGCGGCCGTGCCGCTGCTGGTCGTGGGGCTGCTGCTGAGCTGGGCTGCGGCACCGGGCTGGACCGAGCTGGTCTGCATGTACCCCGAGCGGGTGGGCGGCATCGCCGCGACCTGCTCCGAGGCCTTCCGGCCGTACAGCCCGATCCTCGCCAACCTCACAGGCGTCTGCTACTGGTGGGGCTGGGTGCCGACCTGCGGCCTCACGGCGCTGCTGTCGGCCTCCGCGCTGCACTCCTGGTACCTGCCCCAGGTGCCCGTCACCCTGTTGGCGATCCTGATCGTGCTGGCCTTCATGACCCTCAACCTCACCGGGGTCGCCCGCACCGCTCGCGTCGTCAAGCTCATCGCCTGCGGCTCGGCGATGCTCGCCTTCGCGTCCGCCCTGATCCCCGTGGTCGCCGGCACGGTGGACTGGCACCAGGCCACCTCGTGGCAGCTCACCACCCCGTTCCACGGCGTCTTCGGCGGCGTCACCAGCGCGATGGCCGGCCTCTACCTCATCGGCTTCGCCGCTCCGGCATTCGAGGCCGCGACGTGCCACGTCGGCGAGACCCGCGACCCTGCCCGCAACGTGCCGCGCGCCGTCCTGGCGAGCGGCGCGATGGCGACGGTCTACTTCGTGGTGCTGCCTGTGGTGTGGCTGGGCGTGTTCGGCGAGCACGGCCTCGATGCCCGCTTCGGCGCCGACCTGGCACGTGACCTCGGTCCGACGTTCGCCCCGCTGCTCGGGTCCGCGGCCAAGGCGGCTGCGGTCTGGTTCATGGTCCTCAACATGTTCCACGGGACGGTGCAGCCCCTCGCCGGCGCGTCGCGGACCCTCGCCCAGCTCGCCGAGGACGGGCTGCTCCCCCGGTCCTTCGAGCGGCGCAACCGCCAGGACGTGCCCTGGTTCGCCACGGTCCTCACAGCTGCGTTCGCGATCATCTTCCTGGTCGCCGGCGACCCGGTCTGGATGATCGCCGCCGCCAACTTCACCTACCTCATCAGCATCGGACTGCCTTCGGTCGCGGTCTGGCTGCTGCGCCGGAACGAGCCGGGCAAGGTCCGGCCCTACCGCGCACCGCGCGGCACCATCGTGCTGGGCGGGCTCGCGGCCGGGGTGTGGGCGGTGTCGACGGTGCTGGGCTTCGAGCAGTTCGGGCTGCCGACCGTGCTCTTCGGCCTGGCCCTGGCCTACTCCGGCTCGGCGGCCTTCGCCTGGCGCCGGAGGAGCGACCGGAAGGCGCGCGGCGAGCCGCGGCTCGGACGCAGCCTGCACCTCAAGCTCACCGGAGCGATGCTCGCCGTGATGGCGCTCGACGGCGCCGGCTACCTCAGCGCCATCGCCAACGTCGAGAACGGCCACCCGGCGCTCGTCACGATCCTCGAGGACATCTTCGTCGCCGTCGCGATGCTGACGGTCAGCGTGGGCCTCGTGCTCCCAGGCATGATCGCCCACGCGACCACCCAGGTGGCCGAGGCAGCCCGGCGGCTGACGACAGGCACGGTCACCGAGCTCACGCGCGCCATGGACGCGCTGGGGCGTGGGGACCTCGAGGGGGCGCGAGCGCACGCCTCTTCCGAGCGCGTCACAGTCACCAGCCGCGACGAGGTCGGCGAGATGGCCCGTGCGTTCCAGGGCGTGCAGGAGGAGATCGCGCGCGCCGCCCTGTCGCTCGACGGCGCCCGGGAGCAGCTGCGCACCTCGCATGCCCACCTGCAGCACCTCGCGAGCCACGACCCGCTGACCAACCTCCCGAACCGGCGCGCCCTCGAGGCGGCGCTGGACCGGATGGTGGGCGCCTCGCACACCCGCGGCATGCGCGGCGCCGTGGTGGTCATCGACCTCGACGGCTTCAAGTACGTCAACGACTCCCGTGGCCACGCGGTCGGCGACCGGCTGCTCGTGCGCGTGGCCGAGCTGCTCCGCCGGGCGCTGCGCCCGCGAGACGTGCTGGGCCGGCTGGGCGGCGACGAGTTCGCGGTGCTGCTGGCGGAAACCGGCCCGGAGGAGGCCGAGGGCATCGTGCACCGGCTGCTCGACGCCCTGCGGGGCGGCGTGGTGCTGGCCGAGGGCGGCCGCGCCGTGCACACCACGGCGAGCATCGGGCTGGCGGTGTTCGGGCCCGAGACCAAGGTGTCCGCCGAGCAGCTCCTGATGAACGCCGACATCGCCATGTACGACGCCAAGGACGCCGGGCGCGACCGGCTGGCGCTCTCGAGCGGCAACGACCCCCACCAGGTCGAGCTGCGTGAACGGCACTCGTGGTTGGAGCGGCTGCAGGACGCCCTCGACCGTGACCGCTTCGTGCTCCACGGGCAACCGATCCTCGACCTCGCGAGCGGCGGCATCACGCGGCACGAGCTGCTCATCCGGCTCGTCGAGGACGACGGCAGCATCGTGATGCCGGGCGCCTTCCTCGGGCTCGCCGAGCGCGCCGGGCTCGTGGGGCGCATCGACCGCTGGGTGCTGAACGAGACCTTCGCGATGCTGCGCGCCGCGCAGCACGCCGGGCAGCAGCCGTGCTTCTCGGTGAACCTCTCCGGGCCCTCCGTCGGCGACCCGGACGTCCTGGCCCTGCTCGAGGAGGGGCTCGCGTCGCTGCCCCACCCGGAGGGCGCGCTGCTCGTCGAGGTCACGGAGACCGCCGCCATCCAGGACCTCGACCGGGCCCGCCACTTCGCGCGGCGGCTCAAGGACCTCGGCTGTCGGCTCGCGCTCGACGACTTCGGCTCGGGCTACGGCTCCTTCGCCTACTTGAAGCAGCTGCCGGTCGACGTCGTGAAGATCGACGGGCAGTTCGTGCGGGGCCTCGTCGACGACCCCCAGGACCAGGCCGTGGTGACCGCGCTGGTGACCATCGCGCACGCGCTCGGCAAGAGCACCGTGGCGGAGTTCGTGGAGGACCAGGAGACGCTGGACCTGCTCCGCACACTGGGCGTCGACAGCGCCCAGGGGTACGTCGTCGGGCGCCCCGCCCCACTGGCCGATCTCGTCCCGACCCGCCACCGCTAGACGCCAGGCAGCACCTCGACCCCGCCGGAGTCCGCTGCGCCCTGAAGGGCCCGCTGGTCGCGCTCGTTCAGGTCCGCGTATGCCGCCGCGAAATCCGCGATCGCCTGGTCGAAAGTCTCCTTGCGGCCCAGGTAGGCCGCGATCGCCACCCGGTCGCCGGAGCGGGCGTGGGCTCGCGCCAGCGTCCAGCCGCAGAGCCGTGCGTAGACGCTCATGCCGCTCGGCACCATCTGCTCCGGCGTGACCGACCCCTTCCAGTCGCGCAGCTGCCGGACGTAGTAGTCGCGGGTTACGCCGTCGAGCCCGTGGCTGCGCTGCCAGCCCAAGAAGATGTCGGAGCTTGCCTGCATCAGGTGCTGGCCGGCCACGACCCGCTCGCCGTGGTTCACGTAGTTGCTCGTGCCGGCGAACTCCTCGAGCACCGAGGCCTGCGCCTCCTTCGCCTGCAGGAACAGCGGGTCGCCGCTGTCGATGCCTTGCAGCAGCACGATCCACGCCCGGGTGCCGACGCTACCCACGCCCACGACCTTGCGGGCCATGTCGACCATGCGGAACTGCTCCAGCAGATGCCGACGGTCGGACTGCAGGGTGCGACGGTAGGAGCGCAGCAGCACCTGCAGCTGGCCGAAGAACCGCTCGAAGTCGTCCCCGAGCAGCTCCGAGACCGGTACGACGAGGGGCGGGTCGCTCACGATGCGCGGCTGCCCGTCCACCACCGTGGTGAGCTTCTCGAAGGCGTGCATCGCGTCACGCGCGCGGGCCTTCGCCAGCATCTGCTCGGTCAGCTTCGCGCGACTCGGCTCGAGCATCGACCGGTACTTCTGCATGACCTCGTCGATGTCCACGTGCGCGTACCACACGGCAAGGTTCGTCATCCCGGCGAACTCGCGCATCGCCTGCCGGTAGCCACGGCCCGCGGACAGCACGATCTCGCGGCGCCGCTTGGGCTTGAACCCGTTGTCACGAGCGGCGATCTCGAGGCTCGCCGCCAGGCGCTTGACGTCCCACTCGAACGGGCCGGGCAGCGTCTCGTCGAAGTCGTTCAGGTCGAACAACAGGTGCCTTTCCGGGGAGCCGAAGACGCCGAAGTTGCTCAGGTGCGCGTCCCCGCACAGCTGCACGTGCAGCCCGGAGCGCGGGGTGGCCGCGAGGTCGGACGCCATCACCAGTGCGGCACCCCGGTAGAACGCGAACGGCGACACCAGCATCCGGCCGTACCGGATGGGCACCAGCTCCGGCACCCTCGTCGCCGCCTGCCGCCCGAGCAGCTCCACGGGGTCTGGGCGCGGTTCGGTGGGGGCCAGGACCCCGTGCGCGTCCAGGGGCACCTCGGCACGCGCGGCCTTGCCACGCGCCACCCGCTCCGCGCGCGTAAGGTGCTGCACCGGGCCGCTGCCCCGGACCCGCTTGGTCCGCGGCTCCGGGACGGGGACCTCGGTGACGTTCTCGACGTGGGTCGTCATGCCCGCACCCTGTCCCCGAGCGGGCGGTCTGCCGTCATCCGAGCCGGGTGATTCCTGTCGGCGCTCGCGGCTGCTTGGCTCGCCGCGTGTGAGAGCGCGTGCCCGGGATGCCCGAGACCGCTACGGAGCGTCAGCGTGTGGACCACGCGCCGCCTGGCTTCGGCCACGGTCTCCGCACGCCGCGATCCTCGCCGCAGATCAGCGCGCCGTCCTCGGGAAGCCGGGCACCTCGCTCATCGCGACGCACGCCGTCCAGCGCTGCGGGTCGGCGCGCACGCCGAACTGCACGAAGGTGCTCGCCTCACTCGTGAAGCAGTCCCGCTGGACGTTGCCGTGCCCGCCGTCCGGGACCGCGACCATCACGGCGTTCGGCATGGTGCGCACGGCTGCGGCCACGTTGGCAGGCGGGTCCACCGGGTCCACACCTCCGTTGAGGAACACCACCGGCACCGACGTCGTCACGCTCCCCGACGCCCCCGGGTCGTGGGGCCACACCGCGCACAGAGAGTTCTGCCACGCGGCCTGCGCGAGCATCAGCGCGGCGAACGGCGTGCGCTGGGCACGCACCCGGTCCGCGTCCATCGCGGCCCACGCGTCGCTGCAACGCAGCGTCAGCGTCTGCAGCTGCACCTCGGCGCTCTCAGGCGCGGCTGCTCGGCGGTGCTGCGCGACCATGGCCGCCCAGTCTCCTCGCGCCGCGGCGTGCAGGTCGGCCGGCAGCCGCACCACGCCCTCCGGGGTGGCGAGGTAGTCGTCGACGACCGCCGACAGGAACGCCCGCAGGTCGACGTGCGAGCCGGCCACCGTGACCGGACCGGCGCGGAGCCGGGCCACGACAAGCGCGAGGTCCGCCGCCGGGTCGTACGAGCGGCTGCAGACCTGGTCCAGGCGGCATCGCTGGGCGAGCCGGTCGAAGGCCTGCTGCGCGTGCACCGGCGTCTGCTCCCACAGCCCGACGTCGAGCAGCGAGCCGCTGTCGAGGACGGCGGTGCGCACGCGGTCCCCGTGCCGCTGGAGGAAGGCGAGCCCGGACGAGACGCCGTAGGACCCGCCGTACAGGTTGATCCGGTCGTAGCCGAGCACCTGGCGCACGTGGTCGAGGTCGTCGACGAACGCCGGCGTGGTGTCGTGCCGCGGGTCCCCCTTGGGACGCACAGACGCGAGGCACCGGTCGACGGCGGCCCGCACGGTCGCGGGATCCGGCGGCATGCCCAGCTCCTCCGTCAACCCGGTGCAGGTGAGTCGTCGGGAGCCGCCTGTGCCGCGCTGGTCGACGAAGACGAGGTCGCGGGTCTGGTTCAGCCGCCAGAACGTGCTCGTCGCCCAGGTCACCTGGTCGGTCGCCGCGCCGCCGAAGCCGGCCAGGTAGAAGACCGGGTCGGCGAGGTGCTCCTTCGCCTGCGCCGGTACGACGACCACGCGCAGCGCGATCCGCCTGCCGGCGGGGTGGGTGCGGTCCTCGGGCACCTCCACCTGCCCGCAGCGGGCCGCTACCTGGCCAACGGTGCAGGGCTTCAGCGCCACCTCGGACGCCCGACGCGGCGATCCGGAGCACCCGGCGACGAGCAGGCTCGTGGCGACCACGAGGGCGAGCACCGACCGGGAGCTGGTCCCGCTCACACCCCCAGTCAACCTGGGCCGGCCCGGCGCGGCCAGAGGCGAAGGTCCGACGTCCCCTCGGCGTGCCGACCCACCGGAAGGGTCGTTCACGGTCTCTGAGAGGGCTATTCTCCGCCGCCATGGACGAGGACTTCGAGGGCGTGATCGGCCGCTACCACCACGAGTCGACGGCGTGGTGGCCGCCGGTACGACGGGCGCCGGCAGGCACCCCGAACGTGCTCCTCGTCGTGCTCGACGACGTGGGCTTCGCGCAGCTCGGCTGCTACGGCTCGCGCGTCGAAACGCCGGTGCTCGACGGGCTCGCGGCGCACGGCCTGCAGTTCACGAGCTTCCACACGACCGCGCTCTGCTCGCCCACCCGGGCGTGCCTGCTCACCGGGCGCAACCACCACGCGAACGGCATGGGCCGGGTCGTCGAGCTGGCCAGCGGCTTCCCGGGCTACGACGGCCGGATCCCGAAGGCCAACGCCATGCTGCCGGCCGTGCTCACGCCGTACGGCTTCTCGACCTGGGCCGTGGGCAAGTGGCACCTCGCGCCGGAGGACGACCTGCACGCCGCCGGGTCGCGGGAGCGCTGGCCGCTGGGACAGGGGTTCGAGCGGTTCTACGGCTTCATGACCGGCGAGACCCACCAGTACGCGCCGAACCTCGTCCGCGACAACGGCTTCACCGACCAGCCGTACACCGACGGCTACCACCTCACGGAGGACCTGGTCGACGAGGCGATCCGGCTCGTCGCCGACCACCGGCAGGCCGATGCGGAGAAGCCGTTCTTCCTCTACCTCGCCACCGGCGCATGTCACTCGCCGCACCAGGTGCCCGAGGCGTGGGTGGAGCGGCACCGCGGTCGGTTCGACGACGGCTGGGACCTGGTGCGGGAGGAGACCCTCGCGCGACAGAAGGAACGCGGACTGGTGCCCGCCTCGACGGAGCTCTCGCCGCTGCCAGAGCACGTGAAGCCGTGGGCGGAGCTCAAGCCGCACTACCAGCGGCTGTTCGCCCGGACCATGGAGGTCTTCGCCGGTTTCCTGTCGCACACCGACCACCACGTCGGGAGGCTGCTTTCGTTCCTGCGCGAGACCGGCGACCTCGACAACACCCTCGTGATGGTGCTGTCCGACAACGGCGCCTCCAGCGAGGGCGGGCCATTCGGCTCGGTCAACGACAACCGGCAGTGGAACCTCACCCCGTCCTCGCCGCGCGAGAACCTCGCCCGCATCGACGAGCTCGGCGGCCCGACCGTGCACAACAACTACCCGTGGGGCTGGACGGTCGCGGGCAACACGCCGTTCCGGCGCTGGAAGCGCGAGGTGCACGAGGGAGGCGTGGCCGACCCGCTGATCGTGCACTGGCCCGCCGGCATCGGCGAGCCGGGCCTGCGCCACCAGTACGTGCACGCGGTGGACGTGCTTCCGACGGTGCTGGAGGCGGTGGGCGCCGACATGCCCACGACCGTGGCCGGTGTGCCGCAGCGGCCGGTCGACGGAGTCAGCTTCCTCGGCGCCGTCACCGACGACGCGCCATCGCTGCGCCACGTGCAGTACTACGAGATGTTCGGCTGCCGCGCGATCTGGCGCGACGGGTGGAAGGCCGTGGCCTGGCACCCCATCCAGGCCGCAGAGCCGCCGCTGGACGAGGCGACGTGGGAGCTCTACGACAAGACGACCGACCCGAGCGAGTGCCACGACCTCGCCGCCGAGCAGCCCGAGCTGCTGGCCGAGCTGGTCGCGCTGTGGTGGGCCGAGGCCGAGCGCAACCAGGCGCTGCCGCTCGACAACCGCCCGCTGTCGGACCTCGTCGTCGAGCGACCCCGGCCGCTGGCCGAGCGGAGCTCCTACACCTACTGGCCGGGCACGTCGATGCTCGGCGAGGTCGCGATGGTCAACGTCCGCAACCGCACGCACACCGTCCGGGCCGACGTCACCGTCGACGGCCGGGCGAGCGGCGTTCTGCTGTGCCAGGGCAACGTGCTCGGCGGCTGGGTGCTGTTCCTGTCCGACGGTCGCTTGCGCTGGGTGCACAACTACGTCGGGCTCTCGCTCGACCGGGTCGGCTCCACCACCGTTGTGCCGCCCGGCGAGCACAGGTTGGAGATGCGGTACGAGAAGGTCGGCGACCACGTCGGGGACGTGACGCTGCTGCTCGACGGCGTCGTCGTGGCCGAGGGCCACGTGCCGGCCTTCACGCCCAGCCGGTTCTCGCTCACCGGCGCGGGCCAGTGGTGCGGACGCAGCGGCGCCTCGCCGGTGTGCGACGACCCCGGAGCGGACGAGGCCTTCACCGGAGGGCGGCTCCACCGGGTGGTCGTGGAGGTCGAGGGCCCGCCGTACCTGAACGCCGTCCTCGAGGTGGAGCGGGCGATCCGCAGCCAGTGACCGCTACCCCCTTCTCCGTGCTTCCCTGTAACCGTGGACGTGACGCTGGAGGACGTCGCGGAGCAGCTCTACCAGCTGCCCGCGCAGGAGTTCACGTCCCGCCGCGACGCGTTCGCAGACCAGCTGCGCGCCGGCGACGCGGCGTTGGCCAAGCAGGTCGCCGCCTTGCCCAAGCCCACCGCCTCGGCACGCGCCCTCAACATCTACGTCCACGAGCGCCCTGACCAGCTGACCGAGCTCCTGGCCGCAGGCGCCGCACTGCGTGAAGCCCAGCAGTCCCGCGACGCTGCGGAGGTTCGTGAGCTCACGCGACATACCCACGACCTGGTACGACGGCTGCTCGCCGACATCGGCCAGGTGGCCGCGACTGCCGGCTCACCCGTCAGCGATGCGCTGCTCGGCCAGGTCGAGGACACGCTGCGCACCGCGATGGCAGACGACAGGGCGGCCGACGCGGTCCGCGCCGGACTGCTGGCCAAGCCGCTCCCGCCGCCCGGCTTCGGACCGGTCGACCTGACCGGTGCGGTCGCCGGCAGCCCGGCACACCTGCCGACGCCGCGCGCCGCACCGCGGCCCGAGCCCGACACGCGGCAGGAACAGGCGGTCGCCGCGGCGACGCAGCGCCACGACGAGGCCGTCGCGCTGCTGAAGCAGCGGGAGGACGACCTGGACGCCGCCGTCCAGGCGCACGAGCAGGCGAAGACCCGGATCCAGCAGCTGGCCGCCGAGCTAGACCAGGCCCGCCGGGACGAGCGCGCCACAGGGACCCAGGTCCGCGACGCCCGCACCGCCCGCGACGAGGCCGCACAGCACCTGCGCGGCGCCGCCACCAAGCTGGAGCAGGCCCAGCGGTGATCGGCACCCTGGAGACGTCGCCCGCCGCCTCGCGACCCGACCTGCTCGGGCCCACCGTCCTCGCCGCCCTGCCGGACGACGTGCTGGTCGCGCCGATCGACCCGGCGCTGGCTGACACCGCCGCCTTCTGCGAGGCGTACGGCGTGGCGCCGGCCGAGTCGGCCAACTGCGTGGTCGTCGCAGCCCGGCGCGGCGGCGAGACCACGCTGGCTGCCTGCGTCGCGCTCGCCACCACGCGCGTGGACGTCAACGGCTTCGTCCGCCGGCACCTCGACGCGCGCAAGGTGTCCTTCGCCGCGATGGACGTCGCCACCGCCGAGTCCCGGATGGAGTACGGCGGGATCACGCCCTTCGGGCTGCCCGCGGGCTGGCCGCTGCTCGTGGACGCCGCCGTGGTGGCCACACCGCTCGTCGTGGTCGGCTCGGGGGTTCGCGGGTCGAAGCTCGTCGTACCCGGTGCGGCCCTCGCAGCCCTGCCGCACGCCGAGGTCCTCGACGGCCTGGCGCAGCCCGTCGGCACCTGACCCCGCAGCGGCTGCGGTCGGCCGGGGACGAGCACCAGGGTCGATCGAGCGCGCTCACCGCCGTGAGAGACAGCGTCCAGCCCGGACGTCCACGGGCCGGTGGCGCTCGGCCAATACCTGTAGCCAGGTAGGCGCTCGTCACCGCGGCGCCATGGCCCGACGTGATCAGGGGGCATGGCCTGCCCGGACGATCGGGTCTGCGTGCACTTCTGCCGAGGATCCCGCCATGACGCTGCGCCGCGCCACGCTCTTCGCGTGCCTGGGCGCGGCGTCTCTGGTGGCCGTACCGCTCTCACCGGCGTCGAGCTACCTGGTGCGGGTGATCACCGCGTTGCTCGCGATCGTGCTGCTGCTACGACACGGGAACGCGCCGGGCCGGACGTCCCGCGCCTTGCTCGCGGGCGCGATCCTCATGGGGATCCTGAGCGGCCTGGCGGCGACCGGCTACCTGCTCGCCACCGGCGAGCCGTCCCCTCCGGGCGGCCTGGCCGACTGGGCCTACCTGTCCTACGGGCCGCTGACCGTGGCGGGTTTGCTCATGCTCCCGCGGCACCCGGTCTCGGGTCCGTGGCGGCTGAAGGCGGCGACCGAGGCGGCGCTGGTCGTGGCGTCGCTGAGCTTCCTGCTGGAGCGGCTGTTCGCCGATATGGCACGAGGCAGCGGCGAGCCACTGGTGGCACGGGCGGCAGCTCTCGGCTACCCCGCGAACGCAGTCTTCGTCGTGGCGGTCCTGCTCACCGTCGTACCCCGGATGCAGACGGAGCTGCGACCCTTCCTGCGCTGCGTCGGGCTGGGACTGGCGCTGATGATGGTCGGCGACATCGGGTACAGCGTCGGCGCGCTGCACGGCTGGTACCGCCCCACGACCTGGCCGGCGATCGCCACCCAGGCGGGGCTCGTGCTGGTGGCGACGTCGCTGAGCTTCGCCCGCTCCGAGGTGCTGCTGCTGGAGCGCGATCCTGCGACGCCGAGCCTGTTCGAGGCCGCGGCGCCCTACTTCTCGGTGCTGCCGGGCATCGTGCTGAGCTGCGTGCTCATCGCCACCGACCGTCCCTTCACGCAAGGGGAGATGGCGCTGGTGGTGGCGATCGGCTCGTTGCTGATCCTCCGGCAGCTGCTCGGCAACGCCGAGCACCGGCGCATCGTCGCGCGGGTCACCGCGCGCGAGCAGGAGGCGCAGGCGGCCGCGCTGCGCGACCCGCTCACCCAGCTGGCCAACCGGACCGCGCTGCACCAGGAGCTCACCCAGTCCCTCGCTCACGGGCAGGTCACCCTGGCGCTGCTCGACCTCGACGACTTCAAGGACATCAACGACACCCACGGCCACGACACCGGAGACGCGGTGCTGGGCCAGCTGGCCGACCGCCTGCTCCAAGCCGTGCCACCCGGCGCGCTGGTCGCTCGGCTGGGCGGCGACGAGTTCGCCGTGTGCGCCCCCGGCGCCTACCCGGACTGCCTGGTCGACGCCCTCCTGACCACGCTCGACCGGCCCGTCGTGCTGGGGCCCCGGCACTTCAGCGTCAGCGCGAGCATCGGCGTGGTCCTCGTCGAGCCCGGCAGCGCGACCTCGGCCGTCGCACTGTCACATGTCGATGTCGCGATGTACGAGGCGAAGTCACGCAAGGAACCCCAACGGTCCTGCGTGGTCGTGCTCGACGAGCACGCCCGGGCCCGGGCCGCCGCCCGGGTGCAACTGCGCGACGACGTGTCCCGCCCGCAGCTCGAGGAGTTCCGGGTGGTCTACGAGCCGCTGGTCGACCTGCAGACCGGCCGGGTCGTGGGAGCCGAGGCGCTGCTGCGATGGCGCCACCCCACGCTCGGGGACGTGCCGCCCGGCATGTTCATCCCGCTCGCGGAGCAGGTCGGCAGCATCCACGAGCTGGGCGAGCTGGCGCTGCGCTCCGCGCTCGCCGACCTGGCCGCGTGGATCTCGGAGGCCGACGGGGAGCTCGGCGACGCGGTCGTGGGCGTCAACCTGAGCCCTCGCCAGCTCGGCGCCCCGGGGCTCGTGGAGCGGGTGCACGACCTGCTGGCCGAGCACCGCCTCTCGCCTCGCCACCTCGTCCTGGAGATCACCGAGGAGGCCCTGCTCGAGGACTGGGACACCGCCGTGCAGGCCGTGCGCGCGCTGCGCGAGCTCGGCGTGGGCGTCGCCGTGGACGACTTCGGCACCGGCTACTCCTCGATGCGCTACCTGCGGCGCTTCGACGCGAGCACCGTCAAGATCGACCGGGAGTTCGTCGAGGTCGTCGCCGACGAGCCGCGCACCCAGGCGCTCGTCGCCAGCGTGATCGACCTGGCCGGCTCGCTGGGGCTCGTCACCGTCGCCGAGGGCATCGAGACCCTCGACCAGCTGCAGATGATGCGGTCGCTCGGCTGTCGGCTGGCGCAGGGCTACCTGTTCGGGCGGCCGATGGAGCGCGACACCTTCCGCGCGCTGCTCCTGGCCGGTCACGTCTTCCCGGTGGCGCCGGCCCTCCCGCTGCCCCGCGACGCGGTCGCCCCGATCCGCAGCTCGCTCAGCTGAGCGCCGATCGCACCGTCGCCGCGATGACGGCCCGGCCGGCCGCGTTCGGATGCACCCCGTCGCGCAGCAGCATCCGCTCCGGCTGCCAGGCCGGCAGGGGGTCGGCGACCCGGACGTTGCGGTGCTCGGCCGCGACCTCCACCACCGCGACCCGGTACGCCTCGAGGGCCGCCTCCGAGCCCCGGTCGAAGGGCTTCCACGTCCCCCACCGCTGCACCGGCAGGGGAAGTACGACGACCACGAGCCGAGCACGGCCGAGCAGGTCCAGCAGCGCGTCGTACTGGCGACGGAAGGTCGCCAGCCGCGACGGATCGGTGCCTGAGCGCCGCACGTCGTTGAGCCCGACCTCCAGCACGACGTCGCCGCGCGCCTCGTACGCGGTGCGCCGGACGATGGTCAGCGTGCGCGCCACCCCGTCGCCGCCGTGACCGTGGTTGACGACCGGTTGGCCGAGCAGCCGGACCCAGGGCGCCTGCCCGTGCCGCATCCCGGTGGTGCCGGGGTTGACGTAGGAGTCGCCGTAGGCGACCAGCCGGTCCTGCGCGTCCGCGGAGCCGTTCACCGCGAGTACGACGAGGACGGCGGCCACGAGGGCCTTCGCCGGTTTCCCCCCCAGCATGCCCTCAGCCTGCACCTGCGACGGGCGCCGCGCGAGGGCCAAATGGGCGGTGGCCTCGCTCAGCCGCTGATGGCCGCCTTGGCCTTCGCGAGGTCGTCGGCGCCGAACACCAGCCGCGTGCCCGTCGCGAGGTAGGCCAGCGTGATGTTCACGCCCGCGTCGCCCAGCCTGCGGCTCACCTCGCCCAGGACGCCCGGCCGGTCCTCGACGGGGACGACGGCGACCTCCTGCTCGGTGGCGACCCGGATGCCCGCCGCCTGGAGCGCCGTGAAGACGTCGGGAAGGTCCGCGACGAGCACGTGCACCTCGACCTGCCCGCCGCCGCTCGTCAAGGCGCAGAACCCCTCGATGTTCACGCCGTTGCGGCCGAGCACCTCGCCGAGGCGGGCGAGCTCCCCCGGGTGGTCCTCGAGGTAGAGCGTGAGGTCGGTCGCCATCATGGCCTCCGCGTCCGCAGCGTCGAGATCATTGTGACCCGACCGGCTTCGCGCGCGGAAGAACGAGTGAAAGACGAACCCCCGGGCACTTCCTCCCGTCCCGGCGAACCGGTACGACGGCGAGGACCGGCGGGACGTGCCGGTGCCCAGGGGTTCGGGTGGTCTTCCGTGGATTGCCGGACAGCCAGTCCGGCAGGCGGCCTGGCGGTCTAGCGGAGGACCACCTCACGTGTCCCATAAGTACTCAACTCAGGACCACCTCCTTTCTCGTGTCCTTCGACGGTAGGCCGGGTGGCCGCCGCTGTCACCGAGAAATCCTCGGAACCAAGGGCCAGTCCCCGCCTCACGGCAGCAGTCACGGGCCCGACCCCGTCCATTCGTCCCGGTGATCCGGTTCGCGGCGACGAAAGGCCCGTGCCCGACGGTCTTTCTCCTCTGCGGCAGCAGGGTCGGAGGCACCAGCCTGTGGAGTGACGCAGAGTGCGTCGTCGTGGGCTGAGCGTGCACGCGACCCGTGCCCCCTTCGGCCCCTGAGGGGAAGGAGGGGGTTCGGATGACGTCACAAGCGTCTCGGACACCTCAAGCAGCGAGCGTGCCGGAGGACAGGCGCACCATCGGGCTCGGCGTGGCCTCCGCACTGGTGATCGGCAACATGATCGGTTCTGGCGTCTTCCTGCTCCCGGCCTCGCTGGCGTCGTTCGGCGGCATCAGCATCGTCGGGTGGCTGTTCACGGCGGCCGGGGCCTTCCTGCTCGCCCTCGTCCTCGCCCGGCTCGGCAGCGCCTACCCGAAGACGGGTGGGCCCTACGCCTACAGCCGCCGGGCGTTCGGCGACTTCGTGGGCTTCCAGACCGCCTGGGGCTACTGGCTCGCGGCTTGGATCGGTAACGCCGCCATCGCCATCGCCGGGGTGAGCTACCTGGGCTACTTCTGGGACCCCGCAGCCGGCACCAGCACCACCGACCACGTGATCCAGGCGCTCGTCGCCGGCGCGGCCATCTGGCTGCTCACGTGGGTCAACATGCGCGGCGTGCGCACGGGCGGCCTCGTGCAGGCTGCGACCACCGTCCTGAAGCTGGTTCCCCTCGTGGCGCTGGCCTTCGTGGGCATCTTCTGGATGGACACCGCCAACTTCGGCGGCTTCAACACCAGCGGCGACTCCTTCATGGGCGCCGTGACCGGGGTCGCGGCCCTGACCCTGTGGGCCTTCATCGGGCTGGAGTCCGCGACGATCCCGGCCGAGCACGTGCGCGACCCCGAGCGCAACATCCCGCGTGCCACGCTGCTCGGCACGGCGGGCACCGCTGTCGTCTACATCCTCGGCACCGTCGCGGTGATGGGGATCATCCCGGCCGAGACGCTCGCGAGCTCGTCGGCGCCGTTCGCCGACGCCGCGAAGCAGATCTGGGGCTCCTGGGCCGGTGACGTGGTCGCGCTCGGCGCGATCGTCTCCACCTTCGGCTGCCTGAACGGCTGGATCCTGCTGCAGGGCCAGATGCCGTTCGCGGCCGCCCGTGACCGGCTCTTCCCGACCGGTTTCGCGCGGCTCAACAAGTACGGCGCGCCAGCCTTCGGGCTCCTCGTGTCCAGCGTGCTGATGACCCTGTTCATGCTCCCGAACTACAACAGCAGCCTGGTCAGCAAGTTCACCGACTTCATCCTGCTGGCGACCACGACGACGCTCATCGCCTACCTGTACGGCGCCGCCGCCCAGCTCGTGCTGCTCGTCACCGACCGCGCGAGCTTCCACGTCCGGAGCATCGTCGGGCCGATGACCGTGGCGATGGCAGCTGTCGCCTACGTCCTGTGGACCATCTGGGGCGCGGGCTACCGCAGCGCCACCTGGGCCGTGCTGCTGACCTTCGCCGGCATCCCGGTGTACGTCTGGATGAAGTGGCAGCAGAGCACCCGTCCCGACGACCACCTCGACCTGCCGGCGGCACCCGCCGACGCGCGGGAGCTGGTCGACCACGACACGCTCGTCTAGAGGGGAAGCACCATGAAGAAGATCCTGATCATGGGCGCCGGAGGCCGTGACTTCCACGACTTCAACACGGTCTACCGCGACGACCCAAACACCGACGTGGTCGCGTTCACGGCGGCGCAGATCCCCGGGATCGCCGACCGTCGCTACCCCGCGGCGCTCGCGGGTCCGTCGTACCCGGACGGCATCCCGATCGTCGACGAGGCCCGGCTGACCGAGCTGATCCGCAGCGAGGGGGTCGACGAGGTCGTCCTTGCCTACTCCGACCTGTCGCACGAGGACGTGATGCACAAGGCCTCGACGGTGCTCGCGGCCGGCGCGGACTTCACGCTGCTCGGCCCGCGGCAGACGATGCTGAAGAGCTCGAAGCCGGTCGTGGCCGTGGTCGCGGTGCGCACAGGCTGCGGCAAGAGCCAGACCAGCCGGCACATCGGCAAGCTGCTGCTCGACGCCGGGCTGCGGGTCGCGCTGGTGCGGCATCCCATGCCGTACGGCGACCTGGAGGCCATGCGCGTGCAGCGCTTCGCCAGTCTGGCCGACATCGACGCCTCGAACCCCACGGTGGAGGAGCGCGAGGAGTACGAGGCGCCGGTGCGGATGGGCATGGTGATGTACGCCGGCGTCGACTACGAGGCGATCCTGCGCCAGGCCGAGTCCGAGGCCGACGTCGTCATCTGGGACGGCGGAAACAACGACTTCCCGTTCTACGCCCCGGACGTCACGGTGACGGTGGTCGATCCGCTGCGGCCCGGGCACGAGCTGGCCTACCACCCCGGCGAGACAAACCTGCGAATGGCCGACATCGTGGTCGTCGGCAAGGTCGACTCGGCGCGCGCCGCGGACGTCGCAACGGTGGTCGCGGACATCGAGCGCGTCAACCCGCGCGCCTCGATCGTCCTGGCGGCGTCGCCCGCCGTCCTCAGCGAGGGCGAGTCGCTGGCTGGCAAGCGCGTGCTGGTCATCGAGGACGGCCCGACGATCACGCACGGGGGCATGCCGTTCGGGGCGGGGACCGTTGCCGCCCGTGCCGCCGGCGCGACGACGTTCGTCGACCCGCGCGCGTGGGCGCGGGGCACGATCGCCGACACCTTCCGGAAGTACCCGGAGATCGGTCCGGTGCTTCCCGCGATGGGGTACGGCGGTGCGCAGCTGCGCGACCTCGAGGCCACCATCCAGAGCACCGACTGCGACGTCGTCGTGATCGGCACCCCGATGGACCTCGAGCGCCTGATCGACCTCGGGCACCCGAGCCGGCAGGTGACCTACTCCTACGCCGACGACGGCACGCCGACCCTGGCGGCCGAGCTCTCGGCGTACCTGGAAAAGTGGCGCGTCTGAACGCGGGCGTGACGGCGCGAAGCTCGCGTGGCCGACGCGGAACGACGCGCGCGAGCGCTTCCCCGCGCCGCCGGACCGTCCTTCGCGCCTCAGCTCTCAGCGACTGAGCGCCGCGCCGGGTTCTCCACGACCGGGGCGAGCGCCTCGGTGAGGGACCGGACCGCCTCCTCGAGGTCGCCGATGCGGTTCTGGTCGGCACGCAGCTGCTCGGCCACGACCAGCGCGCCCCCGAGCACCGCCAGGACGACGACGGCGATACCGGCGCTGGCGAGAAAAGGGATCTGCCGGTTGAGCAGCGGCTCACCGGAGATGCGGTACCAGCCAACCCCGCCCACCACCGCGGCAGCTGCGATCGTGGCCAGGCCGGCCCACAGCCGCGTGCGGGTTGCCTTCATCGTTCCTCCAGTGGGCTTGAGTCCGGACAGGAAGCTGACGAGCAGGGCCACGGCGATGACCCCGAAGACGACGATCGCGTAGGCCGACGGCACGACGCTGGTGAGCGGCACCCCGCTGGCGACCGGCACGGGCGAGACCGCCGCGGCAGGGCTCACAGTCGGAACCGGTACGACGGGCACCACGGCCGGCGGCTGCACCACCGGCAACGGGCCGTTCAGCGCTGGAGGGCTCGGCACCGCGCTCGCGTCCGCCGTCGGGCAGCACCCGCCGGACTCGTCCGGGACGGACGGCGTTGCAGTCGGCGTCGGGGACGGGGTCGCATTGACGGTGGGCGCGGGCGTGGGCGCCGGGCTCGGCGTCGCGCTTGGCATGAGGCACCCGAGTTCCGGCAGCTCCGGGACCGTGCAGTCGCCGATCATCGCGGGAGCGTGGTTCGCGACGTGGGTCATGCGCCCACCCCGAGGTATGCCTCACGCAGCTGGCCCTGCATGGTCCGCACGTCGTCACCCTCCGCGGACGCGACGACCTGCCCCTTCTCGAGGACGTAGGCCCGATGAGCCAGGTCGAGCGCAAGGACGTTCTGCTCCACGAGCAGAACCGCCACGCCGAGGGTGTCGT
>JBKOVB010000017.1:0-49296 GCA_046723735.1 Actinomycetota bacterium | reverse complement strand
GAGCTCACGCTGCGCGTCCAGCAACGCCTCGCCGGTCAGGTGTGTGGGCAGCACGACCAGGTCGTCGGGAAGCGTCGCGCGGCTCATGCTCACCTCCTGCCAGGGCTGCTGGGATGTGTTCGAATCTACGCGAAAGGGGTAGAACAAACAAGCGATCACGCCCTCTGTGGACGGCGGTTTCCCCCGAGAACAAAGGAGATGCTGTCCCGACGGGGCAGGCCCTCGATCGGGTCCTGGCGGAGCGCTCCCCTCGAGCGTTGGTCGAGGGCGAGAGCTCGCCCCTAGGGTGCGAAGGGTGAGCCATCCCCTCGAGCCGGCGTTCCTGAACCTCCCGCTGGAGCAGGCTGCGGACGCGGCCCTGCAGGCGGCACGAGACCTCGGCGTCACCCACGCCGACGTCCGGGTGGAGAGGCTGCGCCACCAGGACGTGAACCTCCGCGACGCGCGCCTTGAGAGGCTGTCGGACGACGTGACGCTGGGTCTCGCCGTACGCGTCGTCCACGAAGGCACGTGGGGCTTCGCTTCCTCCCCCGACGTCACGCCCGACCAGGCCGCGAAGCTCGCCAACGAGGCGGTCGCCGTCGCCAAGGTGGCCCGTCCGCTCAACAGCCAGCCGGTCGAGCTCGCCCACGAGCCGGTGCACGCCGACGCGACCTGGGTGTCGGCGTACGACGTCGACCCGTTCGGCATCGACCCGGCGGACAAGGTCGCCCTCTTCGAGGAATGGAGCCGGCGGCTGCTCGACCACGCGGACGTGCACCACGTCGACGTCGGGCTGCAGCAGGTGCTGGAGAACAAGTTCTACGCCGACCTGTCGGGCACGAGCACGACGCAGCAGCGAGTGCGGCTGCAGCTGCAGCTGACCGGAACGCGGGTGGACCCCGACGGCGGGTTCGAGACCATGCGCACCGTCGCGCCGCCCGTGGGCCGGGGCTGGGAGTACGTCACCGGCGGGTGGGACTGGACCGACGAGCTCGCGCAGCTGCCGGAGCGCCTCGTGGAGAAGGCCTCTGCCCGCAGCGTCGAGCCCGGCCGCTACGACCTCGTCATCGACCCCACCAACCTGTGGCTCACCATTCACGAGTCGATCGGGCACGCCACCGAGCTCGATCGGGCGCTGGGCTATGAGGCGGCCTATGCCGGCACCAGCTTCGCCACGCTCGACAAGCTGGGGTCGCTTCAGTACGGCACCCCGCTCATGCACGTCACCGGCGACCGGCTCACCCCGCACGGGCTGTCCACGGTCGGGTACGACGACGAGGGCGTCGCGGCGCAGCAGTGGGACATCGTCAAGGACGGCGTGCTCGTCGGGTACCAGCTCGACCGGCGCATGGCTGCGCAGAACGCCGCGGTGCTCGGGGCCTCGAGGTCGAACGGCTGCGCCTTCGCCGACGGACCGCACCGCGTCCCGGTGCAGCGGATGCCCAACGTGTCGCTCCAGCCGGCCGCGGGTGGTCCGAGCACCGAGGAGCTCATCGCGGGGGTGGAGCGCGGCATCTACGTCGTCGGTGACAAGAGCTGGTCGATCGACATGCAGCGCTACAACTTCCAGTTCACCGGGCAGCGCTTCTACGAGATCCGGTCCGGACAGATCGCCGGCCAGCTGCGTGACGTCGCCTACCAGGCCACGACCACCGACTTCTGGGGGTCGATGGAGGCGGTCGGCGGCCCCCAGACCTACCTGCTGGGCGGCGCCTTCAACTGCGGCAAGGCCCAACCGGGCCAGGTCGCTGCGGTCACTCACGGCTGCCCCGCAGCGCTCTTCCGCGGCGTCAACATCCTCAACACCGTCCGGGAGGCCGGGCGATGAGCGGGATCGTCGAGCAGGCGCTGGCTCTGTCCAAGGCCGACGGCTGCGTCGTCGTGCTCCAGGAGAGCAGCACCGTCGAGCTGCGCTGGGCCAACAGCACGCTCACGACCAACGGCTCCCGGCACCAGCGCCACCTCATGGTGATCAGCGTGATCGGCGAGTCGGTGGGCGTGCGCAGCGCCTCGGTCATCGACGACCTCGAGGGACTCGTGCGCGCGAGCGAGGCGGCGGCGCGCGACGCCGAACCGGCCGAGGACTACGCCGCGCTGGTCACCGGCGACGCCGACCCGTCCTTCGCCGAACCCGGGGCACGCACTACGACCGCCGTGTTCCAGCAGCTCGCCGCCGACCTGGGCGAAGCCTTCGCCGGCGACGTGAGGCAGTACGGCTTCGCCACCCATGACCTCACCACCACCTGGCTGGCCTCCTCGACCGGGCTGCGGCTGCGCCACGTGCAGCCCACCGGGTACGTCGAGATGACCGGCAAGACCGACGCCCGTGGCGGCTCCTCGTGGGTGGGCCAGCACACCCGCGACTTCGCCGACCTGTCGATCCCGCTGCTCGCCGGGGAGCTGCAGCGGCGGCTCTCCTGGGCCGAGCGCTTCGTCGACCTCCCCGCCGGCCGGTACGAGACGCTGCTCCCCCCGAGCGCCGTCGCCGACCTGATGGTCTACACCTACTGGACCTCCTCGGCCCGCGACGCCGCCGAGGGCCGCACCGTGTTCTCGCGACCCGGTGGCCAGACCCGCGTGGGCGAAGTGCTCGCCCCCCAGGCGTTCTCGCTGCGCAGTGACCCGCAGCACCCGACCCTGGGCGCCCGGCCGTTCATGGTGGCGGGCGGCTCCTCCTCGAACGTCAGCGTCTTCGACAACGGCCTGTCCCTCACGCCGACGTCCTGGATCCAGGACGGCCGCCTCGAGGCCCTGATCCAGACCCGAGCCTTCGCGGCCCGCACAGCAGCGCCCGTCACGCCGTACACGGACAACCTCGTCGCCGACGGCGGCGGTACGGCGACCGTCGACGAGCTCGTCGCGAGCACCGAGCGCGGGCTTCTCCTGACCTGCCTCTGGTACATCCGCGAGGTCGACCCGCAGACCCTCCTGCTCACGGGCCTGACCCGGGACGGGGTGTACCTCGTCGAGGGCGGCGAGGTCGTGGGCGTCGTGAACAACTTCCGCTGGAACGAGAGCCCCGTGGACCTGCTCGGCCGGATGAGCGAGGTGGGCGTCTCGGTGCCGACGCTGCCCAGAGAATGGAGCGACTACTTCACCTGGACCCAGATGCCGGCGCTGCGCATCCCCGACTTCAACATGTCCAGCGTGAGCCCCGCCTCCTGATACTCGTCGGCCGAAAACCAGCACACATCCGCCCCACGCGGTACCTTGATCGTGGTTGTTGTCGCTTTGGTCGCTCGTTCTCGCTCGCCTGCGGACATCGTGTCGCAGGCGATCTCTGTTTTCAGGGGCCGTTCGTGCTCTTGCCTCGACAGCCCGGCGGTCCGCAGCTGCGGGCGCCGCTCACGCAGTAGCAAAGGGATTGTCATGGCTGAAGGAACAGTGAAGTGGTTCAACGCGGAGAAGGGCTTCGGCTTCCTCGCGCAGGACGGCGGCGGTGCCGACGTGTTCTGCCACTTCAGCGCGATCGCGACTGAGGGCTACAAGTCGCTCGACGAGAACCAGCGGGTCTCGTTCGACGTCACCCAGGGCCCGAAGGGCCCGCAGGCGGAGAACGTCCGCCCGCTCTAGACGCACCTGGAGGGGCCTCAGCCGACTCGGCTGGGGCCCCTCCGCATGTCTGCGAGGATGCTTACGTGACGGAGGAGCGGAACGTGCTCGGAGGCGCCCTCGAACCGTGCGGCACCGACCCGATGACCGGCTTCTTCCGGGACGGCTGCTGCAGCACCGGTCCCGAGGACGTCGGCCGGCACACCGTCTGCGCCGTGGTCACCCAGGAGTTCCTCGAGCACCAGCGCCGAGTGGGCAACGACCTGGTCACCCCGGCGCCGATGTACCGGTTTCCGGGCTTGAAGCCGGGTGACCGCTGGTGCGTCGTCGCCGTCCGCTGGCTGCAGGCCTACCGCGACGGCGCCGCCGCACCGGTCGTGCTCGCGAGCACGCACGAGCGCACGCTCGACCTGATCCCGCTGGAGGCGCTGCAGGAGCACGCCGTGGACGTCCCCGGGGACCTCAGCAGTCTCACGTAGGCGCGTCGTCAGGGTGGCTGTGCGGCACCTGCGGCGCGCCCACGAGGTGCTCGAGGCCCGGATGCGCGACGCGGTACAGGCAGGCGTCGCAGTTCATCCGGATGTCGCCCGTGCGGGCCTCGTCGTACCTGCCCAGGACGAGGGAGGCCAGCCCCTCCGACACCCCGAGCGGTTCCGAGACCACCACCTCCACGTCAACCTCCGCCGCCTGCACCTCCACCTGCGCGGGCAGGTAGCCCGGGCCCAGGAAGTACCGTGCCAGCGCGACCGTGCGGTGCCCCTCGGCGCACAGCCGACGCAGCGCCTCCGGCACCGTCGGACGGGTGGTCGACACGAACGCCACGTCCACGCTCGGGTAGCCGCGGCCCTCCCAGAGCAGGCGCGCCGTCGCCGCCACCCCGGCGTTGGCATCGGGGTCGAGCGACCCACCTGCGACGAGCACCACCGGCAGCTCGGTCGCGCCCGCCTCGGCGAGGCGTCGCGCGAGCACGTCGACGACGACCGGGTGCGGCCCGAGGGGGCGGCCGTACCGGAACACCGCAGCCGGGTGCTCGAAGCGCGCTGCCTGCACGGAGGCCGCGACATCGGTCTTCGAGTGCGAGGCCGCGCCCAGCAGCAGCGGCACGACGGTGATGTCCCGCTCCCCCTCGGCCACCAGCCGGGAGATCGCCGCGCGGATCGAGGGCGAGGCGTTGTCGACGTACGCCGCCTCCGCCCGCAGCCCCGGCCGCAACGACGCCGCCAGCACGAGCAGCTCCTCCACCACCTGCTGCGCACCGGCGTCACGCGAGCCGTGCGCGACTCCCAGCAGCACCGTCATCGCAGGGCCTCCACGAACCCGTCGCGAAGCCGGATCGAGCGCTTCGGGTCCCGCCCGGCGGTGACCGACACGACGACCTCGTCGACCCGGCCCACCGCCGGCACCCACGCGTCCGAGGCGGCAGCGTCGTCGGCGCGCACGCACCACACCCGCCGGTCCCGGCTGGCCGCGGCCACCTCGTGGTCGACGGTGCCGGTGCAGCTCAGCACCAGCCAGGCGCCGTCCACGTCCGAGGGTTGGAAGGCCCGGCGCGTGAGCGGCAGGCCAAGGTCCTCGGGCGCCTCGAGGGCCACCACCTCGACTGCGGCGCCGGCGGCCGCGGCGGCCCGCCCCCGTCGTACCCCGACCGGGCCGGCGCCCACGACGAGCACGCGCCGACCGGTCAGGTCGAGGTGCAGCGGGAAGGGGTGGTCCACGTCCTACAGGGTGGCAGCCAGCAGGCCTCGGCGCCGCAGCACCCGGCGCTCGAGCGGCGCGAACAGGCACAGCTCGATCGCGACCCCGATCACGAGGATCGTGAGGACGCCCGCGATGACGCCGGCGATGTCGTTGAACTGACGGCTCTGGTCCAGCAGCTGGCCGACTCCCAGGCGGAGATCGGGAGTCCGGGCGATCAGCTCGGCGGCCATGAGCGAGCGCCACGAGAACGCCCAGCCCTGCCGCAGGCCACCGACGTACCCCGGCAGCGCCGCGGGCAGCAGCACGAAGCGGGCGGAGGCGAGCCCCTTCGCGCCGAGCACCCGGCCGACCCGCAGGTACAACGGCGGCACCTGGTCGAGGCCGGAGATCATGCCGTTCGCGATCGAGGGCACGGCCCCGAGCAGCACGACGAAGTAGATGGTGGTGCTGTTGGTCCCGAACCACAGGATCGCCGCGGGCACCCAGGCCACCGACGGGAGGGACTGCAGGCCCGAGAGGATGGGGCCCACCGCCCGTCGTACCGGCTTGACCCGTCCCACCACGAGGCCGAGCACGGTGCCGATGAGCAGCGAGACGGAGAAGCCGATGGCGCCACGGCTGACGCTGTTCCAGACGGCCTGCTGCAGGTCGCCGGCGGTCCACTGGTCGTGCAAAGCGGTGAGCACGTCACCCGGGCTCGGCAGCCGGTACGGCGGCAGCACCCCCGAGGCGTAGACCGCCTGCCAGACGCCCACGAGCAGCAGCACGAAGACGAGCGGCGGCCACGTCGACGACCACACGCCAGTGAGGCGCGAGCGCTCGGGGCGGGCGGTCGTCTCGAGGGCGTCGAGGCCGGCCTCGAGGGAGGCCAGGTCGTCGGACTGGAGCTGGGACGCGGTGCCCGTTGTTCTCACGTCGCTCACGACTGCCCCCCGTGCCGACGGATCTCGCGACGGAGGTCGTCGGTGATCTCCAGGGACAGGGCCGCCACCTCCGGCGACTCGATGCGCCGCGGCTGGCCGATGCTCACGGCGTACTCCTGCACGACCCGACCGGGCCGCGACGAGAGCAGCACCACCCGGTCGCCGAGGCGTACCGCCTCCCGGACGTTGTGGGTCACGAACACGACCGTGAGCTTCTGCGAGCTGCGCAGGTGGATGAGCTCCTCGTGCAGCACGTCGCGGGTGATGGCGTCGAGCGCCGCGAAGGGCTCGTCCATGAGCAGCACGCTGCTGTCCTGAGCCAGCGCCCGGGCCATCGCGACGCGCTGCCGCATGCCGCCTGACAGCTCGTGGACCCGCTTGTGCCCGGCGTCCGCCAGCCGCACCAGGGTGAGCAGCTCCTGGGCGCGATCCCGGCGCTCGCGCTTGCCGACCCCGCGCAGACGCAGGGCGAGCTCGACGTTCTCCCGCGCGGTGAGCCACGGGAACAGCGCCGGCTCCTGGAACATCAGGGCCGGCGCGCCTCCTGCGACCTGGACCGAGCCCGACGTCGGCTGGTCCAGGCCGGCCACGAGCGACAGCAGCGTGCTCTTGCCGCAGCCCGAGGCGCCGAGCAGGCAGAGGAACTCGCCGTCCTGGACCTCGAGCGAGACCTCCTCGAGGACGTTCGGGGCAGCACCGAACCGCTTGGTCACGTTCCGGACGGCCACCGCCGGCCCGGGTTCCTCGACCTCCACGGCCTTCCCCTCATGTCCTCGGAGGAGCGTCATGGTGTCAGCCCTTCCCGAGTCCTGCGTCATCGACGTCGCGGCCCAGCACCTGGCGGAGCAGCGTGAGGTCGTAGATCCCCTTGAGCTCCCCCTGCTTGACCAGCCCGGTGGCGAACGCGTGGTCCGCGATCTCCTTGAGGGTCGCTGCGAGTGGGTCCTCGGTGACGCTGATGTTCTGCATGGCGCGGGCGATCACCGCCGGCTCGAGGGACTTGCCGGTCAGCTCCTTGAGCGCCCCGTTCACGACCGTCCGGGCCTTGGCCGGATCGGCGGTGATCTCCCTGTCGGCGGCGACCTGAGCCTGCAGGAGCGCCTTCACGGTCTGCGGGTGTTCGTCGAGGAACTCCTTGCGCACGAGGAGAACCGTGGTCACGAACGTGCCGTCCGGCCACAGCGAGCGCTCGTCGACGAGCACCGTGCCGCCGCCCTCGAGGACGAGCCGCGAGGCCCACGGCTCGGGCACCCAGGCCCCGTCGATCTTGTGCGCCTTGAAGAGGTCGAGCGTCTGGGCGTTCTCCTGCGCGACGACCTTCGCGTCGCCCCCGCCCTGCTTGTCGACCTTCAGCCCCTTGGAGGCCAGGTAGGTGCGCAGCGCGATGTCCTGCGTGCCGCTGGTCTGCGGGTCGGCGAGCGTCGTGCCGCGCAGGTCCGTCACACCGGGCTGCACGACGAGCGCCGCACCGCCGGAGGTAGCACCGGCCACGATGGCGACCGCCCCGTGGCTCTTGATGAAGGCGTTGATCGCGGGGCCCGGGCCGAGGTACGCGGCATCGATGGCACCGGCGAACAGCGCCTCGACCTCGGCCGGGCCCGCGTTGAACGTCTGTGTCTCCAGCTTCGTGCTGCCGAGCTTGCTGGCGTAGATGCCGCTGGCCACGCCGTACACAGGGCCGGCGTGGGTGACGTTCGGGAAGTAGCCCAGCTTGAGCGTGGTCGCGGGCTGACCGGAGGCCGCCTCAGCACCACCGCCGCAGGCGGAGACGAGAGCCGCGACCGCAGCCAGGGCAGCGAGGGACTTCAGGGAGCGCATGGGGGGACGAGCCTTTCGGTGTCTCGGAGTCGTCGGCGGGCAAGGGTGAGAGCCTTAGCCGAGACACATCGCGCTGGCAACGCGCTGCAGGTCGACATGCAGGCGGGCGACGAGAACGGGCGCGAGCACCCGCACACTCTGCCACAGAAGCCGCGCCAATTCCTAGTGAGTCGCTAGGAGACCTGGGTCACATTGCATGAGGGTTACGACCTAGCGCGGTCGTATGGGATCCTCTACGCGTGCTCTCGGTCCTCGTCCCCGCGCTCGTGTCGCGTCGGCACGTGGACCTGAAGCGCACCTGCAGCGCGGTCTGTCCCGGCCGATAGGCCCCAGCACCCTCCCGGCGCCTGTCGCCACCTCCGCCCTCCCTCCAGGAGTCCCCGTGCCCGCCGTCCGCGGCCAGGGTCAGTGGGCGCTCGGCTACCGCGAGCCCCTCAACCCGAACGAGCAGGTCAAGAAGGACAGCCACCCGCTGACCGTGAAGCAGCGGGTGCTCGACATCTACGCCCAGAAGGGCTTCCAGAGCATCGACGGCGCCGACCTGCGCGGTCGGCTGCGGTGGTACGGCCTCTACACCCAGCGCGCGGACGGCATCCCCGGCGGCAAGACCGCGATCCTCGAGCCGGAGGAGCTCGAGGCGCCGTTCTTCATGCTGCGCATCCGCATCGACGGCGGACAGCTGAGCTCCGAGCAGCTGCGGGTCATCGGCCAGATCGCCGAGGAGCTGGGGCGGGATGTCGCCGACGTCACCGACCGTCAGAACGTGCAGCTGCACTGGATCCGCATCGAGGACGTGCCCGAGATCTGGCGCCGCCTCGAGGAGGTCGGGCTGTCCACCACCGAGGCCTGCGGCGACTCGCCCCGCGTGATCGTCGGCTGCCCGCTGGCGGGGGTCGCCGCCGACGAGGTGATCGACGCGAGCGGCGCCATCAAGGAGGTGGCCCAGCGCTACCTCGGCGACCCGTCGTACGCCAACCTGCCTCGCAAGTTCAAGACCTCGATCAGCGGCTGCAGCACCTTCTGCACCAACCACGAGATCAACGACGTCTCGCTCGTGGGCGTGGTCCACCCCGAGCTCGGCGCCGGCTACGACGTGTGGGTCGGCGGCGGCCTGTCGACCAACCCGAAGCTCGCGCAGCGGCTGGGGGCCTTCGTGGAGCCGCACCGGGTCGCCGAGGTGTGGGAGGGCGTGATCTCGGTCTTCCGCGACTACGGTTACCGCCGCTCCCGCAACCACGCCCGGTTGAAGTTCCTCATGGCCGACTGGGGCCCGGAGCGCTTCCGCCAGGTGCTGGAGGCCGAATACCTCACCGCTCCCCTGCCCGACGGTCCGCCGCCCGCGTCCCCGCCGCACGAGCACCGCGACCACGTGGGCGTCCACCCGCAGCAGGACGGTCGGTTCTACGTCGGGGTCGTGACCAAGGCCGGCCGCACCAGCGGCAGCCAGCTGTTGCGGGTGGCCGAGCTCGCCGAGCGGTACGGCGGCGGGCGGGTCTCCACGACCGCGCAGCAGGGCCTCGTGGTCCTCGACGTGCCCGCGGAGAACGTGGACGCCCTCGTGGACGCCCTCGAGGCCGACGACCTGCAGGTCCGCCCCAGCACCTTCCGCCGCGGCACGATGGCCTGCACCGGGCTCGAGTTCTGCAAGCTCGCCATCGTCGAGACCAAGGCCCGGGCCAACGAGATGGTGGCCGAGCTCGACAAGCGGCTGCCCGACCTCGACCAGCCCCTCACCCTGCACGTCAACGGCTGCCCCAACTCGTGCGCCCGGTTCCAGACCGCCGACATCGGCCTCAAGGGCTCCATCGTCGACGGCGTCGAGGGCTTCCAGGTGCACCTGGGCGGGCGGCTCGGCGAGCACGCCGGCTTCGGCCGCAAGGAGCGCGGGCTCAAGGTCACCGCCGAGAAGGCCGCGGAGTACGTCGAGCGGCTGGTCTCGACGTACGTCGCCGAGCGGCAGGACGGCGAGACGTTCGCGGTGTGGTCGCGGCGCGCGGACGCGTCCAAGCTGACGTGACCGAGCGGGCCGCGCCGCAGTACTGCCCCTATTGCGGGGAAGAGACCCTCGTGCCCTGGGGCGAGCTCACGGAGCACGCCCTGTGGCGTTGCGAGGCGTGTTTGCGCGTCTTCGAGGTGCGGTTCAAGGGCATCATCGGCAGGTGACGTCGACCTACCCGCTGCTCCGCACCGACCGCCTGCTGCTGCGCCGCTGGCGCGACGAGGACCGCGAGCCGTTCGCAGCGCTCAACGCGGACCCGGAGGTGATGGCCCACTTCACCGCGCCGCTGAGCCGCGAGGAGAGCGACGCGCTCGTCGACCGCTTCGAGGCCCACTTCGACGAGCACGGCTACGGGATGTGGGCCGTGGAGGCCGACGGCGGGTTCGTCGGCTTCACCGGGCTGCAGTGGACGGAGGGCCTCCCCTTCTCCCCCGCGCTCGAGGTCGGCTGGCGGCTCGCCCGGCACGCGTGGGGCAAGGGCTACGCGACGGAGGCGGGACAGGCCGCGATCGGCGTCGGGCTCGCGAACGTCGGCAGCGTCGTGAGCCTCGCCGCGGTCACCAACACGCGGTCCTGGGCCGTGATGGAGAGGCTCGGGATGCGCCGGGAGGGGACGTTCGAGCACCCCCGGGTCCCCGAGGGTCACCCGCTGCGGCTGCACTACCTCTACCGCATCCCTTGACCCGTCGGGACGCAACGGGGGCGTCAGACGTGCAGGCCGCACTCCGTCTTGGCGGTCCCCGCCCAGCGGCCCGCCCGCAGATCCTCCCCGGGAGCGACCCGCCGGGTGCAGGGCGCGCACCCGATCGAGGCGTACCCGTCGTCCTGCAAGGGGTTGACGAGGATGCCGTGCTCGGCGACGTAGGCGTCGACGTCGTCCTGGGTCCAGCGCGCGATCGGGTTGACCTTGACCTTGTCGCGCCGCTCGTCCCACTCGACCACCGGCGTCCCGGCCCGGGTCGGGGACTCGTCACGGCGCAGGCCTGTCGCGTAAGCGTCGACCTCGGCGAGCGCCCGCCCGAGCGGCTCGACCTTGCGCAGCGCGCAGCAGGCGTCGGGGTCGCGCCGCCACAGCTCCGGGCCGTGCTCGCGGTCCTGCTCGGCCACGGTGAGCAGCGGGAGCATCGTGCGGACCTGGACGTCGTAGACCTGGGCCACCGCGTCGCGGGTGCCCAGCGTCTCGGCGAAGTGGTAGCCGGTGTCGAGGAACACGACCGCCACACCGGGAGCCACGGACGCCGCGAGCGAGGCGAGCACCCCGTCGCCCATGGAGCTGGTGACCGCGAACCGGTCGCCGAACGTCTCCGTCGCCCAGCGCAGGATCTCCTGCGGGCTCGCCTCCTCGAGGAGGCGGCCCGCCTTCTCGGCGAGCGCACGACGGTCCACGAGACCAGTCAACCAGGACTTCCCGGATTTCCTTCCCATCCGCTAGGAGATGAGATGCGCACCACAAGCACGAGGGAGCGTGCGACGCTGAGCACGTGCACCCGCCGCTGACGCTGTGGGACCGCGCTGAGCTCGCGGCCCGCTCCGAGGAGGTGCTCGAGGTGTACGCCGAGGCGATGGACGTCCCGCGGGCGGCCGCCATGGGCCGGCGGGGCATCCTCGTCGGTCACCTCGACCGTCCGGGCCTGCGCGCGGTGGCCGTCTTGGAGCAGGACCGCCTCGTGGGCATCGCCTACGGGTACGTCGGCCGGCCTGGCCAGTGGTGGCACGACCAGGTGCGTGCGTCGATGCCGGCGGAGGTCGCCGCCTCCTGGCTGGAGGACGCGTTCGAGGTCTGCGAGCTGCACGTGCGGCCGCCGCAGCAGGGCAAGGGGTACGGCCGGGCGCTGCTCGAGACGCTGCTGGCGGGAGCCGAGACACGTACGGCGGTGCTCACCACCCCCGACCTCGAGACGCGGGCGCGGCACTTCTACCGGGTCGGGGGGTGGGTGGACCTGGTGCGGGACCTGCGCTTCCCCGGCGACCCCCGGTCGTTCGCGGTGCTGGGCAAGGAGCTGTGAGCGGAGATGCGGGCTACCGAGGCAGCGAGCGCCGCAGCGAACGGGCGGCGCTGAGCGAAAGGAGGTCGGGCCGTGCCTGAGCTGTACGAGGTCCTGCTCGTGGACGGCGGGACCCGATGGCACGCCGGGTGGCTGGTCGACGACGTGAGCGAGACCGACACGCTGCTCGCCGACAAGGGGCGGGTGCTGCTCTTCGGGAGCCGCGCCGCCCTCGAGCACCACGCGCAGGAGCACGGCCTGAAGCTGCATGAGGACCCGCCGGACGAGATCGACCTCGATCTCGACGGCTGGCTCGCGCAGGGCTCCCCCCAGCCGGACGCGGCGGAGGTGTGCGAGCTCTGGCACCTGCTCTACGACGACCCGCACGCCGGCAGGCTGCTCGGTGGTGACCTGCTCGGCGAGGCGTACGACGACCTGGTCGAGGAATCCCCCGACTGGTTCGAGGTGCACGGAGAGGTGGCCCGCGAGGCGCTCGCCAAGGCGGTCGAGGCGCTGCGCGCGACCCTCACGCCGGTGTGATCTGCCCCACGCACCCGCGTAGAACACGTTCCTATGGCGGAGATCACCTTCGTCAGGGGTGGATGTGGCACTCAGTGCCACCGACGCTGTTCCCATGACCACGACGACCTTCGACCTCGACCCGGTCCTGGTCTCCGAGCTGCCTCCGACCGG
The DNA here is from genome assembly GCA_046723735.1 of Actinomycetota bacterium. GTDB lineage: Bacteria > Actinomycetota > Actinomycetes > Mycobacteriales > SCTD01 > RYN-111. Next base: position 36,646 of record JBKOVB010000017.1, on the reverse strand, counting down.
CGTGACCCGGCGGTCCCTGGCGGCACGCCTGCGGGCTGCGGTGAGCCGGTACCGCCTCGAGCGTCAGTTCGAGCGCGCGCTGCGCGAGGCGGAGCCGGCCCAGGCCGGCGACCTCTTGGCCCTCGCGCGCCGCAGGTAGCCCGACGGTCCGGGCACACCGACGAGCTCAGCTGGACGGGACGAGCTCTGCCGGACAGACCTCGTGCTGCAGCGGGCCGTACGTCGTCCGCCGCACGAAGTCGTCCTCGTCGATCCAGCTGAGGCAGCGGGGGCAGACTGCGTCCTCGTCGGTGTGCAGGTGGCCGTCCTGGATCCGGCACGCGCACAGCCGCTGGGCGTCACGCGCGCAGAGCCAGCTGCCGATGATGGCAGGCCACCGGGCCACGAGCCGACGCTAGGACGCGCGCGCTGCGCGCAGGTCACGGCTCGGCCACGATCCGGCGTAGGTTCGGGATCGTGTGCGCCACCGCCGGCCCCTACGCGTCGTCGCTTCCCCGTCCTGCCGAGGGCACCGCGGTCGACCCGATCGCCCTCGAACCGGTCGACTCGCTCACCGTCACGACCCTGGTCGACAACGTCTTCGACGGGCTGCTGCAGCCCGGTCCGGGGGTGCAGCGGCGGTCGTTCGGCCCGCTGACCGAGCCCGCCCCGCAGTTCGACACCGGCGCGACCATGGGTGGTCTCGTCGCCGAGCACGGCTTCGCAGCCCTGGTCACGGTGACACGTGGCGAACGGAGCACCACGCTGCTGTTCGACGCCGGGCTCACGCCGAACACCCTGCGGGGCAACGGCGACCGCCTCGAGACCCTGTGGGGCGACGTGCAGACCGTGGTCCTCAGCCACGGCCACTTCGACCACGCGGGAGGGTTGGCCGGGCTGGCCACCGTCACCAAGGGCCTGCCCATGATCGTGCACCCGTTCGTCTGGACGCGACGCCGGCTCGCCGCACCCGACGGGGAGCCGATCGAGTTCCCGACGCTGACCAAGAAGGCCCTTGAGGGCGAGGGCTTCGAGGTGCTCGAGCGCCGCGTGCCCTCCTTGCTCCTCGAGGGCTGCGTGCTGGTCACCGGCGAGATCGACCGGGTCACGGAGTTCGAGCGCGGCATGCCGCCGCCGCACCAGGCGCTGCTCGACGGCCAGTGGCATCACGACCCGACCGTGATCGACGACCAGGCGCTGGTCGTCAACGTGCGGGACAAGGGGCTCGTCGTCCTCACCGGGTGCGGCCACGCCGGCGTGGTGAACATCGCGCGGCATGCCATGCGCCTCACCGGAGTCGAGACCCTGCACGCCCTGCTGGGCGGCTTCCACCTCGGTGGCCCCGCGTTCGAGCCGGTCATCGGGCCGACGGTGACCGCCCTCACGGAGCTCGCGCCCGCCCTGCTCGGCCCCGGCCACTGCACCGGCTGGCGGGCGCAGCACACCCTGGCCGCGGCGTTCCCCGATGCCTGGGTGCAACCCAGCGTGGGCACCCGCTACACGTTCAGCGCAGCGCCCAGCGCACCGTGACGCCGACCGTCACGTCCGAGGTGCCCGGCGAGACCGGTACGGCGTCGCCCGCCGCCCGCGGCGCGAGGGCCGCGTAGGGCACGGGCCTGGGCTCGCTGCTGGTCGACTCCGTCACGAGCTGGACCGCTCCGAGGCTGCGACCCGCCAGCTTCGCGTAGCGCTCCGCCTTCGCCCGCGCGTCGGCGAACGCGGCGTCGCGGGCCTGGCCGAGCAGCCTCGCGTCGTCCTCCAGGGCGAAGCTCACACCCTGGAGCACGGCCTCCTCACCTGCTGCAGCCAGCACCTGCGACAGCACCCGTCCGGCCCTGCTCAGGTCGCGGAGCTTGGCGGTGAGCGTCTCGGTGACCTGGTAGCCGTCGGGCCGACCACGGTTGTCGTACGACGGGCCGACGTTCACGTCCGAGGTCTGGACATCGTCGGCGGCCACCCCGGCGCGACGCAGCGCCGCGGTGAGCCGGCTCTGGCGGGCGTTGGCGTCCGCCAGCGCGCGGGTGAGGTCGGCCCGCCGTACCGACACGCCGAGGCTGGCGCGCAGCACGTCGGGCGTCCCGGTGACCTTGCCCAGGCCCTCCACCACGACACCGTCGGCGGCGGCCGAGGCGTCGGCCGCGGTCGCGACCCGCGGCTGCGGGGCGCGGCCGACGAGCACCACACCGACGAGCAGGGCGCCGAGCAGCAGGACGAGCAGACGCTTCATGAGATCTCCCAGAGGTGCGGTTCCTGACCTCTGGGACGCAGCGGAGCGGTGTTCGGTTCAGGCTGCGGAGGAGGACAGACCGAGCCGGTCCCAGATCTCGCGCGTCGCGGTCGACCGGTTCAGGGTGATGAAGTGCAGCCCCGGTGCCCCCTCGGACAGCAGCACGTCGCACAGCTCGGTGGCCACCTCGACCCCGATCGCCCGGACCGCAGCCGGGTCGTCGCCCACCGCGTGCAGCCGCTCGGCCAGGTCCTTCGGGAAGTCGGCGCCCGAGAGGATCGCGAAGCGCTCGATCTGCGCCACGTTCGTGACCGGCATGATGCCCGGCAGGATCGGCACGTCGCAGCCGTGCGCCGCCACCCGGTCGCGCAGCCGCAGGTAGTCCTCGGCGTGGAAGAACATCTGGGTGATCGCGAAGTCCGCGCCGGACCGGCACTTGTCGACGAAGAACTGCACGTCGGTCTCGAGGTCCGGCGACCGCGGGTGCTTCTCCGGGAACGCCGCGACGCCCACGCAGAAGTCGCCGCTCGTCTTGACGAGCTCGACGAGCTCACGCGCGAACGCGAAGCCCTCCGGGTGCTGGATCCACGACGCCTGGGGGTCGCCAGGCGGGTCGCCCCGCAGCGCCAGCACGTTGCGCACCCCGGCGTCGGCGTACTGGCCGATGATCCGGCGCAGCTCTGCCACCGAGTGGTTCACCGCGGTCAGGTGGCCCAGCGGCGTCAGGGTGGTCTCGGTCGCGATCCGCTCGGTCATCGCCACCGTGCGGTCGCGTGTGGAGCCGCCGGCGCCGTACGTCACGGACACGAACGCCGGCCGCAACGCCTCCAGCTGCCGCAGCGCCTGCCACAGCTGCTTCTCGCCCTCGTCGGTCTTCGCCGGGAAGAACTCGAACGAGAAGAGCTTCTCGCCGGTGCTGAGAAGCTCTGCGATGGTGCGCCTGGACACCAGGCAAGGCTAGCGGCCTGGCTGTCACACGCTCGCCCGTCCCTCGCTCCCGTGCCGGGAGCTCGCTCCTCCTGCTCGCTACGCTCGGCTCCATGGGTGTGCTGGACCGCAACGACCTGCGGGAGCGGGTCCAGAAGGCGCTCGACGCCTTCATCGCCTCCCATCGCACCCACCTGGACGAGATGGGCCCGGAGCTGACGCCTCTCGTCGACGCGCTGCACGACTTCGTCACCGGCGGCAAGCGCATGCGCCCCGCGTTCTGCTACTGGGGTCACCTGGGCGCGGGCGGCAGCGACCGCGACGACGTCGTCGTGGCGGCCGCCTCCCTGGAGCTCTTCCAGGCCTGCGCGATCGTCCACGACGACGTCATGGACGCGAGCGACACCCGCCGCGGCAAGCCTGCCGTCCACCGGGCCTTCGCGGCGCTGCACCGCGGCGAGGGCTGGTACGGCGACCCGGACGCGTTCGGGCAAGGTGCCGCGATCCTCATCGGCGACCTGGCGCTCGCGTGGGCTGACGAGATGCTCGTGTCGAGCGGACTCGGCGTCCCCACGGTCCTCGCCGTCTTCAGCGACATGCGGGCCGACGTCATGGGCGGCCAGTACCTCGACCTGCTGGAGCAGGTCCGCGGTCACGGCTCGGTCGAGTCGGCCCTGCGGGTGGCGCGCTACAAGGCCGCCAAGTACACCGTCGAGCGGCCGCTGCACCTCGGTGCCGCGATGGCCGGGGCTGGCCCCGAGCTCTACGACGCGTACACCGCCTACGGGCTGCCGCTCGGCGAGGCGTTCCAGCTCCGCGACGACGTGCTCGGCGTCTTCGGGGACCCGTCCGTGACGGGCAAGCCCGCCGGCGACGACCTGCGCGAGGGCAAGCGCACCGCGCTGGTGGCGATGGCGCTCGAGACCGCCTCACCGGCCCAGACGGCGCTGGTGCGACGCCACCTCGGCGACCCCCACCTCGACGACGCGGGTGTCGCCGCGCTGCGGGACGTCCTGCGGGACACCGGCGCGGTCGAGCGCGTGGAGCAGCTGATCGGCGCGCGCACCGCGCAGGCCCTGGCCGCCCTGGACCGCGCCTCCTTGCCGGCCGAGGTGGCCGAGGTGCTGCGCGAGCTGGCCGTGGCGGCCACCACCCGCGCGCTGTAAGGCCAGGCCGGGCCGCCGTACGCTGGGCAGACGATGACGACGACACCGGCGCTCGCAGCCAACGACCCCTGCCACTGCGGCAGCGGTCGCAAGTACAAGCGCTGCCACCGCCTGGCCGACCTCGACCCGGCCCGGGCCGCCGCCGAGCAGGCCCGCCGCGAGGAGGCCGAGCGGGAGGCCGCGCGCTGGGTGCGGCCGGGACGGATCAGCCCCCGCCGTACCGTCCCGGACCACATTCCCCGGCCGCCGTACGCGGACGACCCGAAGGGACGTCCGGGCAAGCGGGAGTCGGGCGCGCCCAAGGACGCCGAGACGATCGAGCGCATGCGCCGGGCCGGCCGGGCGGCGGCGGAGGTGCTGCAGCTCGTGGGCGCCGCGGTGCGCCCAGGGATCACCACCGACGAGCTGGACGCGATCTGTCACCAGGCGTGCATCGACCGCGGCGGCTACCCGAGCCCGCTGGGCTACCAGGGCTTCCCGAAGTCGCTCTGCACCAGCGTGAACGAGGTCATCTGCCACGGCATCCCGGACAGCACCGTCCTCAAGGACGGCGACATCATCAACCTCGACGTGACGATCTACCTCGACGGCGTTCACGGCGACACCAACGCCACGTTCCTGGTGGGCGAGGTGGACCAGGCCTCGCGTGACCTCGTGCGGGTCACGAAGGAGTGCCTCGAGCTGGGGATTGCTGCCGTACGTCCCGGGGGCACCGTCCGCGACATCGGCCGCGCGATCCAGGACCACGCCGAGGGGCACGGGTACGGCGTGGTGCGGGCCTTCGTGGGGCACGGGATCGGAACCGCGTTCCACAGCGACCCGCAGGTCTACCACTACGACAACCCGGTGGCCGCCCGGGACACCCTCCTGCCCGGCATGACGTTCACGATCGAGCCGATGATCACGATCGGCGACTGGCGGCACGAGCTGTGGGACGACGGCTGGACGGCGGTCACCAAGGATCGGTCGCGCACCGCCCAGTTCGAGCACACCCTCGTCGTCACCGAGGACGGCGCGGAGGTCCTCACGTCACTCGGCTGAGTGGCAAGGTCGGGTGCTGCCCGCGTCGATCTCCGGGGAACGGCATTCCTGGAACGGTTCGGTCGCTTCCTGGTTCGCGGGCTCGTGGACACCGGCTTCCTGGTGCCGCCGAGCTGGGACGCACTCGACCTGCTCGAGCACACCGAGCGCACCATGCACGGTCGTGTGCAACCGTGACGGGGGGACGCCGCCGGTGCTGAACATCAGCCGGCTCGGGCCGGACGACGTGGTGATCCGCTACGCCAGCGCACGGCGGCTGTGCGCGCTCGCGAAGGGCATCGTGAAGGGCGTGGAAGACCACTACGGCACGCCGCTGCAGGTCAAGGAGCCCTGTGCATGCGCCGCAATGCTCCGCAGTGCCTGCTCGAGGTGCAGCGGGTCACGTGGGCGGCCCCGCACAACCGCGCCCGCGGGGACGCGTTGCGGTCGCCGCTGGACTGAGTCGACTAGCCCTTGAGCACCGCCAGCGCGGCGTTCTCCGGCACCGGCCGGCCGAACAGGAAGCCCTGACCGTAACGGCAGCCCATCGCGACGAGCGCATCGCGCTGGGCCCGGGTCTCGATGCCCTCCGCGATGACACTCAGGTGCAGGCCCGTCCCCAGGCTCATGACCGCGGAGGCCACGGTCCGGGCCTCCGGCTTGTGCTCGAAGTCCAGGACGAAGCTGCGGTCGATCTTGAGCGCCGAGACCGGGAGCCGAGTGAGGTAGCTGAGCGACGAGAAGCCGGTGCCGAAGTCGTCGATGCTCAGCTGGGCGCCGACGCGGGTCAGCTCGTCGAGGACCCGCCGCGCCGCGTCGGTCTCGTCCATCAGGATCGACTCGGTGAGCTCCAGCGTGAGCGACCACGGCGCGATCGCCTCGACACACTCCCTCACGAGGTCCACGAGCCCGGGGGCGAGCAGCTGCTTGCCGGAGAGGTTGACCGACAGCGTCAGGGGCTGGGGATCGGGCAGCAGGCCGACCCAGGTGTGCACTGCAGCCGCCGCGCTGCGCAGCACGAGCTCGCCCAAGGGGACGACGAGCCCGGTCTCCTCGGCGAGCTCGACGAAGCTGCGCGGGGTCAGCGGGCCGCGCTGCGGGTGCCTCCACCGCACGAGGGCCTCGAAGCCGACCAACTGCTCCTCGTCCCACATGTCGACGACAGGCTGGTAGTGCACCTCGAACTCGCCGGACGACAGGCCGTGCCGGATCTGCGTCTCCAGGTCGAGCCGGTCGAAGGCGCGCTGCCGCATGTCGGCATCCGAGAACTGGTAGCCGCTGCCACCACGGTGCTTGGCGCGGTACATCGCGATGTCCGCGTCGCGGAGCACCTCGGTGGGGGTCTGTCCCGGGCTCGCGACCACGACACCGGCGCTGGCGGACGGCGTGATCGTCCGCCCCTCGAGACGGACGGGCTGCGCGACCGTGTCGAGGATGCGCTCGACGAGCTCCCGCGCCTGCTGCCGGCTGGCCACGTGCTCGGCCAGCACGACGAACTCGTCGCCGCCGAACCGAGCGACCAGCACGTCGTTGGGGATCCCGTCGGGCAGGCGGTCCGCGACCCGTGCGAGGAGCTCGTCGCCGCGCTCGTGCCCGAGGGAGTCGTTCACGATCTTCAGCCGGTCGAGGTCGAGGAAGACGACGACCGGTCCCAGGGAGCCGCGGGGCGGGCGTCGCTCGAGCGCCGCGCCGAGACGCTCCAGGAGCATGGTGCGGTTGGGCAGCCCGGTGAGCCCGTCGTGGGTTGCCTGGTGGGCCAGCCGGGCCACGAGCTGCTGGCGGTCGACCGTGATGCCGACCAGGTGGCTGGCCCGGGCGATGAGCGCCTCCAGGTCGGCGTTCGGGAGGCCGGGCGAGGGCCGGTAGAGCGCGAAGGTCCCGAGGACCTGCCCGGTCGCCGGTGACAGCACCGGGAACGACCAGCAGCTGCGCAGGCCCAGGCGCCGTGCGAGGTCGTGGTACGGAGCCCAGCGCTCGTCGGCGAGCAGGTCGGGCACGAGCGTGGGTGCCGCGTGCGTGACCGCCACGGCGCAGGGCGAGAACGGCGTCCCGACCGGGATCCGGTCGACGGCGAGCCGGTACTCCTCCGGCAGGCTGGGCGACGCCGCATGGCGCAGCACCCGCCCCCCGTCCTCGGTCTCCTCCGTCAGCAGGATGGCGCAGTACGTCCTGTGGGCGCTCGCCTCCACCCACTCGGCAAGCGCCTGGAGCACGTCGTGGACCGGGGCGCCGTTCGCGATGAGCTCCAGGACGCGTGCCTGCATGGCCTGAGACGCCATCGCGCGGTCCTGCTCGGTGATGTCGTGGGCGACCACGACGACCCCACCAACGACCGGGTCGTCGAGCAGGTTGTTGGCCACGACTTGGTAGCGGCGGGACGTTCCGTTCGCAGAGGCGAAGCGCAGCTGCACGGGTGCGGCCGTCCCGGGCTCGGCGAGGAACCCCTTGAGCGCGGTGGCCGCCGCCTCACGGTCGTCGGGGTGCACGAGCTGTAGCGCGTCGCGGCCGGCCAGCGACGTGGGCTCGTAACCGAGCAGGCGCTTCACGGAGGGGCTGACGTAACGGAGCGTGGCGTCGGCCGTGACGACGAGGAGCAGGTCGGACATGTGCTGCAGCAGCGCGCGCTGCCGCTGCTCGCTCTCCTCGACCGCGGCCTGCGCCTTGGCCACCCGCGTGGCGGCCGCCTGCGAGTCGCGCAGGTCGCGCTGCACGGTGGCGAGCGCGAGTGGCTCGCCCGTTTCGAGGTCGGTGAGGAGGAACGACGAGACGGCCACCGGGATCGGCAGTCCGCCGCGCCAGTCCTTCAGCGTGGTCTCGCCCTCCCAGTGCCCATCGCGCAGCGTGGCGACGAGCTCCTCCTCGAGGCCCTGCGCCAGGCCCTCCTCGGTGAGGTAGTCGGGAATCGTCGTCCGCGTCACGTCCACGTCGGCCGGGATGCCGACCAACCGCCGACCCGCCTCGTTGACGAACAGCACGTTGCCCTCGATGTCGGCGATCGCGATGAAGTCAGGGCTGGCATGGACCAGGGCCTCGAACCGCCGGAGCTGCTCTGCCTCGCTCGTACGCTGCATGCGCTTGCATCACCTCCCACGCAGGGATCAACCCCCCACTGTGGACCCCTTCCCCCGGGCGCGCGAACCGTCACATCTGATCGTCTTGACCTGATACGGCCTGGGTACGCTCGGGTCGTGCCCAGCGTCCCTGCCCAGCCCGAACGCCGGGTCGCCGTGGGGACAGCGCTCGCGGGCGGGTCCGGGCGATGAGCCCGCGCTACGTCGTACCCCGCCGGCTGCTGGCCCTCGGGCTCCTGGGCTCGACGCTGCTCGCCTTCGGCGGCGTGGGCGCGGGCGCCGTCCCGCGCTACAGGGACGCCGTCGCCGAGCTGCTCCACCTGGCGTGGGTGCAGAAGAGCGCGACCGGACGCGACGTCTCAGCGATGCTGGCGCTCCTCGGCGTGATGCTGCTCACGACGGCCTGGTGGCGGCTGCGGCACGTGCTCGAGCGCGTCGCGCCCCGCACCATCATCGTCGTCACGGCCCTGTGGTCGGTCCCCCTGCTGCTCGGCACGCCGTTGTTCTCCCGGGACGTCTACGCGTACGCCGGGCAGGGCAATCTCGTCGCCAACGACATCGACCCCTACACGAACGGCCCCACCGCGCTGATCGGCAAGTGGGTGCTCGGTGTCGACGACGTCTGGCGGTCCAGCCCCTCGCCGTACGGACCGGTCTGGCTGTGGTTGTCGGGGCGCGTCGTCGTCCTCTCGCACGACCACGTCGTACCCGCCGTCGTGATGCTGCGCGGCCTGGCGGTGCTGGGCCTGGTGCTCGCGGCCTGGGCGCTGCCCCGGCTCGCTCGCGCGCACGGCGTGCTGCCCCAGCGCGCGCTGTGGCTGGGCCTCGCCAACCCGTTCGTGCTCATCCACGCCGTCGGCGGCGCGCACAACGACGCGCTGATGATCGGGCTGCTCGTCGCTGCGCTCGCGCTGGTGACCGGCAACCCCACCGCGTGGAGGCTCGCCGGCGCCGCCGCCCTGGTCACGCTCGCCGCGCTGGTCAAGGTGCCGGCCATAGCGGCGCTCGGCTTCCTGCCGATGCTGCTGCCCGGGTGGGAACGCCGGCTGCGCGCCGCCGTGCTGGTGAGCGGCGTCGCCGCGATCACGGCCTACGCCGTCACGGCCTGGACCGGCCTGGGATGGGGTTGGGTGCACAGCCTCGGAACGGGCAGCACCCGGCTGTCGATCTTCTCCCCGGTCACCGGCGTCGGCGTGCTGGTCGACCACGGGCTGCGGTCGCTGGGCGTCGTCGACACTCCCGGCGAGGTCACGCGGTGGGTGTTCGCCGCCTCCTTCGCCGTCGCGGGGCTGGTGGCGGTCACCTTGCTGCTGCGAGCCCATCACCTCGGGCCGATGCGGGCGCTCGGACTCGCGCTCGTCGCCGTCGTCGCCCTCGCACCGGTGGTGCAGCCCTGGTACCTGCTGTGGGGCCTCGTGCTCCTCGCCGCGGTCGGTGGCGAGCGAGTGCTGCTGGCGATGGGAGCGCTGTCGGTGGTGCTGTGCCTGACGCTGCTGCCCAACGGCCGCAGCCTGATCCGGCCGCCGTTCTACGGCGCGCCGCTGCTGGCGGCGGTCGGCTTCGCCGTCGTGGAGGTTCGGCGGTCCGCACGCCAGGTGATCGAGGCCCACGTGGAGCCGGTCGAGGCGCCACGGCCGGCGGCCCCGGCTGCCGCCCTCGAAGCCGTGCCCTGACCGCCCCGGGCGAGCGATCGTCCCCCACTCCGTGGGGATCTGCGCCATGATCACCACGCGGGCGCACCCCGCGCCCGGGACAGGAGGTGCATCGTGGGGTTCGGCGAAGCCATCAGCACGGTCCTCGGCAAGTACGCCGACTTCTCCGGACGCGCACGTCGGCGGGAGTACTGGTACTGGTTCTTGGCTCTCGTCCTTGCCGAGGTCCTCCTGCTGGCTCTCACCTCGGTCGCGGACTTCTTCTACATCCTGCTCGGCCTCGCATACCTCGCCGCGATCGTGCCGTCGATCGCCGTCGCGGTCCGTCGGCTGCACGACACGGATCGCAGCGGCTGGTGGTTCTTGGCGGCCTTCGTCCCGATCCTCGGGATCGTGGTGCTGGCCTTCCTTCTCATGGACGGCACCCCGGGCGACAACCAGTACGGCCCCAACCCCAAGGGAGTGGGCGGCATGGCGCCGCCGATGGCCTACGGCGCTCCCCCGACCGCCTGACCTCCCGCCACCGGCCCCCGTGGACGTCGTCGAGCTGGCGCTGCGCACGGGAACCTCGCTCGTCACCGACGTCACGAGCGAGGTGGAACGCTTCTGCCGTGACCGCGGCGACGGGCTGGTCTGCGTCTTCGTGCCGCACGCCACCGCCGGCATCGCCCTGATGGAGACCGGTTCCGGGAGCGAGAGCGACCTCGCCGAGGCGGTCGACCGGCTGCTTCCAGCGGACGACCGCTACCGGCACAGCCACGGGAGCCGGGGGCACGGGCGCGACCACGTGCTCCCGGCCTTCGTGGCGCCCTCGATCGTGATCCCGGTGACCGGCGGCCGGCCCTTGCTCGGCACGTGGCAGAGCGTCGTCGTGGTCGACAGCAACGTCGACAACCGGGAGCGGCGGCTGCTGCTCAGCTTCCTGGCCGGGTGACCCTGCTCAGAGCCGGGCGCGCAGCGCCTGCGCAGCGGCGAACGGGTCCACCGCCTCGGTGAGCGCCCGCACCACCACGACGCGGGTCGCGCCCGCGTCGAGCACCTGCGAGAGGTTCGCCTCCGAAATGCCGCCGATCGCGAACCAGGGCTTGGCCGTCCCGAGCGAGGCGGCGTGCCGGACGAGGGAGAGCCCGGCCGCGGGCCGCCCCGGCTTCGTGGGGGTCTCCCACGTCGGGCCCACGCAGAAGTAGTCGACGCCCTGGGCCTGCGCTGCCGCCGCGGCCTGGTCCCGGTCGTGGGTGGACAGGCCCACGAGCACGTCGGGCCCCACGACCCGACGCGCCTGCGGCACGGGCAGGTCGTCCTGGCCGAGGTGCAGCACGTCGGAGCCGCTGGCGAGCGCCACGTCGGCCCGGTCGTTCACCGCCCACAGCGCCCCGTGCCGGCCCGCGACCTCCGCCACGATGGCAAGGACGTCCAGCTCGCGTCCCGCCTCGACGCCCTTCTCGCGCAGCTGGACGACGTCGACACCCCCGGCCAGCACGGCGTCCAGGAACTCGGGCAGGTCGGGCCGGTCGGGCGTGCACAGGTAGAGGCGGGCGTCGGCGAGCCGTTCGGTCCTACCCACCCGCGACCGCCCTCACGAGCTCCAGCACGTCGCCCTCCTCCAGCACGGTCGCGACGACCTCGCTGCGCAGCAGCGCCGTCCCGTTGCGCTCCACGACGACGGACCCGACGCGCAGTCCCAGCTGCTCCAACAGGTCCGGCAGGGGCAGGCCCTCCGCGACGGCCCGCTCCTCGCCGTTGACCGTCAGCCGCATCAGAAGGCGAGCGCCTGGGCGCGCCGCTTCACCTCCGTGGCACGGTTCTCGTGCAGCGCCTGCAGCGGCGTGCCCGGCAGCGTGTCGTCCGCGGTGGTCAGCCAGCGGTAGGCCTCCTCCGGCTCGTACCCCGCGTCGTGCAGCAGCGTGAGGACGCCAGAGAGGTGCTTGACGGGCTGGTCGCCGTCGAGGGCCTCGGCGGGTACCGCGAGCCCGTCGGGCGTGCGTACCGCGAGCAGCTTGTGCTCCTTCACCAGCTGCTTGACGCCGGTGATCCCGATGCCGAGCCGGGCGGACGTCTCGGTCAGGGACAGCATGTCGGCCATGTCCCGAGCCTAGTGAGGCCTAGGGTGACCGACGTGGACGAGACGTACGGCGGGGCCGAGCTCCTCGGCATGGGCTCGCCTCCGGGCGACGACGAGGCATGGGACGACGGGGACGACACCTGGCGCCACCCCGCAACCCTCGGCCTGACCGCGCTCGTGCTCGCCATCCTCTCGCTGATCGGCGCGTCGGTGTTCCGCGGTGCGGCGTACACGCTCGCCTTCGCCCCTCACGACAACGGCATGGGCGAGGTCGTCGGCGACTCGAAGAGCTACGTCGTCGCGGGCGCGATCCTGACCACGGCCTTCGCGCTGATCCCGGCCCTGCTCGCCCGTGCCGGCCTGCGCCGGCTGGTCCCCTCCGATGCATCCTGGGCCGGCCACCTGCTGCGGGCCGCGTTCCTCCTCGCCGTGCTCTCCCTGGTGCTGCACGCCGTTCTCGTGCTGGTGGCCGTGAACAGCGGCCCGGGCCTGAGCTTCCTGTCCTACTGACGCGTCGAACCTGTCTGCCAGGATCAAGGGCATGACATCAGGCCGCGTCGTGCTCATGGGCTCCGGCGAAACGAGCCCCACGATGGTGGAGCTGCACAAGGCGCTGGTCAGGGCAGCAGGCCGGGTGGCGGTGCTCGACACGCCGTACGGCTTCCAGGAGAACGCGGACGAGCTCTCGGCGCGCGCCGTCTCGTACTTCGAGGAGAGCGTGGGGGTGCCGGCGCAGGTGATCTCCCTGCGCACGAAGGACCTGCCGCCCGCGCAGGTCGGCGCCGCGCTGCACGCCGTCAGCGAGGCGCGCTACGTCTTCGCGGGCCCGGGCAGCCCGACGTATGCCCTGGCGCAGTGGCGCGCCGTGGGCCTGTCCGACCTGCTGGTGGACGTGGTGCGTCAGGGCGGTGTGGTCTGCCTGGCGAGCGCCGCCTCCGTCTCGGCCGGGGAGCTGTCGCTGCCGGTCTACGAGCTCTACAAGGTGGGTCAGGCGCCGTACTGGGAGCAGGGCCTGGACCTGCTGGGCCGCCTCGGGCTGCGCGCCACCGTCGTGCCGCACTTCAACAACACCGAGGGCGGTACGCACGACACGTCGTGCTGCTACGTCGGGCGTCGCCGGCTCGACGTGCTGCGCGCCGAGGCCCCGGACCTGCCGGTGATCGGCGTCGACGAGCACACTGCGGTGGTGATCGACCCGACGACCGGTACGGCGGAGGTGCACGGCCTGAGCAGCGTGCACGTGCTCGTGGGCGACGAGCACCTCCGCCACGGCGCGGGCACCTCGTTCGACCTGGGGGCCGCCCTCGGCCGCGGGGGTCGCGTGAGCGCACCCGGCCCGACCGCCGAGGCCTCGCCTCTCGCGGACGCCGACCTGGCGCGGGCCGTCGCGGACCAGGACCCCGACGCGGTGGTCCGTGCGCTGGTCGAGCTGCTCCACGCCGAGCCCCGGCAGGCAGCGGCGCTGGCAGCACTCGCGCCGGCCCTCGAGCGGGGCTGGTCCACGCCGTCGGTCGACCTGCTGCTGGAGGCGCGCCGGCTCGCCCGCGAGGACAAGCAGTGGCAGCTCTCAGACCTGCTGCGCGACGGGCTCGCGGCGCTGGGGCTGGCGGTGGAGGACACCCCGGACGGGCAACGGGTGCGGCAGCAGACCTGACCCCGACGGGGGCGGCCGGGAGGCCGGCCCCACAACACCCAAGGGGGCACGGCCTCCCGGCCGACCAGGACCGTGCTCCCCCCTCAGGAGCACGGGCCGGGCGACCACGTCCTCGCCAGAGCGCGGTCAACCACCTTGTCGGCAGCGCTCTGAGGATCGCGTTCCCCCGAAAGGACCATCTCGTGCTGGTCCTGTCAGTCACCCTGTTGACACTGATATGCCCCGGGAACCCTGGGTACCGTCGAGCCATGGCCCGCACACCCCGCCGTACGACGAGGGACGCCCTCGCCCTGCGGCGCGGCACGCTCGCGGTGTCGGTCCTGCACGACGTCGACCTGGAGCCCAACAAGCAGGGGGTCCGCCTCACCGGACGGACCACGGTGTTCGTCCCCTGGAACGAGTGCCGTCGCGCCCTCGGCCGTCTCGACCCGGAGTCCGACGAGGGACGGGGCAAGCTCGCCGCGTGGCTGCAGGCCCGGCGCTGGGCGCAGGACCTGCCGGTCACGGAGCTGCGGGACCGGCTGCGTCCCGTGGGGCTCCCGCTCGACCACGTGCTGCACCCTGGACCGGGCTGGGCCCAGGTGCGGGTGCTGGGCGACTCCCTCGACCTGGGCCTCGGAGCCGTCGGCCTCGACGAGCGGCACCCCGACCGTGTCGTCGTGCTGCCTCCCACGGCCCTCGCGGCCCGCCGGCTCGACCCGGCGACGGTCTGGCCGGCCGCGCGGGCGTACCTGGAGCGGATGGGCGGGCTCGCCGCCGACGGCCTGCACCGCCGCGGCGACCAGCGGCTGCGCCCTGTCGGTGACTGCGACGTGCTCACGCTGCTCGGGTCACGCAGGCTGCGCGCCACCCTCGCCGACCCGGAGCAGGGGCTGTGCGCCGTCGTCGCCCCCATGCGCACCCGTGGCTGGGCGCGACTGGCCATGGTCGACCCCGCCTTCGCCCCCGCGGCGTGGGAGGTGACCGAGCCGGTCGACCGGGGCTTCCCACGGCCGGTGCTGGTGACCCGCGACGAGGTGGTGCTGGCCCAGGCGGGTGGTCACCCGTTGGAACTGGTCCTGCGCGACCCGGTGCTCGGCCGGGCGTGGGACCGGGACGTCCTTTACCGCTGACAGCGCGCCTTCCCGCGTGCCTCCTTGGCACAATGGCTCGTGCCCTCCCGCCGTCTCGTCCTCGCCTCCGCGTCGCCCGCCCGGCTCCGGCTGCTGCGCGACGCAGGGCTGTCGCCCGAGGTCGTGGTGAGCGGCGTGGAGGAGGACGGCTGCACCGGGACCCCTGAGCAGGTCGCGGTCGAGCTCGCGGAGCGCAAGGCGCAGTCGGTGGCCTGCGGCGTAGACGACGCCCTGGTCGTGGGCTGCGACTCGTTGCTGGAGCTCGACGGCCAGGCGCTCGGCAAGCCGGCGAGCGCCGAGGAGGCGGTCGCCCGCTGGCACGCGATGCGCGGCCGTTCCGGGACGCTGCACACCGGGCACTGCGTGGTCGACACCGCGACGGGGGCCAGCGTGTCCGCGGTGTGCTCGACCGTCGTACGGTTCGGGACCCCGAGCGACGCAGAGGTGGCCGCCTACGTCGCCACGGGCGAGCCGCTGCAGGTCGCCGGCGCGTTCACGCTCGACGGCCGGTCCGCGCCGTTCCTCGACGGGATCGACGGGGACGCGGGCAACGTCATCGGGCTGTCGCTACCGACCCTGCGCGCCCTGCTGGCCAAGCTCGGCACCTCCCTGGTGGACCTGTGGTGACCGCGCTGAAGATCGGCCCGCTGGCCGTCGACCCGCCGGTGGTGCTGGCCCCGATGGCGGGCGTGACCAACGCGGCGTTCCGGACGCTGTGCCGGTCGTACGGCGCCGGGCTCTACGTCAGCGAGATGGTCTCAGCACGGGCGCTGTGCGAGGAGAACGGCCGCACCGCCACCATGGTCAGCTTCCACCAGGACGAGGACGTCCGGTCCGTGCAGCTGTACGGCGTGGACCCGCGCTGGGTGGGCGACGCGGTCCGCAAGGTCGTGGACCTGGGGGCCCACCACGTCGACCTCAACAGCGGCTGCCCCTCCCCCAAGGTCACCCGTCGGGGCGGCGGGGCCGCGCTGCCCGCCCATCACGTGCTGTTCGGCAACATCGTGCGTGCCGCCGTGCAAGCCGCGGGCCCGGTCCCGGTCACAGTGAAGATGCGCAAGGGCATCGACGAGGCGAACCTCACCTACCTCGAGGCGGCCCGGGCCGCCGCCGACGCCGGAGCCGCCGCCGTTGCGCTGCACGCCCGCACCGCCGAGCAGCTCTACTCCGGCCAGGCCGACTGGTCCGCCGTCGCGCGGCTCAAGGAGCACCTGCCCGACGTACCGGTGCTGGGCAACGGCGACGTCTGGGCCGCTGAGGACGCGTTGCGGATGATGGCCGAGACCGGGTGTGACGGCGTCGTGGTCGGGCGTGGCTGCCTCGGCAAGCCGTGGCTGTTCCGCGACCTGGCCAACGCCTTCGCCGGCCGGCCGGTGCAGGGGCCGCCGACCCTGGGTGAAGTGGCCGACGTGATGCGCCGGCACGCCCGGTTGCTCGTGGAGCTGTTCGGCGACGAGCGCTTCGCAGTGCGGGACTTCCGCAAGCACACCGGCTGGTACCTCACGGGCTACCCCGCGGGCGGTGAGATGCGACGCCGGCTCGCCCTGGCCGGGTCGCTGGCCGAGCTCGACGAGCTGCTCGACCAGCTGGACCCGACGACCGCGCTGCCGCCAGGCGCCGACCACCTGCCGCGCGGGCACAGCTCGGGCCCGCGTCCGGTGTCGCTGCCGGACCGCTGGATGGAGATGCGCGACGACCCCACGCCGCCGACCGGCGCCGACCGGGCCTACTGCGGCTGAGCCGCGCAGACCCGGCCGACGACTCAGTCCTGCCGCAGCACCACGGTGGCGCCGCCGGTCTCGACCGCCCGCAGCGTCCGCAGCGCGAGCAGTGCCGGGGTGTCCTGCGCCAGCCGGGCGGCGTTCGCGAGCGAACGCAGCGCGGCCGTCTCGCCCCGGGCACGCTCGAGGGCGGCGAGACCCTCCTGGCGGGCGGTGTGGACCCGCAGCGCCGCGAGCCGGAGCTCACCCGGGACCATGACGTCCCGGACGGCCACGCCGTCGAGGCGCTGCCCGACCGCCGCCACGGCGTCCGTCGCGGCCGCGGCGACACGGCTGCCGAGCTCGTCCCGCGCGGCGAGCAGCTCCTCGAGGGTGCGTGCGGAGACCTCGCCCCGCAGCGCCACCTGCAGCGCGGTGTAGGCCTCGGCATCGGCGTCCTGCACCGTCTCGAGGAAGACCCGGGGGTCGCTGACGGCCGCCCGTGCCACGAGGCTCACCCGCACCGACAGTCCGTCGGCGGTGAGCAGCTCCTGACCCGGCACGTGCACGAGCCGCGGCCGCAGGTCGAACCGGGTGAGCGTCCGCCGGCGGCGCCGGAGCCGGTGCCGCCCCGCCGTCAGGGCGCGCTCGAAGCGGCCGTCCCGGTGGACCAGGACCGCCTCCCACTCGCGTACCACGACCTTCATCCGCACACCCTCCTCTCTCCGACCAGCCGATCCCTCGCGGCAGCGCACCGCCCACGGCGCGACCGGAGCCGTACGACGGGGACGCAGGCGTCCGCAGAGCCGCACGCCTCCACGTGGTCGCGCCGTGGACGGCAAGGACGGGAGTTGAACCCGAGCGCTTGACAGGCGCTGCCACCACAGGCAGCCCACGAGCACGGTGCAGGACCTGCGTCGGCGATGCCGACCGGCTGCTGTCCCGAAGGCTCGACGAGGCTAGCCCCGCGGGACGGGCGAGAGCACCCGGTTTTCAGGCGTCCTTGCGGGCGCCTTCGCTGCTCTGCTCGGGCTGCGCCTCCAGCCGCGCCACCAGCTCGACCACCTGCCGGGCCACGTCCTGCGCGGTGAGGCCCACCTCGGCGAGCACCTCGGTCCGGCTG
The DNA here is from genome assembly GCA_046723735.1 of Actinomycetota bacterium. Classification (GTDB taxonomy): domain Bacteria; phylum Actinomycetota; class Actinomycetes; order Mycobacteriales; family SCTD01; genus RYN-111. The sequence continues at coordinate 18,953 of JBKOVB010000017.1, read as the reverse complement.
CCGTGGTCGAGGAACCGTCGCGGGATGCCGAGGTCACGGGCGGGCACGTCGAGCCCCGCCGTACGCAACGCCTGCGACACGGCCGTCCCGACGCCGCCGGTGCGGCCGTTGTCCTCCACGGTCACCACCAGCTGGTGCCGCGCCGCCAGCTCGAGAAGCTCGGCAGGCACCGGTGAGACCCACCGCGGGTCCACCACGGTGACTGAGATCCCTTGTGCCGCAGCCCTTTCCGCCGCGTCGAGCCCGAGCCGACCCATGGCACCGACCGCCACGAGGAGCACGTCGCTGCCCTCGCGCAGCACGTCCACGGGGCCGACACGCCGCAGCGCCGGGAGGTCCTCCCCCACCGCGCCCTTGGGGAACCGCACCACGGTCGGGCCGTCGGTGGTGCCGACGGCTTCCCGAAGCTCCTCGACCAGGGTGGCGCCGTCACGCGGCGCGGCGATCCGCAGCCCCGGGACCACCTGCAGGATCGACAGGTCCCACATGCCGTTGTGCGAGGCGCCGTCGTCTCCGGTGACCCCCGCGCGGTCGAGCACGAAGGTGACCGGCAGCCGGTGCAGGGCGACGTCGAGCAGCGTCTGGTCGAAGGCCCGGTTCAGGAACGTCGCGTAGACGCACACCACCGGGTGCATCCCGCCCATGGCGAGACCGGCAGCGGAGGTGACCGCGTGCTGCTCGGCGATGCCGACGTCGAAGGTGCGCGACGGGAAGGCCTCGGCGAACTTGCGCAGCCCCACCGGCTGCAGCATCGCGGCGGTGAGCGCGACGACGTCCGCCCGCTCCTCGCCGAGCTTCACGAGCTCGTCCGCCAGCACATGGGTCCAGGTGCGGGCCGCGCTCCCGTTCCCCTTGCCGGTCAAGGGATCCGTGTCCGGCCCGACGCTGTGCAGGCAGTCCGCCTCGTCGTCGATCGCCGGCTGGTAGCCGAAGCCCTTGACCGTCACCGCGTGGACGATCACGGGACCGCCGAAGTCGCGGGCCTTGCGCAGGGCGTTCTCCAGCGCCTGCTCGTCGTGGCCGTCGATGGGTCCGACGTACTTCAGCCCGAGATCCTCGAACAGCACCTGCGGCTGCACGAAGTCCTTGATGCCGCGCTTGAGGCCGTGCAGCGCCGTGTAGACCGGCGGCCCCACGACCGGGGTGCGGTGCAGCGTGGTCTTCACGCGCTCCAGCGCCTTCTCGTAGCCCTGGGTCATGCGCAGCATCGCGAGGTGCTCGGCCAGCCCGCCGATGGTCGGCGCGTAGGACCGGCCGTTGTCGTTGACGACGATCACGACCGGCAGGTCGGAGGCGGCGATGTTGTTCAGCGCCTCCCAGCACATGCCACCGGTGAGGGCCCCGTCCCCGACGACCGCGACGACGTGGCGCTTCTCGCCCCGCAGCGCGAAGGCCTTCGAGAGGCCGTCGGCGTAGGACAGCGCCGTGGAGGCGTGCGAGTTCTCGATGACGTCGTGCTCGGACTCGGCCTGGGACGGGTAGCCGGACAGGCCGCCCTTGCGGCGCAGCCCGTGGAAGCCGTCGGCGCGCCCAGTGACGAGCTTGTGCACGTACGCCTGGTGGCCGGTGTCCCAGAGGATCTTGTCCCGCGGGCTGTCGAAGACCCGGTGCAGCGCCAGCGTGATCTCCACGACACCCAGCGACGGACCGAGGTGGCCGCCGGTCCGTGAGACCTTCTGGATGAGGAAGTCGCGGATCTCCGCAGCGAGGGCAGCCAGCTGCGCCGCCGGCAGCCGACGGAGGTCGTCGGGGCTGCCGACGGACTCCAGCAAGCTCACGCGCGCTCCTCGTTGGTCTGGTCTGCCCAGGCTACAGCCGGGGCACCCAGCGCTCGCCCCGCAGCGCCGCCTCCACGAGCTCCGCGGCACGGCTCACCCGCACCAGCCGCCGACCCTCGCGGTCGTACGCCCCCAGCGCGGCCTCGACCACCTCAGGGGTCACGAGATCCTTGAGGTCGGCCCGGGCGGTGCGCCAGCCCTGCCGGGCTGCGGCGACAGCCGCCTCGACGTGCTGGCGAGCGAACCTGGCGAGCACCACAGGGTGCGCTCGGAGCACCTCGTGGCTGCGGTACTCGGGCGGGCACTGGTCGAACAACCACGCGACCGCGCTGCGCTCCCAGTCCGGAGCCTGCGGGGGCAGCACCTCCGCCGGCCACCCGGGTGGAACCAGGTCGCGCGTGGGGTCAGTCCGAGGCACGCCTGTCAGCCTGCACCCCGCCGTACTCCTGGGCCACCAGCCGTTCCGCGAGCGGGCGGGCCGCGTCCGCCCAGGCGTCGACGAACGACAGCCGCGTACGGCGTTCGAGCAGGTCCTCGACGGAGTGGGCACCCTCGGCGCGCAGCCCCCAGAGCAGCTCGACGCCGAGCACCGGCACCCCGTCCGCCACCGGCCCGCGCAGCGAGGCGTCGTCCCCGGCGAGCGCCGCCACCTGGGGCGCCTCCGCGCCGTACCGGCGGCCCAGCCGGCCTGGCGCTGCCGGGCCCGCCCCGACGAGGGGCAGGTCCGTCGTACGGCAGGGCACGTCGGTGAGCAGGTCCACGGCGTCCTGGGCCATCTGCCGGTACGTCGTGAGCTTGCCCCCGAGCACCGTGAGCAGCCCGTCGTCCAGGGTCACGACGTGCCGGCGGCTGAGGTCGGCGGTGCGCCCCTCTGCCCCGTCCACGAGCGGGCGGACACCGGCGAAGCTCCCCAGCACGTCGGTGCGCGCGAGCGGCCGCTCGAGGCCCCGGCTCAGCGTGTCGAGGAGGAACGCGATCTCGTGCTCCTCGGGCTGCGGCACCTCGGGCAGCGGCCCGTCGAGCGGGTCGTCGGTGAGCCCCACGTGGACCAGACCGTCGGGGTGCGGCAGCGCGAACACGAACCGGTTGTGATGGCCGGGCACCGGCACCGTCATGGAGGCGGTGGGGTGGCCGAGTGCGCCGGCGTCCAGGACGAGGTGCACGCCCTTGCTGGGCCGCAGCCGCACGCCGGGCGTCACCGTGCCGGCCCACGCACCGGTGGCGTTGACCACCGTGCGGGCCCGGACCTCGAGCGTCGCGCCGCTGCGCCGGTCGGTCAGGCGGCCTCCGTCGTACCGGACCTGGGTGAGGATGCTCGCCCCGAAGCCGGCCGCTGTCCGCGCGAGCGCCACCACCAGGCGAGCGTCGTCCTCGAGCTGGCCGTCCCAGTTCAGGAGGCTGCCGCGCAGCCCGTCGAGGCGGACGGCGGGCAGCAGGCGTCGGGTCTCCACGATGCCGAGGCGGCGGGCGGGGGGCAGCACGGAGCGCGGCGTACGGGCCGCGCGGCGCAGCAGGTCGGCGGTGCGGTGACCGGCGTCGACGACCAGCCCGTCGCGGGGACCGAGGTCGCGGGAGAGAGGCACCGCCATCGGCAGCGGACGGACCAGGTGCGGGGCGGTGCGCGTCATGAGCACGCCACGCTCGCGGGCCGACTCCCAGGCGAGGCCCAGGTCGCCCGAGGCGAGGTAGCGCAGGCCACCGTGCACGAGCTTGCTGCTCCACCGGCTGGTCCCGTAGGCCAGGTCGTCCTTCTCGACGAGCGCGACCGACAGCCCGCGGCTGGCCGCGTCGAGAGCGATGCCGCAGCCCGTGACGCCGCCGCCCACGACGAGCACGTCGACCGGTCGGCTGGTGAGCTCGTCGAGCTCGCGGGCGCGGCGGTCGGCGGTGAGGAGCGTGCTCATGTCACCGGTCGCTCGCTCGAAGCCAGGTAGCCGTCGAGTAGCGGGCGCAGCTCCCCCAGGGTGTCGTCGTCGACGAGCCGGGCGCTGAACACGAACGACTGGCAGGTCAGCAGCACCGCGGTGCCGATGCGCCTGGGGTCGCCGTCGCCGACCGAGCCGTCCCGCTGGCCGTCCTCCACCTGCGCGGCGATGAGGTCGAGCGCGGCGCGCTGCGTCGACCCGAACCGGTCGACGACCAGCGGCAGCAGCATCTCGGGGTCGACGTCGAGGATCCGCCGGTAGACCGGGTGGCTGTCCATCTGGCGCACCACGCGAAGCGCCGCCTCGACGAGGCGCTCACGGGCGGTGGGGAGGTGGCGGACCTCGGCCTCGACCGAGGCGAGGACGTCGGTGAGCTCCCGGGTGAGCAGCGCCGACACGAGGGTGCTGAGATCGTCGTACTGCCGGTAGACCGTCATCCTGGAGACACCGGCCCGGCGCGCGACGTCGGCGAGCGTGGTCCGGCGCAGGCCGACGTCGAGGATGCAGGCGCGTGCCGCGTCCAGCAGGGCGGCGCTGGTGTGACGTTGTGACGTCATATGTCACACTGTAACTCATGACGCGTGACATGGTCCACGCCGGCTGGGGCGACCCCGCGCGGCGACCCGGTCTGGCGACGGACGCCCGGCGCTGGCTGGAGCAGCGGGTCGGCACCCCACGGCCGTCCACAGCCGTCCCCCTGGATCGGGTGACCCTCGAGCCGTCCCGGATCGACGAGGCGCAGCGCGCGGCGCTGCGGGCCACAGGTGCGGAGGTCTGCGAGGACGACGCCACGCGGGCCCGGGACGCGGCCGGACGCTCCTACCTCGACCTGCTGGCGCTGCGCACCGGGTCGTTCGCCGCGCCGGACGCGGTCGTGCTGCCCCGTGCCGACCAGGTGGGGGCGGTGCTGCGGGCCTGCGCCGCCGAGGGCATCGCCGTCGTGCCGTTCGGCGGCGGGACGTCCGTGGTGGGCGGGGTCAGCCCCCTGCGCGGCCCCCACCGCGCGGTCGTCGCGCTCGACCTGCGCCGCCTCGACCGACTGGTTGAGCTGTCCGAGACCGACCGCACCGCCACCCTGGAGGCCGGCCTGCGCGGCCCCGACGCCGAGGCGCTGCTCAACGCGCGCGGCTTCACCCTCGGCCACTTCCCCCAGTCGTACGAGCACGCCACCGTCGGGGGCTTCGCCGCGACGCGCTCGGCCGGGCAGGCGTCCACCGGCTACGGCCGCTTCGACGCCAACGTCCTCGGCCTGACCCTCGCCACGCCCCGCGGCGAGCTCGTGCTCGGCAAGGGCGCGGCCACCGCCGCCGGCCCGGGCTTGCTCCAGCTCGTCATCGGCTCCGAGGGCGCCTTCGGGGTGATCACCTCGGTGACGGTGCGGGTCCGTCCGCTCCCCCAGGTGAAGCGGTACGACGCGTGGCTGGTCCGCTCGTGGGAGGACGGCCTCGCCCAGCTGCGGCGGCTCGAGCAGGGCGGGGTGGTGCCGGACGTCGCCCGCCTCTCGGACGCCGACGAGACCGCGGTGTCGCTGCAACTGTCGGCACCGAAGGCGGTACGGATGCTGGCACGCGGCCGCTGCCTGCTGGTGCTGGGCTGGGAGGGCACGGAGGCGTCGGTCTCCGCCCGGCGCCGCGCGGCGAAGGTCAAGGGCGTGCCGTTGCCGGGCGCGGGTGCGAGGTGGGAGCACGGTCGGTACGACGGCCCCTACCTGCGCGACGACCTGATGGACGCAGGGTTCCTGGTCGAGACGCTCGAGACCTCGACGCCCTGGTCCGGGCTGCTGACGACCTGGAAGGCAGTCCGGGACGCGCTGACCGCGGCTCTCGGCCGGTGCGTGGTGATGTGCCACGTGTCGCACCTGTACCCGCAAGGAGCGTCGCTGTACTTCACCGTGCTGGCAGCCCAGAGCACCGACCCTGCGGCGCAGTGGCAGCGCGCCAAGGCGGCCGCTTCCGACGCTCTGGTCGCCACAGGTGCGACCATCACCCACCACCACGCTGTCGGCACCGACCACCGCCCCTGGATGACCGACGAGGTCGGCCCGCTGGGAGCGGAGGTGCTGCGCGCGGTGAAGCAGGTGCTGGACCCGGCCGGGGTGCTGAACCCGGGCAAGACGATCCCGTCCTAGGGCGGGCTGGATGGAGGCAGGGCAGGTGCGGCTGCAGCTCGTGGTCAACCCCGTGGCCGGAGGGGGCCGCGCGACGAAGCTCCTCCCCCGCGTCGAGCAGGCGCTGGCGGCGCACGACCTCGTCGTGACACCGACCCGCTCGCTCGAGCACGCGGACGAGCTGACCGCCGCGGCGGTCGCCGACGACCGGGTGGTGGTCGCGATGGGTGGCGACGGGCTCGTCGGGCGCGTGGCCGGCGGCGTCGCGGCGGCCGGGGGCGTGCTGGCCGTCGTACCCGGGGGTCGGGGCAACGACTTCTGCCGGGCGCTCGGCATCCCGACCGACCCGGTGGCCGCCTGCGCAGTCGTCGCGGACGGCGTGCCCACGAAGGTCGACCTCGCGGAGGCGAACGGCGTGCCGTTCCTGGGCATCGCCTCGATCGGCTTCGACAGCGAGGTCCAGGAGCGGGTGCTGCGCACCACGATCCCCCTCGGGCAGCTGGTCTACCTCTACGGCGCGCTGGCGACCATCCGGTCCTGGCGGCACGCCCGGTTCACCGTCACCGTGGACGGCCAGGCGCGCAACCTCTCCGGTTGGGCCGTCGCGGTGGCCAACTCCGGGATGTACGGCGGGGGGATGCGCCTGGCGCCCGGGGCTTCGGTCACCGACGGGAAGCTCGACGTCGTGACCACGTCGGAGACGACCCGTCGGCACTTCCTCGCGACGCTGCCGAAGGTCTTCAAGGGCACCCACGTCTCGGACCCCTGCGTGGACGTGCGCCAGGGGCTCGAGGTGCGGCTCGAGGCCGACCGCCCGTTCCGCGTCTTCGCCGACGGCGACCCGGTGGCGACGCTCCCGTGCACCGTCACCGTCCGCCCGGGCGTGCTGACCCTGCTGCTCCCCCGCGCCTGAGCCCCCGTCCCTTGATCAACAGGACTTCTGCGTCGGGACACACGGGCGTGTCGAGTCGCGAGGTCCTGTTGATCAAGAAGGGTCAGGTGCCGGGCGGGCGGAGGATCCCGACCAGCTCGACGTGCTCGGTCTGCGGGTACAGGTCGAGCGCCCGCAGGGACGCCACCAGCCAGCCCGCGTCGCGGAACACCTTGAGGTCGCGGGCGAACGTCGCCGCGTCGCAGGACACGTAGGCCAGCGCCCTGGGCCGCAGGCCTGCGAGCGCCGCGGACACCTCGAGCCCGGCCCCGGCGCGGGGCGGGTCGAGCACCACGAGGTCGACCCGCAGCCGCGACACCAGCGAGGGCGTGACGGCCGCGGTCCGCACCCTCACCCACGGCTGGTCGTCGGTGTTGCGCGCCGCGTCGGCGCAGGCGCGGGCGGACCCCTCGACCGCCAGCACCGATCCGTCCGGGCCGACCTCCGCGCCGAGCAGCGCGCTGAAGAGCCCGGCTCCGGCGTACAGGTCGGCGACCGCCTCGCCAGGACGCGGCCGCAGCCCCTCGCGCAAGGTGTCCCACAGCACCTCGGGCGCCCGCTCGTGGACTTGCCAGAACCCGCCGGCGGCGACCTCGAAGCGCCGCCCGGCCACCGGCACCCGCACGCCGTACCCCTCGACCGCTCGGCCGTCGACCGTGACGGTCCGCTGCCCGGCCACGGTCATCGTCTCCACCGTCGAGCCGGGGCGGAGGTCGCCGTAGGGCGGGTCGTCGGCCGCGATGAGGCACCGGTCCACCTCGACGACGTCCTTCGAGCGGTGCCGGTGCAGCCCCGCCCGACCGGTCGGCCCGACCGTCCACTGGACCCGGGTCCGCCATCCCCACAGCGGCTCCACCGGCTCGACGGAGCCGTCCCAGTCGTGCCCGGCCAGCCGGTGCAGGTGCTCGCGGACCAGCTCCGTCTTCAGCCGCAGCTGCGCCTCGGACGTGGCGTGCTGCCAGTCGCACCCGCCGCAGACCCCGACGTAGGGGCACGGCGCCTCGACGCGGTCCGGCGACGCCTCGAGGACCTCCACGGCGTCGGCCCGCAGGAACCGGGCGGTCTCCGAGGTCACCTCGACGCGGACGGTCTCGCCGGGCAGCGCGTGCCGCACGAACACCACCCGGCCGTCGTCGGCCCGCGCGACGCAGGCCCCGCCCGCGGCCACCCGACCGACGGTCAGGATCAACCGGGCTCTCCGCGCAAGCGTGAGCGGGTCGAGCGGTTGCAGGGGGTGGTCATTCGACGGGTTCGGGGCGCATCACCGGCTCTTCCTCGCTGGCGTCGCGGCGCCAGTCCGACGAGCGCAGCTGGTAGGGCACGGAGGTCACCATGACGCCGGGCTGGAACAGCAGCCGGCCCTTGAGCCGCAGCGCGCTCTGGTTGTGCAGCAGCTGCTCCCACCAGTGGCCCACGACGTACTCGGGGATGAACACCGTCACCACGTCGCGCGGCGAGGCCATGCGGATCCGCTTCACGTAGTCGAGGATCGGCCGGGTCACCTCCCGGTACGGCGAGTCGATCACCGTCAACGGCATGTCGATGCCGCGGCGGTCCCACTCGGCGAGCAGCTCCCGCGACTCGTTCGGGTCGACCGCCACGGTCAGCGCCGTGAGGTCGTGCGGGCGGGTGGCCTTCGCGTACGCGAGCGCCCTCAGCGTCGGGGCGTGCAGCTTCGACACGAGCACGATGGCGTGGTTCCGCGAGGGCTGCACGACGTGCTCGTCGCTCGGCACCAGCTCAACGCGAACCCGCTCGTAGTGCCGGTTGATGGCCCGCATCAGCACGTACAGCAGCGCCATCGCGGCCAGCGCGATCCACGCCCCGCGGGTGAACTTGGTGATGAGCACGATGACGAGGACGGTGCCGGTCATCACCAGCCCGAAGGCGTTGATGGCGCGCGAGCGCATCATGTGGCGTCTTCGGGCCGGATCGGTCTCGTCCTTGAGCAGCCCTGTCCAGTGCCTGACCATGCCCGTCTGCGAGAGGGTGAAGGAGATGAACACCCCGACGATGTAGAGCTGGATGAGCCGGGTCACCTCGGCGTCGAAGGCGAAGATCAGCACGAGGGCGAACACCGCCAGCAGCACGATGCCGTTGCTGTAGGCCAGCCGGTCGCCGCGCGTGTGCAGCTGACGGGGCAGGTACCCGTCGCGCGCCAGGATCGACCCGAGCACCGGGAAGCCGTTGAAGGCCGTGTTCGCGGCCAGGATGAGGATGACGCCGGTGAAGGCGACGGTGACGTAGAACAGCGGCCGGAAGTCGCTGAACACCGAGTCGGCGAGCTGGCTGATGACGGTCTGCTGGGTGTAGCTGTCGCCGACGGGGACACCGTTCCTGAGCAGCTGCGTAGCGGGGTCCTCGGCGAACCGCAGGTGCGTGATGTTGCCGAGGATGAGGATGCCCATGAGCATCGTCACGGCGATGGTGCCCATCAGCAGCAGCGTGGTGGCGGCGTTCTTGCTCTTGGGCTTCTTGAAGGCCGGCACGCCGTTGCTGATCGCCTCGACACCGGTGAGCGCGGCGCAGCCCGAGGAGAACGTCCGCAGCAGGAGGAACGCCGCGCCCAGCCCCATGAAACCGTGCGTGAACTGCCCCTCGGGCGCGATCGTGAACTGCGCGCTCTCGGCCGGCGGGAGGTCGCCGGCCACGTGCCGGAACAGCCCGTAGAGCGTCATGCCGAGGATCGAGATCATGAAGCCGTACGTCGGGATGGCGAACGCCGTGCCCGACTCCTTCACGCCGCGCAGGTTCACCGCCATCAGCACGAGCACGAGCACGACCGCGACCTCGGCCTGCCGGCCGTGCACCCACGGGATCGCGGAGGCGGCGTTCTGGACGCCTGAGGACACCGACACGGCGACGGTGAGGACGTAGTCGACGAGCAGCGCCGCGGCGACCGTCAGCCCGAACCGCTTGCCCAGGTTCTCGTTGGCGACCTCGTAGTCGCCGCCGCCGCTGGGGTACGCGTGGACGTTCTGCCGGTACGACGCGACGACCGTCAGCATCACGACGGCGACCGCGAGGCCGACCTTCCAGGAGTAGGAGTAGGCGGCGAGGCCGCCGATGCTCAGCGTCAGGAAGATCTCGTCCGGGGCGTAGGCGACTGACGACAGGGCGTCGCTCGCGAAGACGGGAAGCGCGATCTTCTTGGGGAGCAGCGTCTCGCCCAGCCGGTCGCTGCTCAGCGCCCTCCCGAGGAGCAGCCGCTTGACGACGTCGTTGATCCCTGCCACGCGCAGCAGCCTACGGAAGGGCGCCCGTGTAGCGTCTCGCCCGGTCCCGGCGCCCGGTCGAGGCCATGGGAGAGGGACACCGTGCACGTCGTGATCATGGGCTGCGGGCGGGTCGGGTCCGCGCTCGCGAAGAGCCTCGAGGGCAAGGGGCACTCGGTCGCCGTGATCGACCAGGACGCCAACGCCTTCCGCCGCCTGTCGACGGACTTCGCCGGCCAGCGCGTCAACGGCGTCGGGTTCGACCGCGACACCCTCATCGAGGCCGGCATCGAGCGGGCCGAGGCGTTCGCCGCGGTCAGCTCTGGCGACAACTCCAACATCATCGCGGCCCGGCTGGCGCGCGAGACCTTCGGCATCGAGAACGTCGTCGCGCGCATCTACGACTCGCGCCGGGCGGAGGTCTACCAGAAGCTCGGCATCCCGACCGTCGCGACGGTCCGCTGGACGGCCGACCAGGTGCTCCGTCGGCTGCTGCCTGCGGGCACGCTCAGCGAGTGGCGCGACCCGAGCGGCCAGGTGGCGCTCGCCGAGGTGGCGGTCTCACCCGCGTGGGTCGGCCACAAGGTCACCCGGCTCGAGGACGAGTCCGGCGCCAGGGTCGCGATGATCACGCGGCTCGGGAACGGCGTCCTGCCGGAGCGCGGGACGCTCGTGCAGGAGGGCGACCTCGTGCACGTGATGATGCTGTGGGAGCAGAGGGAGCACGTGGAGCGCATCTTCGCCTCCGGGCCGACCGAGGGGGATGAGTGATGCGCGTCGCGATCGGGGGCGCAGGCAACGTCGGCCGCTCCATCGCCCTGGAGCTGCTCGAGAACGGGCACAGCGTGCTCCTCATCGAGCGCGAGCAGCGTGCCATGAAGGTCGGCACGGTGCCCGACGCCGAGTGGCTGCTCGGCGACTGCTGCGAGATCGACACGCTGGTGCAGGCGCGGCTGCAGGAGGCGGACGTCGTGGTCGCCGCCACCGGCGACGACAAGGTCAACCTCGTGCTGTCGCTGCTCGCCAAGACGGAGTTCGGCGTGAGCCGCGTCGTCGCCCGCGTCAACCACCCCAAGAACGAGTGGCTCTTCAACGAGGCGTGGGGCGTTGACGTGGCCGTGTCGAGCCCGCGCCTGCTCGCTGCCGTCGTCGAGGAGGCCGTGAGCGTCGGCGACCTGGTGCGGCTGCTCACGTTCCGCCAGGGCCAGGCCAACCTCGTGGAGCTCACGCTGGCGCCGGACGCCGACCTCGTCGGACGCACCGTGGGCTCGGTGGCGTGGCCGATGGACAGCGCCCTGGTGGCGATCCTGCGCGAGGGACGGGTCATCGTGCCGTCCCCCGACGGCGCCCTGGAGGCCGGCGACGAGCTGCTCATCGTGGCGACCAGCGAGGTCGAGAACGAGCTCGACGCCCTGCTCACCCGGCACCGCTGAGCCCTACGTGGAGCTGTTCTCCGGCACCGACGGCATGCCAGCCTGACGCACCAGCGTCACGGTGAGCAGTGCACAGCCGATGATGAGCGGCCACTTCACCGCGTTGATGACGACGAGCAGCACGAGGTTGTCCGTCGGGCTGTCGCCGTTGACCAGGTAGACCGTGGTCGCGACGCCTGCACGGACGAAGAACGACGCGCACCAGGCGGCCGTGGCCAGGGTGAAGGCGCGCCGCAACGGCGGGTAGGTCCGCCACACGGCGTAGCGCGGGTCGGCTGCGGCCAGGCCGAGCGCGACCGCCGGCTGACGGACCAGCAGGGACACGCCGAACAGCACGCCCGCTCCGGCGGTGATGAAGATGCCGGGCAGGAAGATGCCCTTGCCGGAGCCCGTGCTGCGCACGACCAGGACGGCGACGAGCAGTCCGAAGAAGCCGCTGAACGCCTGCTGCAGGGACTGCCCCTGCACGCGCCGCAGCCCCACGACCAGCAGCCCTGCGACCACCGCAGCCACCACCGCGGCCTGCAGGTCGACGAAGAACCGCGCGAGCACGAACACCGTCGCCGGGAGCGAGCTGTCGAGGACGCCCTTCCAGCCTCCGAACGCCCCGAGCAGGGTGTCGGACGTCAGGTCCTTGTTCTCAGCCACCGGAGGCCCGCAGCTCGTACGCCGGGTTGAACAGCGTCAGCTTCCCGTCCCGCCGCGTGAGCCGGCCACGAGCCATCAGGGACCTGCCCGGCTCGATGCCCCGGATCCGGCGCCGACCCAGCCACACCAGCATCACCGTCCCGGTGCCGTCGTACAGCTCGGCCTCGAGCGTGGGCGTGCCCGCGAGCGGGCGCAGCACCACGGCCTGCAGCGTGCCGGCGACCGTCACCGGCTCGCCGACGGTCAGGTCTCGCACCGCGCGCGCGCCCACGGCCCGGACCTCGGAGCGCAGGGCCTCGCTGTGCACCTCCTGCTCGTCCGCGGTGAGCCGGTGGAGGGCGCGGCGGAGACGGCTGGGCTGGTCTCCCATGGTCAGCGGACCTCGGTGATCTCCGGCCCCCGGTGGGGCAGCTGCAGCGTCGGACGCTCGGGCTCCGTCTCGACCACGGGCTGCTCGACGCCGGCCTCGGGAGGGAGCGTCAACGGCAGGGGCTCGCGCGCGGGCATGGGGTCGGGCCCGCGCACCACGACTGTCTCCCTCACCATCGCCATCAGGGGCTCGGCCGCCGCGTCGTCGGTCGCCGCCGGGCCGGTGAGCAACGCACGCAGGAACCAGCGCGGCCCGTCCACGCCGAGGAAGCGCGCCGGCGCCTGTACGACACCTTGACCGGGAACCTCCTGCGGCACCACGGCCCGCAGCTCGGGGCCGAGCGGCCCCTCGGCCTCGTCCGCGTGCCCGCCGCCGCCGTTGAGCGCCTCGGCGATCTCGGCACGCACCTCGGCCCAGATGCCTTCCGTGCGCGGGGCAGCGAACGCGTTGACCTGCGCCGTCGAGTCGCCGTGCACGAACGTCACCGCGACCACCTGCTGCTCAGGGCTGAGCTCCAGACGCACCTCGACGCCCGGGTGCACCACCACCTGGAGGGCGCCGAGGTCGAGCCGCTGGGCCTCGGGGGCGTCCGTGACGTCCCAGGGGCCCTGCGGGCTCGGGGGCACGCGCTCAGCGACCTCCTGGGCGCCGAGCTCGCGCTCGAGCTCCTCGTCCTCCGCGGCCCGCTCCTCCTCGCCGAGGTCGTCGACGAAGGCCTCGACGTCCTCGTCGGACACGTCAGGCACACCGCGCTTGCGCCGCCCGAACACCACTAGACCAGTCCTCCCCAGCCGCCGGTGGACCCGTGCCCACCCGCGCCTCGTTCCGTCTCGGGCAACGAGTCGACCTCGTGCCATGACACGTGCTCGACGCGCTGCACGACGAGCTGGGCCACGCGGTCCAGTCGTCTCAGGTGAAGGATCTCACGCGGGTCGTGGTTCACGAGGACCACCTTCACCTCACCGCGGTACCCCGCGTCGATCGTGCCGGGGGCGTTCACCAGGCTCACGCCGTGGTGCAGCGCCAGCCCCGACCGAGGGTGGACGAACCCGGCGTACCCCTGGGGCAGCGCCAGGGCGATCCCGGTGGGCAGCAGGACGCGCTCCCCCGGCGGCACGACCGCGTCCACCGTCGTCACCAGGTCGCAGCCTGCGTCGCCCGGCCGGGCGTACGCCGGCAGCGGCACGTCGGGGTCGAGCCGCCGGACGGCGACCTGCAAGGGCTCCACGGCGCCAGACCGTACCGTGGTCGGGTGGCCGAGTTCCGTGAGCGCATGCACGTCCCGGTGTCCTGGCTCGCGGGCGCGCTCGTCTTCGCCCTCATCGCGGCGGCGGAGCTCCACACCGCCGTCCGGGGCTGGGCCCAGGTGCTGCCGTTTGTGCTGCTCGTGCCGCCGGTGCTGCTCGGTGCCGCGCTGACCGCTCGGCGCCAGGTCCGCGTCGAGGACGGCGTCCTGCACGTGCCCGGTGCGCGTGCGCCCCTCACCGCGTTCGGCCCCCCGGAGGTCGTCGAAGGGCCGGCGCTGCACCGCTGGCTCGGCGCGGCGGGAGACCGGGACGCCTGGGTCGTCATGCGCCCCTGGCTGCGCAGCGCGGTACGGCTTCCCGTGGTCGACCCGACCGACGACACGCCGTACTGGCTGGTCGGAACCCGCCGACCTGTCGCCTTGGCGGCGGCGCTGTCCTAGGGTCCCGGCCCATGACCGCAGTGCTCAGCGACGAGGACATCGCATACGCCGGGGTCGTGGGCCAGCGCGCGCTGCTGCGCAGCGGGGCGGTCACCAGCGTCCGGCTGCTCGAGATCGCGCACGCGCGGATCGCGCGGTACGACCGGGAGCTGAACGCCTTCCGCACCCTCTTCGACACGGCACGGGCCGAGGCCCTCGCCGCCGACGCGGCGATCGCGGCCGGCGACGACCGACCGCTGCTGGGGGTCCCCGTCGCGGTCAAGGACACCATGCAGGTCGCCGGGCACGCGGCGTCGTACGGCACCGGCTCCCCGGAGCCGGTCGCGGCGGAGGACGCCGAGGTCGTGCGACGGCTGCGGGCGGCCGGGGCGGTGGTCGTGGGCACGACCAACCTGCCGGAGCTCGCGCTCTGGCCGTTCACCGAGTCGGCCACCTTCGGCGTGACCCGCAACCCGTGGGACCCTGCCCGCACCCCGGGCGGGTCGTCGGGCGGTGCCGCCGCGGCCGTCGCCAGCGGCATGGTCGCGGCCTCCCTGGCCAGCGACGGCGGCGGCTCGATCCGCGTCCCGGCCGCCTGCTGCGGGCTCGTCGGGCTCAAGCCCACCCGCGACCTGGTCTCGCTCGCGCCCCTGCACGAGCACTGGCACGGGCTGTCGGTCGTCGGGTGCCTCACGCGGACCGTCCGTGACACGGTCACGTTGCTCAACGTGCTGCAGGACTCGCCGCTGGAGCTCGCCGAGCCACGGGCGCTGCGGATCGCCTGGTCGCTCAAGCCGATGGCGCCGACCTCGGTGGCGCCGGAGGTGAAGCGCGCGGTGCACGACGTGGTGCGACGGCTCGACCGGCTCGGGCACACCATCGTCAAGGCCGACCCGGCGTACGACGGGTTGTTCGAGTCCTTCCTGGTCCGCTATGCCTCGGGCGCCGCGCAGGACCTCGCCGCGCTGGCCGACCCGTCGGCGACGGAGGCCCGCACCCGCGCGGTCGGACGGATCGGACGCCGCCTGCCTCACCGGGCGGTCGCGCGGGCCCGACGGCTCGGCGACTCCGCGGCCGCGCGGCTGTCCCGCGTCCCGGGCGGTGCGGACGTCCTGGTGACCCCGACCGTGCCGTCGCCCGCGCCCCCGGTCGAGTCGCTGCAGGGGCTGCGGACGCTGCTGCTCGCCGGCCGGCGCGTGCCCTTCACGAGCCCCTGGAACGTGACCGGCCAGCCGGCGCTGTCCGTTCCGGCCGGGCTGACCGCGGAGGGGCTGCCTCTCGCCGTACAGCTGGTGGGTCCTCCGGGCAGCGACGGGCTGCTGCTGTCTCTCGCCGCCCAGCTCGAGGACGGCGAGCCGCCGCGGCCACCGCTGTCCGGCTGAGACGGCCGATCTCCCACGCGAGGGGGTGCGCCCGCCGTAGCGTCGAGGTGTGAACGCGCCGTCGTACGCCGCCGGGGCGGACCTCGACGTCCTGCTCGCGAGCAGGCTCCGGCGCAGCCTCGCCGACAGCGTGCTCGAGCACCGGGTCGCCACGGTCGTGTTCGACGCGCTCCACAGCCAGTGGACCGTCGAGCTCGACCGCGGCCGGAGCCGGGTCCGGCGCGGCACCGCGCCCCGGCCGACGCTGCGGGTGCGCGGCACCGCGGGCGTGCTGGCCGACGTGGTCGCCGGCCGGGCCTCGGGGATCCAGTCCTTCCTGGACGGCTTGGTCACCGTGCGCGGCGACCTGGGACTGTCGCTGGAGCTCGACGGTCTGTTCGGCGACGAGGCCCGTCCCCACTGGTTCCCGCGGGCTCGCAGGACGACGGCGCTCGGCGTCCCCACGTCCTACCTGGAAGCCGGACCGCAGGACGCACGTCCCGTGGTGCTGCTGCACGGGCTGGGTGCGACGAACGCCTCGCTGCTCCCGTGCCTCGCCGACCTGGCCCGCGATCACCGCGTGATCGCGCCGGACCTGCCGGGCTTCGGCAACAGCGCGGCGCCGCGCGTCGCCTACTCGTTCCCCTGGTTCGCCGCGTGGCTCGAGGACTTCCAGCGCCGGGTCGACGCGCGCCCGGCGGTGCTCCTGGGCAACTCGCTGGGCGGCCGGGTGGCGCTCGAGGGCGGCCTGGCGCACCCCCGCTCGGTCCGGGCGCTGCTGCTGCTCTCCCCCTCGCCGGCGTTCCGCAGGCTCCGGGCGCTGGTGCCCGCCGTGCGGCTGCTGCGCCGCGAGGTCGGGCGGTTCCCGCTGCCGATGAGCCACGCCGCCACCGTGCGCGGCATCCGCCTGATGTTCAGCGACCCCGACCGGCTGCCGCAGCCCTGGTACGACGCGGCTGCGGACGAGGCGCTGCGGGTGCTGCGCTCGTCAGCACACCGCGAGGCCTTCGTCGCCTGCGCCCGGCAGATCTTCGTGGAGGAGGCCTATGGCCGGCGGGGGTTCTGGGACCGGCTTCCCGGGCTGCAGCCGCCGGCGCTGTTCCTGTGGGGCGAGCGCGACCGGCTCGTCCCGGCGTCCTTCGAGCGGCACGTGAGCAACGTGCTGCCCGACGCCCAGTCGCTGGTGATGGCGGACTGCGGCCACGTGCCGCAGTTCGAGCACCCCGCGCAGACGATGCGTCTCGTGCGGGACTTCCTCGACGCGCTGCCTCAGAGCTAGAGAAGGCCTCAGCCGAGCTGTTCGAGCTCCTGCGCCGCCCGGCGGGCGGTCATGACCGCGAGGGCCACGACAGGCGCGAACGCCAGCACAGCCAGCCGGTCGGCGTCGTCGAACGCGTCCACCTTCGTGGAGTCGATCTGGAGCACGCCCATGGGGCGGCCCTCGGCGATGAGCGGCACGCCGTACCAGCTGCGGACGCCGGCGGAGGAGCTGCCGCTGCGGCGCCGGGCCGTCACGGTGCTCGCGATGGTGATGTCCGGCAGGTAGCGGGGCTCGCCGGAGACCGCGATCGTCCCCGTCACGCCCTGCCCCAGCGGGATGCGCGCGGCGAGCGCCTCCGGGGTGGGCGGCGGCAGCGCCGCGACGATCCGGACCTGGTCGTCCTCGACGAGGACGATGGAGCCGCCGGTGAAGTCCACGAGCCGGCCGAGCGCCGCGAACGCCTCGTCGAAGACCGACTGCAGGTCCAGGCGCCCCGTGACCTCCTTGGCGCCCTCGACGAGGAGCCGGTAGCGCTCCAGCTCGTCCACCACGGGCGTGTGCAGGGCGTGGTCGTCCCCGGTGCGGGGCGCGGGGATCACCGCCCGCTGGGCCGCGACCGCGAGCCGTCCGACCAGGACGCCGGCGTCGGCCGGCCGCGCCAGCAGGTATCCCTGCACGGCGTCTGCCCCGAGCTCGTGAAGGATGGCCAGCTGCGTCATGGACTCCACGCCCTCGGCGACGACCTGGAGGTCGAAGGTGTGGGCCATCGCGATGACGCCGCCCACGATGGCGGCGCTGCCCGCCTCCTGCCCCAGACCCGCGACGAACGACTGGTCGACCTTGACGTGGTCCACGGGGAACCGGGCCAGGTAGGTCAGGGAGGCGTGCCCGGTGCCGAAGTCGTCGATCGCCAGCCGCACGCCCTGGTCTCGCAGGGCCTCGAGCGTGGACACCACAGAGGACACGTCCGACGCGAGCGCCGTCTCGGTGACTTCGAGGCAGAGCCGCCGGGGGTCGAGCCCCGACTCCGCCAGCAGGACCGCGACACGCTCTGGGAAGCCCACCGACATGAGCTGTCGCAGGCTGACGTTGACGGCGACGCTCGGCGCGACGCCGTCGATCTCGGGCCACGTGACGGCGTCCCGCAGGGCCCGGCGCAGGACCCACTCGCCCAGCTCCACGATGAGCTCGCTCTGCTCGGCCACCCCGATGAAGTCCTGGGGCCGCACCACGCCCCGCTGCGGGTGGTGCCAGCGCACGAGCGCCTCGCACCCGGTCACGATCCCGTGCCGCAGGTCAACGATCGGCTGGTACACGAGCGCCAGCCGGTCGCCGCGCACGGCGGCCCGCAGCTCGACCTCGAGCTCGTGCAGCTGGACCGCGGCCTCGCGCAGGTCCGGCGTGAACCAGCGGATCCGGCTGCCGCCGGCGCTCTTCGCGGCGTACATCGCGGTGTCGGCGTCGCGCAGCGCCGTGTCGGCCGCGTCGCCCGGGCCGGCGAGCGCGATGCCGATGCTCGCACCCACCACCAGCTCGGTGCCACGCACCATCAGCGGCCGGCTGAGGGCGTCGAGCACGCGCTTGGCGACGTTGGTCGCGGTCTCCTCGTCGGCCTTCCGGCAGAGCACGACGAACTCGTCGCCGCCCTGCCTGGCCACGAGGTCCTCGGGGCGCATGATCTCTCGCAGCCGTTCTGCCACCTGGACGAGCAGCTGGTCACCGGCGGAGTGACCGAGACCGTCGTTGACGACCTTGAACCGGTCGAGGTCCAGGAAGAGCACCGCCATCTCGTCGCCGTGCTGCAGTGCCGCCTCGAGCTGGTCGATGAGCAGCGTCCTGTTCGGCAGGTTGGTCAGCGCGTCGTGCGCCGCGGCGTACGACAGCATCGCCTCCGAGCGCTTGCGTTCCGTGATGTTCTCGACCTGTACGACGATGCGTGACGGCAGCCCGGCCCTGCCCTCGAGCAACGACGCGGAGACGTGTCCCCATCGCAGGCCGCCGTCGGGGCGACGCAGCGGCACCTCCAACCTGGTGCTCGACGCCTGCGCGGTGAGCCCGCGCAGGGCCCGCGTGAGCACGTGACGCTCCTCGGGGTCGACCGCCTCGTCCAGCCGGCGTCCCAGCAGGTGCGACGGCGGCTCCCCCAGCAGCACCCCCAACGAGCGGTTGGCCTGCTGCACCACCAGGTCGGCGTCGGTGAGCGCCATGCCGATCGACGCGTGGTCAAACGCCGTCGCGAACTGCTGCTCGGCCTGCTT
>JBKOVB010000176.1:0-23663 GCA_046723735.1 Actinomycetota bacterium | reverse complement strand
CGCGGGCGGGTCTCCACCCTGGAGCTCGCGCGCCTGGAGGAGCTCGACTTCGCCTCCTGGAAGCACCGCAGCACCGACCCCCTTCTCGAGGCCGCGTGGGAGGACGTCGACCGCGAGGGTCGCCGCGTGCTCACCCTGGAGCGGCTGCTGGAGCTGGTGCACGACCACGACCGGCCGGTGCAGCTGCACATCGAGACCAAGCACCCGACCCGGTACGGCGGGCTGGTCGAGCGCTCGCTGGTGGACCTCCTGGACCGCTTCGGGCTGGCGCAGCCGCTGTCGCGCTCCACGTCGCAGGTGACGGTGATGTCCTTCGCGGCGTCCTCGTTGCGCCGGCTGCACTTCCTCGCGCCCACGCTGCCCCTGGTGTTGCTCATGGTGCGGGTGCCGGTGCGCTACCGGGACGGCTCGCTGCCGCCGTACTGCGACATCGCCGGTCCCTCGCTGCAGGTGCTGCTGCGGCACCCCCACTACGTGGCACGGGCGCACGAGATGGGCAACCGCGTGCACGTGTGGACGGTGGACGCCAAGGACGACATCGATCGCGTCCTCGAGCTGGGCGTCGACGCGGTGATCAGCAACCACCCTCGCCGGGTCCTGGCCTCGCTGGGCGCTGACTAGGGTCGGCGCATGAGCCGCCGCCGAAGCAGCAAGCCTGCTGCCCCCAAGGTCCCCTTCGTCGCCCGGCCTTTCGCAGGCCGGTCGGACGAGACCGAGTGGGTCGCGCTGCGCGAGATCGTGCCGGCCGCGACCGCCCCGCTGCGGCTGAAGAGCTCCGACGTGCCGGTGACCCTGTCCACGGTGCTGCCGCTGCACTGGCCGGGCATGGTGACCCAGGACGGCCGACGCTTCCTGGGCCTGCAGGTCGGCAGCCGCTCTGGCGACGCGAGCCGCGACCTCGCGTTCGTCCTCGACCTGCTGCTGGACGCCGCGCCGGGCTCCAGCGTCAACCCCACCGAGCTGCCGGACCCGGGCCCGCGGCTGCAGGACCTGCTCGACGAGGCGCCCCTTGAGGTGACCCTGCACAGCGGGTTCGACTACTGGGTCGAGGGCAGCGAGGACCCCACGGGCGAGGTTGCCGAGTCGATGGAGCGGGCCAACGCCTCCGTGGTGCCGACCGCCAAGGTGCCGTCGGTGCAGAGCGCCTACTGGTGCCGGATGCGCGAGCGGTCGCACCTGCGCTGGGTGCTGCCCGAGGACGAGGAGCCGCTGCTGGACGCGCTCGCCCGGCTTTCCGTGAGCGGCGGGCTCGGGCTGGGCGAGGACACCCGCTTCGTCGGGTCGTTCCGCGCGCACGGCCTGCTCGCGCCGGTCTGGGACCTGCCCCTGGCCACGGAGGCCGACGAGCTGGCGGAGCCGGCGGCGGCCTTCCGGGCGCGGCTCGACGAGGCCCTCTCGGCGACCGGTCCGCTGCCCGACGACGCGCGCCGGGCCCGCGCAGGACTGGTGAACCGGCAGCTCACGCTGCGGTAGCGACCCGCTCCCGGCGGCGCAGCAGCTCGCGGACGACCCAGACGACCGCGACCGCGGCTTCCGCCCACGCCGAGCGCGTCTTCAGCGGGTACCAGACGGGTTCGTACATGTTCGGCACCGGTCCGATCGCCCCGACGTCGACGTACCGGTAGAGCAGCACCGCGGCGACCCCACCCAGCCCGACGAGACCGGCGAACGCCCATGCCAGCCACTGGTCGGACAGCAGCACCGCCAGTGCGGCCGCGATCGCGAGCGCTGCCTCGAGCCGGAACAGCCCGCCCTGGGTGATGGTGTCGCCGTTGCCGTCGTAGCTGCCCGCCAGGTGCAGGTGCACGTACGCGTCGTACGCCAGCCCCGCGACGGCCACCGCCGTCAGCACCAGCACCGTCGGGGAGCGCTGCAGCAGCCTCATGCCCGCGCCTCGCCGTCCCGGATCGGATCGCGTACGACGGGGCAGCTCATGCACCGTGGGCCGCCCCGCCCGCTGCCGAGCTCCGAGCCCGCGATGCGCACCACCTCGACCCCGGCGGCCTCCAGCGCGGCGTTGGTGACGGCGTTGCGCTCGTAGGCGACGACCAGCCCGGGCGCGAGGGCGAGGGTGTTGTTGCCGTCGTCCCACTGCTCGCGCTCCGCGGTGACGGGGTCCAGGGCGGTGTCGACCACCCGCAGCTCCGGCACCCCCATCGCCTTCGCGGCGGCGACCACGAACAGCTCGGGTCCGACGACGTCCCGCGGGGTCATGGTCCAGGCCTGCAGCGTGTCGGCGAGCGGCGGGAACATCACGACCGCGTCGACGTCGACCATGGTGCACACCGTGTCGAGGTGCATGGTCGCGCGCTCCTGCGCGATGGGCACCGCGAGGACGGTGTGCGCGAGGCCGGCCGCGAAGGCCCGCTCCGCGAACGCCTCCACCCCCGCCGGGGTGGTGCGCTCGCCCACGCCCACCGCCACCACGCCGGGCGCGAGGAGCAGCACGTCACCCCCCTCGAAGGACGCCTCGCCGGGATGGCTCCCGTAGAGCAGCGGCGAGCCCGCGAACCGTGGATGGTGCGCGTAGATGGCCCGCGTCAGCGAGGCCTCCCGCTGCCGGGCCGCCATGCTCGGGCTGGTGACGACGACCTCGTCCGAGACCCAGACGCTGGAGTCGCGGGTGAACAGCGCGTTCGGCAGCGGCGGCACGACGAACTCCAGGGCCGCGGCCAGCCGCTCTACCAGCCCGTGGGTGCCCGTCGGGGGCAGCTCGTCGTGCGTGACCCCGGCGACGAGGTGCTCGGCCAGCTCCTCCGAGGGCTGGTCCAGCAGCCACTGCCGGAGAGCCGGCGCGAGCCGAGGGCCGACGAGGGACGGCGCCACGGCGGCCTCCACCACCTCATCCCGGGCGACGGGCAGCTCGAGCGTCTCGGCGAGCAGCTTCTGCAGGTAGAGCACTTCCACGCCACGGCTGCTGAGGGCCTCGGCGAACCCGTCGTGCTCCTCCTGGGCGCGGCTCACCCAGGGCACCCCGTCGAACAGCAGCCCGGCGTTGTTGCGCGGCGTCACGCGGGCGAGCTCGCGGCCCGGGCGGTGCAGGAGCACGGTCCGCAGACGTCCTACCTCGGTGGTCGCGCCGAGCCCCGCCTCCATGGGCCGGAGCGTAGGCCGGTTCCGCGCACGCGTCGCCCTCTTGGGCCGTCCGGCTGAACCCTGCGGTGTGATCGCCCGATCTGGCCGGGAGAGGCATACGATCCCGCCGTGCGTGTGTTCCTCACGGGGGCCACCGGGTTCATCGGTGGAGAGGTCGCCCGACTCCTGCGGGAGCGGGGTGACGAGGTGCGCGTGCTCGTGCGCACCCCCGCCAAGGCGGCGGCTCTGGAGGCGCTCGGGTGCGAGACGGTCGCGGGCGACCTGTCGGACGAGGCTGCGCTGCGCAAGGCGCTGCGCGGCTGCGAGGCCGTCGTGCACGCCGCGGCGGTGTACGAGATCGGGGTACCGGAGGACCGGCGAGGCGAGCTGGTCGACGCGAACGTCGGCGGCACCGAGCGCGTGCTGGGCGCGGCCTTGGCGGCGGGCGTCAGCCGGGCGGTATACGTGAGCACGGTCGCGGTCTTCGGCGACACCCAGGGCCAGGTGGCCGACGAGACGTGGCAGCGGCCCGAGGGCCAGGCGTTCACGTCCGTGTACGAGCAGACCAAGGTCGAGGCGCACCTGCGCGCCCAGGAGATCTGCTCCCGCGGCCTGCCGCTGGTCACCGTCATGCCGGGCGTCGTCTACGGCCCCGGGGACCCCAGCGAGGTGGGCGGCCTGTTCGCGCGGCTGCTCAAGGGCCAGCTGCCGCTCGTTCCGTTCCCGGACATGGGCATCACGCCGGTGCACCGCGACGACGCGGCCGCCGGCATCGTGCTCGCTCTCGACAAGGGCGTGTCGGGCGAGTCGTACGTGTTGGCCGGCGAGCCGACCCGGATGGGTGACCTGCTCGGCCACCTGGCCCGGGTCGCGAACCGCCGGGCGCCGTGGGGCGGTCTGCCCACCGCGCTCGTCAAGGCGGCCATCCCGTTCGGGCGGCTCGTGGGTCCGCTGCTCGGCTTCCCGCCCAACCTGCGCGAGCTCGTCACCTCCTCGGACAAGGTGACCTTCTGGGCCCGCAGCGCCAAGGCGCAGCGCGAGCTGGGCTGGACCTTCCGCTCCCTCGACGAGGGCCTTGCATCGGTGGTGGCCGCAGGATGACCGAGCCGACCGCCGAGCGCCCTCCCACGCTGCTGCTGCCGCTCATGCACCTGCAGCCGCGCCAGGCCCGCGACGACGTGCTCGAGGGTGGCATCGCCGCATGGGCGCAACGTGTCACGGAGGCGCAGGAGGCGTGCCTCGTCCTGAACGAGCGTGGCCGGGTGGTGGCGATGTCGACCGGCTGCGGGATGTCGCTGAACCTCGACCCCACCGCCTGCCTCGGGCGCCCCCTGCTGGAGCTCGTGACGCTCGTGGACTTCAGCCAGACCGGAGTCCCCGTCGACGACCCGGACGCGCAGCTGCCGCCCTTGAAGGCGCTGCGCAGCGGCAACCTGGCCCGAGGCCTCGTGCGCCTGCGGCTCGCTCCCGGGGTGCTCACGACGTACGACGTCGTCGGCATCCCGCTCGCCGGCGGTCAGGGCGTGCTGGGCTTCTTCAGCGAGGTCTGAGCCTCGGCTTCGCGGAGCACGTCTTTCGCGGGGATGCCGGTCGCCCGAGCGGCTGCGAGCACGTCCTCCCACTCCGGCGTGCGGGTGACCGGCTTCCCGTCGTACCAGGCGGTCTTGACCCTGATGGACTGACCGGCCACCTCGACGGTGGTGGTCTCGCGCCGCAACGCGTGCTTGGTCAGCCGCGTCTCGCGCAGCCCGATCGTGGTGGTCTCGGTGAGCATCACCCGGCGTACGACGACCGCGCGCTCCTCCGGCACGAGCACCGACAGCGTGTGCGCGGGGCGGCCCTTCTTCATGAGGATCGGGGTGAGCCAGGCGTCACTGGCGCCGGCGTCGAGCAGCTGCTGCAGCACGTGGGGCCACAGCCGTGGATCGAGGTCGTCGACGTTGGTCTCGAGCAGCAACGCGGTCGTGGTCCCTCCGGAGGCGAGACCCAGGACGAGCCGGAGCAGGTTCGGCACCTCGGTCGGGTCCTTGCTGCCCGCCCCGTGCCCGACGCGCTGCGGTGCCATCGCGGGCAGCGGCCCCCAGGCGTCGACCAGCGTCGCGAGCAGCGCCGCGCCGGTCGGGGTCGTGCTCTCGTACGGCGACGGGCCGGCCTGCACGGGCACGTCGGCCAGCAGCGCAAACACCGCAGGGACCGGAACGGGTAGCGGCCCGTGCGCGCCACGGGCGGTGCCGCTCCCGAGCGACACCGGCGAGCACGTGAGGCGCTCGAGGCCGAGGTGGTGGAAACCGGCGACGACCCCGACGACGTCGGCGAGGGCGTCGACGGCGCCGACCTCGTGCAGGTGCACCTGCTCCGGCGTGCTGCGGTGCACCGCGGCCTCGGCTTCCGCGAGCCGACGGAACACCTCCTGCGCGGTGGTGCGCACCGGCTCCTCGAGGCGGTCCAGCAGCTCCCGGAGCTCGGCCCAGGTGCGCGGGCCGCTGCTGAGGTCGTCGGCCGCGAGCCCGCCCACGGTGACGGTCAGCTTCGTGGCCGCCAGCCCGGCGCGGGTCACCGTCTCCACGTTCAGGGCTGCGTCCACCCTCAGCAGGTCCACCGCCTGCTGCAGCACCGTGAGCGGGACGCCCGCGTCGACGAGCGCACCGAGCAGCATGTCCCCGCTGACGCCCGCCTGGGCGTCCAGCCAGCCGATCACGCCGACCCTCGGCGGGCGGCCCGGCGGGCGACCCGGGCGGCGAAGACGCCGGCCCCGAAGCCGTTGTCGATGTTCACGACCGTGACCCCGGGCGCGCAGGAGTTGAGCATCGCGAGCAGCGCCGCCAGACCGCCGAAGCTCGCGCCGTACCCGACGCTGGTCGGCACCGCGACCATCGGAGTGCCGACCAGGCCGCCCACCACGGAGGGCAACGCGCCCTCCATCCCCGCCACGACCACCAGCACGTCGGCCCGGTCGAGCAGGTCGCGGGCGGAGAGCAGACGGTGCAGCCCGGCGACCCCGACGTCGTCGACGCGCTCGACGCACGCCCCGAACGCCGTTGCGGTGACGGCCGCCTCCTCGGCGACCGGGCCGTCGGAGGTGCCCGCGGCGATCACGGCCACCAGCCCCGACGGCGCCTTGGGCGTGCCGACCAGGACGGTGCGGCCCGTGCCGCCGAGGGCCGCGGCCAGCTCGGGCGTGCAGCGGGTGACCAGGACCCGGTCGCTGCGCTCCCGCAGCGCGGCGACGTTGTCGAGCACCTGCTGGGTCGTCTTGCCCGCGGCGTAGACCACCTCGGGGTCGCCGGTCCTCAGCCCCCGGTGGGTGTCGACGAGGGAGTGACCGAGGTCGTCGTACGGCGCGGTGGCGAACCGCGCGAGCGCGTCCTCCGGGCTCACCTCGCCGGCGGCGACGGCCGCGAGCAGCCCCCGCGCCTGGTCTGCGTCCACGCGCCGCACGGTAGTGCGCGAGCGGAGAGGCGAGTCGCCGAAGGCGACGAGGACTGCAGCGAGCCGGAGTCACAGCACCGCTGCGTACGTCCACCGCCGGTAGGCTCGCGGCGTGCACCTGGACAGCTCGACGGTCGAGATCGTCGCTCTCGCCGCGGCCGGGGTCGCGGCCCTCGCCCTCCTCCTCGCGCTCGTCCTGGCCTTCCGCCTCCGCGCACTGCGCCGGGCGCACGACGTGCTCACCGGGGGCGACGCCGGGGTGACGTTCGTCCAGGCGGTGCAACGGCAGAAGGCGGAGACGCAGGGCCTGCGCACCGACGTGCAGCACCTGCGCGACGACCTCGCGGCGGCCCGTGCCGACTTGTCCGACGCGCTGCGGCACGTCGCGGTCGTCCGGTACGACGCCTTCGGCGACATGGGCGGGCGGCTCTCGTTCAGCGCCGCCCTTCTCGACGACGCCGGCGACGGCGTGGTGATCACCTCCATCAACGGCCGCACCGAGACCCGCACCTACGCCAAGGGCGTCAAGGCCGGCGACAGCGACCACTCGCTCAGCCCCGAGGAGCAGCAGGCCATCGCCTACGCCTCGCGGACCGAGCAGCAGCCGGAGTTCGTGCCCTACCGCGAGGGCAAGCACGCGCGAGGCCGGCGCCGCTGATGCGGGTCGCGATCCAGGGGCGCGAGGGCTCGTTCCACCAGCAGGCCGCCGAGCAGCTCCTCGGTCCCGACATCGAGATCGTCCCGTGCCTGACCTTCGCGAAGGTCTTCGAGGCGGTGACCACCGGGACCGTCGACCGCGGGATCGCCGCGGTCGAGAACAGCCTGCACGGCTCGATCAACGCGGTCTACCGCCTGCTGCTCAGCCAGGACGTGTGGGTGGCGGGCGAGGTGTTCCTGCACATCGAGCAGTGCCTCATCGCGGCGACCGACCGGAGTCTTGCCCGCATCGAGCGGGTCCTGTCGCAGGAGCCGGCCCTCGCGCAGTGCGAGCAGTGGCTGGCCACGTACCTGCCTGACGCCGTCATCGAGGTGACGTACGACACCGCGGACAGCGTCCGGACCGTGCTCGCCCGCGCTGACGAGCCGCTCGCTGCCGTCGCCAGCGCCCGGGCCGCCGCCACGTACGGCGGGACGGTGCTCGCCGGGCCGATCAACGACGACCCGCACAACTACACGCGGTTCTTCCTGCTCAACCGTGAGCGGCAGGACATCGCGACGGCCAACCGCACCTCCTTGGTGCTGCGCACCAACCACGAGCCCGGCGCGCTGTGGCACGCCCTCGGCGTGTTCGAGGTGGCCGGCATCAACCTGTCGAAGCTCGACAGCCACCCGATCCCGGGGGACCTGCGGCACTACCGCTTCTACGTCGACGTCGAGGCGGGGCTGCGCGACGAGCGCACGCAGCAGGCCCTGGAGCTGCTGGCTGCCCAGGGGTGCACGGTGGACGTCCTCGGCAGCTACGTCGCCGGCGCCTTCTGACCCGGGTGGTGAGCGGGCTCGTCCGGCGGCGCACCCAACCGACCCGCCTGGTCCCGGCGTAGAGGTGATGTGACGCTGATGCGCGAAGCGGGTGGAACGTCCGCCGACGACTTCGAAGACTGGGTGCGCCCGCACCTGCTAGCGATGTCGCGGCTGGCGTTGCGGCTCGCGGGCGATCACGCGGACGACGTGGTGCAGGAGGCCCTCACCCGGGCGTGGCAGCGTCGCAGCACGTTCGACCCGGCGCGTGGTGAGCCGCTGCCGTGGCTGCTGGCCATCACCGCCGACAAGGCGCGGCGGCACCGCGCCCGCTGGCGGGTCTGGGAGCTGCACGACGTCGAGGTCGGGCACCAGGCCGAGCACGAGGCCCGGCTCGACCTGGAGCAGGCGGTCGCTCGGCTGCCCCGCAAGCAGCGGCTCGCAGTCGAGCTGCACTACTTCGTGGGCCTCGACGTCGCCACGACTGCCGCCACCCTGGGTTGCGCACCCGGCACGGTGAAGTCGCAGCTGTCGGACGCCCGGGCGCGACTG
The DNA here is from genome assembly GCA_046723735.1 of Actinomycetota bacterium. Taxonomy (GTDB): domain Bacteria; phylum Actinomycetota; class Actinomycetes; order Mycobacteriales; family SCTD01; genus RYN-111. The sequence continues at coordinate 15,149 of JBKOVB010000176.1, read as the reverse complement.
CACGCCGACCTCGAGGAGCGGTGATGGACGAGTCCAGCCTCGAGCACCGCCTCCAGCAGGCCGGCGCCTCTTTCCGCGCCGAGCACTCCGTACCCTTCGCCCCCGCTCGTCGCCGACCCGCCCGCTCCCGTGCCTGGCTGCTCCCGCTCGCGACTGCCGCGGTCGCGGCGACGGTGGTGGTCGGCGTGACCCTGGCCCCGTCCTCGGCGGGGCACCACAGCCGCCCGGTTGCGCACGGGACCCCGACCCCGCGGCCGGCGTCTTTGCGGGACATACCGCTCCCCTACGGCGACGTCGACACCGTCGCGCTCAGCGATCGCTACGTCGCGATCACGCACGCGGACCTGCGTGCCAAGCAGCTGCGGGGCGAGCTCGAGGTGCGGTGGCGCGATCGCCCCACGCAGGTGGTTGCGACAGTGCACTCGTCCTATGCACAGGGGAGCCTTGCCTGCCCGGCCCTTGCTGTCGACTCGGTCGTGTGGCGCGACGACGAACACGTGCCCTCCGAACTGATCCCGGGCCCGCCCTCGCGGTCCTCGTTGTGGCGTCTCGACCTGCGCACCGGCGCACGAGAGCGGCTCTGGGAGGCGACCGTCAACCGCGGCGACGAGGTGCCCTGCCCTGTCGTGGGCGACGGCAAGGTCGCGTGGCAGTCGGACCCGACGCACGTGACGGTGCTGGACGGCGACGTGCGTTCCACCACCCGTGTGCCGGGCTCGCTGGTTGCGGTCACGGGGGAGGGGATCGTCACGGCCGACATCCGGGGTGGCGGCCGCACTGGGCGGATGCTGCTGCGCCTGGGCAACCGTGTGCTGGCCGACGTCCCGTCAGGCACCTGGGCGGACGGCAACTCGGAGCGCCTTGCGTGGTTCGCCGCCGACCCTCACGGCGAGACCGACGACGGCGTCACCGCCTGGTCCTGCAGCCTGCCGGCGTGCGCCGACGCCCGACAGGTCGGGCGGGGCTCTTACTGGGGCGTCGTCGGCGACGGCTTCCTGGCCTGGAACGACGCGGGTTCGGACCAGCCTGTGCTGGTGCGGCTCGACGGGCGACCCGCACCGCGGCTCGCGAGCGGCTACGTCTTCTTCCGGGCCAAGGCCGCCCAGGGGCACACGTTCGCCTACGTCACGGTCGCAGGCGAGGCCGGCGACACAACCCGCGGCCCAGCCACGCTGCACCTGCAGGCGATCGAGTGACCGCCGCTGCGTCCGCTCCCGTGCGCGCCGGACGTGTCCCCTGCGGCGGACGTCACGCGGTTGGAGGCCTCGATAGCCTGTCGGGGTGATCGACCTGAAGCTGCTGCGCGAGGACCCCGACCGGGTCCGCGCCTCCCAGGTGGCCCGTGGCGAGGACCCCGACCTCGTGAGCGCGCTGCTCCACGCCGACGAGCTGCGCCGTGCCGCGGTCTCCCGCGGTGACCAGCTGCGCGCGTCGCAGAAGGAGGTCAGCGCGTCGGTGAGGAGCGCCTCCGCGGCGGACCGACCGGCCGTGCTCGAGAAGGCCAAGGCACTGGCGGCGCAGGTCAAGGAGGCCGAGGCGGCCCAGGCTGAGGCGGAGACGGCGTTGCGCGCCGCGCACCTCGCCATCCCGAACGTCGTGCTGCCCGACGTGCCGCCCGGTGGCGAGTCCGACTTCGTCGTGGTCGAGCAGGTGGGCGAGGTCCCGTCGTACGGCTTCGAGGTCAAGGACCACCTGGAGATCGGCGAGGCCCTCAAGGCGATCGACACCGAGCGCGGGGCCAAGGTGAGCGGCTCGCGCTTCGCGTTCCTGACCGGGCCCGGCGCGCTGTTGGAGCTGGCGCTCGTCAACCACGCCATGACGAAGGCGCTCGCGGCCGGGTTCGTGCCGATGATCGCACCGGCGCTGGTGCGACCGGAGGCGATGGAGGGCACCGGCTTTCTCGGGGCGCACGCCGAGGAGGTGTACCGCCTCGAGCGCGACGACCTCTACCTCGTCGGGACCTCCGAGGTGCCGCTGGCGGCCTACCACTCAGACGAGATCCTCGACGGGCTGCCGGTGCGGTACGCCGGGTTCAGCAGCTGCTTCCGGCGTGAGGCGGGCAGCCACGGGAAGGACACCCGCGGGATCATCCGGGTGCACCAGTTCGACAAGGTGGAGATGTTCGCCTTCGTGCCGCTCGAGGACGCCGAGGCCGAGCACGTGCGGCTGCTCGAGATGGAGAAGCAGTTCCTGCACGACCTCGAGCTGACCTTCCGGGTCATCGACGTGGCGGCCGGCGACCTCGGCACCAGCGCGGCTCGCAAGTACGACTGCGAGGCGTGGCTGCCGTCGCAGCAGCGCTGGCTCGAGCTCACGTCGACGAGCAACTGCACCGACTTCCAGGCCCGCCGCCTCGCCATCCGGCACCGTACGGCGGACGGCGTACGGCCTGTCGCGACGCTGAACGGCACCCTGTGCGCGATCGGCCGCACGGTGGCGGTGCTGCTCGAGTTCCACCAGCGCGAGGACGGCTCGGTGCACGTGCCGCACGTGCTGCGCCCGTACCTCGGCGGCGTCGAGGAGCTCAGGCCCTGACCTCGCTCGTCGCCTCCGACCTCGACGGGACGGTCGTCCGCTCGGACGGCACGATCTCGTCCCGGACCGTCGCCGCGGTCGCCGCGGTGGAGGCCGCGGACGCGGTGTTCGTGGTGGTGACCGGACGGCCCATCCGCTGGATGCGGACGGTGGCCGAGGACCTCGGGCACCACGGTGTCGCGGTGTGCGCCAACGGCGCGGTGCTCTACGACCTCCACACCGAGCAGGTCGTGGACTCCTGGCTGCTGTCGGCGACGGCGGCGCGCGAGGTGGCGGGGGTGCTGCGCGAGGCGCTGCCCGGGATCGCGTTCGCGGTGGAGCACCTGCACGAGGGGTTCGCGCACGAGCCGTCGTACCGGCCGCGCTGGGACTCGAGCGACCCGGTGACGCAGGCGCCCGTGGAGCAGCTGCTGTCGCAGGACGTCGTGAAGCTGCTGGCGCGGCACGAGGAGCTCGGGTCCGACGAGATGCTCGCTGCGGCACGCAAGGCGGTCGGGGACGCCGTGGAGCTGACCCACTCGTCCAGGGACGGGCTGCTCGAGATCAGCGCGACCGGGGTGTCGAAGGCCAGCGGGCTGGCTACGGTGGCGGCGCAGCGCGGCGTGCCGGCGGCAGAGGTGGTCGCCTTCGGCGACATGCCGAACGACCTGCCGATGCTGACCTGGGCCGGGCACGGGGTGGCGGTCGCCAACGCACACCCGGAGGTGCTCGCGGTCGCCGACGAGGTCTGCCCCTCCAACGACGAGGACGGCGTGGCTCAGGTGCTGGAGCGGCTCTTCGGCTAGAGGTACTGCCCCGTCCCGTGCGGCTGGGCGGCCTCGGGCGGCACCATGCCGGGTGGCAGCGCCGCGCGCGGTCCACCGCCCGCGCGCATCTGCTCGAGCTGGGCCCGCGCGGCCATCTGCTGCGCGAACAGCGCGGTCTGGATCCCGTGGAACAGCCCCTCGAGCCAGCCCACGAGCTGGGCCTGCGCGATCCGCAGCTCGGCGTCCGAGGGCGGCGTCCCGTCGTCGGTGAACGGCAGCGTGAGCCGCTCGAGCTCGTCCTGGAGCTCGGAGGACAGGCCGTCCTCGAGCTCCTTGATCGAGTTGGAGTAGATCTCACCGAGGCGCTGCCGCGCGGCTTCGTCCAGGGGCGCGGCGCGCACCTCCTCGAGCAGCTGCTTCACCATCGAGCCGATCCGCATGACCTTGGCGGGCTGCTCCACCATCTCGGCGGGGTTGCGCTCCTCGCCCTGCTCGTCAGGCACGACGACCTGCTCGCCGTCCTCCCCCACCACGACGACGTTCTCCTGCTGCTCCTCGGACATGGCCCCATCTTGTCCTATCCGCCGGGAGCCCATGCGCACCAGGCGGGGCGCATCAGGGCCCCGAGGGTCAGCGCACCGTCAGCAGCACCTTGCCGACGTGCTCGCTCCCGGCCACCACGCGGTGCGCCTGGGCCACCTGGTCGAGCGGGAGCACCCGGTCAACTACGGGTCGTACCTGTCCGGATGCGAACAGCGGCCAGACGTGCTCCACCGTGGCCACGCACAGTGCCGCCTTCTCCTCCAGCGGCCGGGCGCGCAGCGAGGTCGCGTGCACCGATGCGCGCTTGCGCAGCAGCAGACCCAGGTCGAGCTCCGCCTTCGCGCCGCCCTGCAGCCCGATGACCACCAGCCGCCCGCCGGTGGCGAGCGCGTCGACGTTGCGGCCGAGGTACTTCGCGCCCATGTTGTCGAGCACCACGTCGAAGGGAGCGGCCTCGACGAAGTCCTGCTCCTTGTAGAGGAGCGCCTCGTCGGCGCCGAGCTCCCGGCAGCGCGCGGCCTTCTCCGCCGAGCCCACGGTGACCGTGACGTGCGCGCCGAGAGCGTGCGCGACCTGGGTCGCGTGCGTCCCGATGCCCGACGCGCCTCCGTGCACGAGCAGCCGCTCCCCGGCCTCCAGCCGACCGACCTGGAACACGTTCGACCACACCGTGCAGGCCACCTCGGGCAGTGCCGCCGCCTCGACGAGCGAGACGCCGGACGGGATCGGCATGAGCTGACCGACCGGCACGGCCACCTTCTCGGCGTACCCGCCGCCGGCCAGCAGCGCGCACACCTCGTCCCCGACCGACCAGCCGGTGACGCCCTCCCCGAGCGCGCTCACGACGCCGCTGCACTCCAGCCCCGGATACGGCGAGGCGCCCGGCGGCGGCTCGTAGAACCCCTGACGCTGCAGGAGATCCGCTCGGTTCACGGCTGTCGCGACGACGTCGACCAGCACCTCGCCGGGACAGGCGACAGGGTCGGGCACCTCGGCGGGCGTGAGGACCTCGGGCCCGCCGTAAGACGGGAGGGTGATCGCGCGCATCACGCGGGCCGAAGCGAGCGCAGCGCGTCGGTGAGTTCGTTCGAGAACGCCCCGAAGCTCGACTGGCCGTGCCCCTTCGTGCGCTGCCTGACCACCAGCGAGTACGACGGGGCCGCCCAGGTCGTCACGTCCGCCGTGTAGGTGGCGGCACCCTCGAGGACGAGGTGCGTCTGCACCACGACCGTGCTGACCTTCTTGCCGCCGACCGCGAGGGTCTGCGTGCCGGTGACCTTGCTCGTCTGGGTGGCGGTCGTCTTGCCGTCGGTCGACAACGCCTTCCAGCTCCAGGTCTGCCCGGTCGTGGCGTGGGCGGGCAGGAGCAGCGCGGCAGGGGACAGGCCGAAGGAGACGTCGAAGGCCCCGGGCGCCGCGATGCGCAGCCGCGAGACGTAGAGGCCCGCGGCGCGCGGGACCAGGTCTTCCTCGGTGGTGCTGTGCTCGTTGTGCATCGAGGTGGGCTGCACACCGCCTGACAGCGGCGCCACCGTGAGCGTCGTGGTGGTGGAGGCGTCCTCGGTCCGGCCCAGGTAGGTCACCGTCCCCGACGTGTCGTAGGTGTAGGTGCCCGGCGTCGCGGACTGTGCGGCGGAGGAGCTGCGCGTCGCGGTCGGCTGCGCGGCCGCCGGCTGCGAGCCTGCAGCGGTGACGGCTGCTGGGGTGGCAGCTGACGCGCCGGCCGTGGGCCGAGCCGAGGAGGACGAGGCCGGCGTCGCGGGTGCTGCCGTCGTACCGGCTGCGGCGGGGCTGACGGAGGGCGCGGCAGCGCGTGGGGAGCCGCTTGAGGAGGAGCAGCCCGCGATCGCGAGAGCGACAAGGACCGTGGGGGCGAGGACGAGATGACGGCGCACGGCACCATCTTGCCCGGTTGGTCCGCCCCGTCGCCGGACGGTTCGGGGCTCCCGCGACACTGCGGGCATGAGCTTCTACCGCACCATCGGCGAGGGCCGGTTCCTCGCCACCGCGCACACCACCGGCCCTTGGGACGCGGGTGCCCAGCACGCGGGCCCGCCGAGCGCGCTGCTCGGCCGTGCGATCGAGAGCGTCGCCCCCCGTGAGGAGGTGATGGTCGCCCGCATGACCGTGGAGATCCTCGGCGCGATCCCGGTCGGGGAGCTCGACCTGGCGTGCCGGGTGTCACGACCCGGGCGCAGCGTGGAGCTGGTCGAGGCGTCGTTGTCCGCAGCCGGTCGGGAGGTGGCGCGGGCGTCCGCCTGGAGGGTCCGCCGTACGACGGGGGCGGAGGTCCCGTCTCGCCTGCCGGCGCCGCCGGCGCTGCCCGCACCGCAGGCCGAGGTGCGCCCGGAGGGCTGGGTCGAGGGCTACCTCCAGGCGATCGAATGGCGATGGGTGCAGGGGCGGATCGTGGAGCCGGGACCGGCCACCGTCTGGGGCCGCATGCGGCACCCCCTGGTGGACGACGAGGTGCCGTCGCCGCTGCAGCGTGTGCTGATCCTCGCCGACAGCGGCAACGGCGTCTCCGCGGAGCTGGACCCGCGGGTCTGGTGGTTCATCAACCCCGAGCTGAGCGTGCACCTGCACCGAGAACCGGTCGGTGAGTGGGTGTGTCTCGACGCGGCCACGACGGTTTCCGAGGGCGGCGTCGGGCTGGCGACGTCGGTGCTGTCGGACCAGCACGGCCCTCTCGGCGTGGGCGCGCAGACCCTGCTCGTGGGGCCGCGCTAACTACCAGTGCACGCCGCGCAGCACGTGCGCGAGCGCCAGCTGCTCGCCGGACAGGCGCGGGTCCTCCTCTCGCGGTGCCGCGCCCTCGCCCTTGGCTGCCGCGGAGTCCGGGAACGCCTTGTACGCCAGGTGCAGGACCTGGTCGACGAGCTTCGGCGCGACGGCGTAGAGCACCTCGGCCGTCGTCCCGAGCTTGGTGTTGATGCTCTTGGGCCGGACCCGGATCGCCTCGCACACCATCGCGCCGGCTTCCTCCGGCGAGATGGCGGGGAACGCGTCGTACATCTTGGTGGGGGCGATCATCGGGGTGCGGACCAGCGGCATGTGGATGGTCGTGAAGGTGACGCCCTGGCCCAGCGTCTCTGCGGCCGCGATGCGCGAGTAGGCGTCGAGGGCGGCCTTCGAGGCGACGTACGCCGAGAAGCGGGGCGCCCCGGTCTGCACCCCGATCGAGGAGACGTTGACGATGTGCCCGAACCGCTGCTCGCACATGCTCGGGAGCAGCCCGGTGATCAGACGGACGGCCCCGAAGTAGTTGAGCTGCATGGTGCGCTCGAGGTCGTGGAAGCGGTCGTAGGACAGCTTGATGCTGCGCCGGATCGAGCGGCCGGCGTTGTTGACGAGGAAGTCCACGCCGCCGTGCTGCGCCAGCACGTCCTTCACGAGCTGGTCGATCGCCTCGAGGTCCGACAGGTCACAGCTGTGCACGTGCGCGGTGCCGCCGGCCGCCTCGATGTCGGCCTTGACCTCCTCGAGCTTGTCGAGGCTGCGCGCGACGAGGATCGGGACGCCGCCCGCCGCCGCGAGCTGCCGGGCCGCCGCTGCACCGATGCCGGACGAGCCCCCGGTGATGAGGATGCGCTTGCCCTCCACGGCCGCACGCAGGGAGCGGTCCCTGAACAGGTCGGGGTCGAGGTGGCGGGCCCAGTAGTCCCAGAGCTTGTCGGCGTAGGACTCCAGCGGCGGCACGCTGATGCCGCTGCCCGCGAGGGCGCGTTCGGTGTCGCGCGTGTCGAACTGCGGGACCAGGGCCATGTGCCCGACGACCTCGTCGGGGATGCCGAGGTCGGCGAGCATCGACCGCCGGATCTCGCGCAACTGCGGGAGCTTGAGCAGCAGCGACAGCGTGCCCTTCGGCAGCAGGTCGAGCAGGCCCTTGTCGACGCGCAGCGCCAGCCGCGGGGCGTTGGCCGCCGCGGCGAAGGCGTTCAGCGCCTCGCCGACGCGGACGCCGCGCGGGTCGGTGAGGTGGAACGCCTGGCCGTCGAGCCCGGGCTGGTGGGCGATGTGGTCCAGCGCGGCCGCGACGAAGTCGACCGGCACGATGTTGGTCCAGCCGAGCTCGGGCCCGACGAGCGGCACCCACTCGGGCAGCAGGTGCCGCACTCGCTTGATGGCCGTGAAGAAGTAGTAGGGCCCGTCAACCTTGTCCATCACGCCGGTCCGGCTGTCGCCGACCACGACGCCCGGGCGGTAGACGCGGAACGGCACCCGGCACTCGGCGCGGACCAGCGCCTCCGCCTCGTACTTGGTGCGGTGGTAGGGGCTGGGAAGCCGCTGGCCCTCGGCGAAGTGGTCCTCGCGGAACAGGCCGCGGTGCTCGCCGGCAACGGCGACGCTGGAGACGTGGTGGAACGTGGCACCGAGCGCGTTGGCTAGTGCCACGGCGTTGCGTGTGCCAGTCACGTTGGCGAGCTCGTTCGCCTCGGCCGAGGCCGTCATGTCGTAGAGCGCACCGAGGTGGAGGACGTGCTCGACGCCGTGCAGCTGCTGGGGATCCATCCCGAGCTGCTGCTGGGCCAGGTCACCGACGACCGGCACGACACGCGGGTCGTCCCAGAGCTCGGCCACCTTCCCGACCGACTGCTCGCGCACCAGCAGGTGGATCGTCCCCTCGCGCAGCAGGAGCCGCTCCACGAGTCGCTTGCCGATGAAGCCGGTCCCACCCGTCACGAAGTACGTCACGAACATCCCCTTGGTCGGTCCTGCTCGCATCCTGCCGTCGCGCCCTTGTCGCCGCCACGGACGTCTCGCAGGGGTTCGTGTCCGGTCCGTGACCAACCGAGGGCTTGAGCGGGCGAGAAGTCTGTGGTGTCGTGATCAACGAGGTCACTCGGTGAGGGCAGCGTCCCTCGAACGGCCCTCGCGCCTGACCCCGCCGCCGGCTGCGCGCCCGCGCCGCCGGGTCGCCGCTGGAGGTCCTCGCCATGCTTCATCCGACACGGAGGCTTTCCCGTAACACCGCCGCCCTCGCCGTAGGCGTGCTGCTCGCGGGAGGTGCCGCCGCTTGCGGCGGCGACAACGACAACAACAGCAGCGGCGGAGGCGGGGGAGGCAAGACCGGCACGGTCGCGCTGCTGCTGCCGGAGACGAAGACGGCGCGCTACGAGGCGCACGACCGCCCGGAGTTCGAGGCCGCCTTCAAGAAGCTGTGCTCGGGCTGCAAGGTGCTCTACTACAACGCCAACCAGGACGCGGCGCTGCAGCAGAACCAGGTGGACCAGGCGCTGACCAACGGCGCGAAGGTGCTGGTGCTCGACCCGGTCGACTCGGCCTCGGCGGCCTCGATGGTCAACAAGGCCAAGGCGCAGCAGGTCCCGGTGGTGTCCTACGACCGGCTCATCACCGGTGGCGGCAAGCCCGACTACTACGTGTCGTACGACAACGAGCAGGTCGGCAAGCTCCAGGGCGAGGCGCTCCTCACGGCGCTCGGCGACAAGGCCAAGAGCGGGAAGATCGTGATGATCAACGGCTCACCGCAGGACAACAACGCCAAGCTGTTCAACAAGGGCGCGCACGGCGTGCTCGACAGCAAGGTCACGATCGGCAAGGAGTACTGGACGCCGGACTGGAGCGCTGACAAGGCGCAGGCAGAGATGGACCAGGCGATCACGGCGCTCGGCAAGAACAACATCATCGGTGTGTACGCCGCCAACGACGGCACCAGCGGCGGCGCCATCGCGGCCATGAAGGGTGCCGGCTTCACGAAGATCCCGCCCGCCACCGGCCAGGATGCCGAGCTCGCGGGGATCCAACGCATCCTCGCCGGAGACCAGTACATGACCGTCTACAAGGCCACCAAGGCGGAGACCCAGGCCGCTGCGCAGCTGGCCTACGACCTGCTGCAGGGCAAGAAGTCCTCGCAGGACACCAAGCCCATCAACAACGGCACCGCCGACATCCCGTCGGTCATCCTCGACCCGGTCGCCGTGACCGCGGACAAGGTCCAGGACACGGTCATCAAGGACGGCTACTGGACGCCCGCGCAGGTCTGCACCGGTCAGTACGCCGCCGCGTGCCAGAAGCACGGCGTGAGCTGAAACCTCACGGCCCGGGTACCACCTCTCCAGGTGGTACCCAGGCCCCGCTCTTCGGGAGGTTGTTCGTGGCCGAGCCGATCCTCACGCTCCGTGGGGCGTACAAGCACTTCGGGGCCGTGCAAGCGCTGACCGACGTCTCCTTCGACGTCACGCCGGGGGAGGTCGTCGCGCTCCTCGGAGACAACGGCGCAGGCAAGTCGACGCTCATCAAGGCGATCTCCGGTGTGTCGCCGGCGGATGCGGGCGAGATCACCTTCGAGGGCCGGCCCGTCAGCATCCACAGGCCGCAGGACGCCACGAGCCTCGGTATCGCGACCGTTTACCAGGACCTCGCGCTCTGCGACAACCTCGACGTGGCCGGCAATCTCTTCCTCGGCCGGGAGCGGCTGTTCGCCGGGCTTGGCCAGCCGTTTCGCTGGCTCGACCGGATCGGCATGGAGAAGCACACCTGGGAGCTGCTGGCTGAGCTGTCGATCGCCATCCCGGACGTGCGCACGCAGGTGGCCTCCTTGTCCGGTGGGCAGCGCCAGTCGGTGTCGATCGCGAGGTCGCTGCTGGGCAGCCCGAAGGTCGTCATCCTGGACGAGCCGACCGCGGCGCTGGGCGTCGCCCAGACCGCGCAGGTGCTTGAGCTGGTCAAGCGCCTGCGGCAGAACGGGTTGGGCGTCGTGATCATCAGTCACAACATGGCCGACGTCTTCCAGGTTGCTGACCGCATCTACGTGCTGAGGCTGGGGCGCAACAACGGGGAGTTCGTGAGGGCGGACACCACACCCGAGGAGATCGTCGCCGCCATCACGGGTGCGAGGCACGCGGACATGCAGCTGGAGCAGACCGACGTCGAGCTCCCGGCGGCCGGTTCGCTGCCTCCGGTGGTGCAGGGGGAGGTCCAGGCGTGAACGTGAACTCACCCCAGGAAAGCGCTCACTCCGCTCGCGCTTCCGCGGGAGCCCCGGGAACCACGACGCTCGAGCGCGATCCTCGGCTGGCGGTCGACCAGCGCGGTGCTCGGGGCACCTGGACGGCGTTCCGCCGGCGGGTCAGGTCGGGAGACCTCGGGTCGATCCCCGTCGTCATCGCCCTGGTGCTGATCTGGCTCTACCTGCAGTCGCAGAACGACAACTTCCTCAAGCCCGTCAACATCACCAACCTCATGCTTCAGGTCGCCGCGGTCGGCACCGTCTCCGTCGGCATCACGATGGTGCTGCTGCTCGGCGAGATCGACCTTTCCGTGGGCTCCGTGTACGGCGTCACGTCGGCCGTCATGGTCGTGCTGAACGTCAAGCACGGCTGGTCCCCGTGGAGCGCCGTCCTCATCGCGCTCGCGCTGGGGCTCGCGATCGGGGCCCTGCAAGGCAGCATCTTCGCCTTCGTGGCGGTCCCTTCCTTCGTGGTCACCCTCGGTGGCCTCATCGCGTGGCAGGGCGTGCAGCTCGACGTGCTGGGCCAGACGGGGACGGTCAACCTCACGTACGGCGAGGGCATCAGCAAGCTGACCTCGACGTTCTTCAGCAACGTCGTCGGCTATCTCATCGTGACGGTCGTGGTCGTGATGTACGCGCTCGTGACGGCGAACGGCTACCGGCGAGAGCGTGCGGCCGGCCTGCCGACGCGTCCGGTGACCGAGGCGGTCGTGCGCACGGTGGTCATCGCGGCGCTCGGCTACGGCCTGGTGGCCTACATGAACCGCGACCGCGGGCTCCCGCTGGCAGTCGTCATCTTCCTCGGCTTCGTCATCCTCTTCGACCTGGTCCAGCGCCACTCCCTCTACGGGCGGCACATCTTCGCCGTCGGCGGGAACGTCGAGGCGGCCCGTCGGGCCGGTATCAACATCCGCTTCATGCGGATAACCGCGTTCATGCTGTGCAGCCTTCTGGCCACGGTCGGCGGCGTGCTCGCGGCGTCGCGCCTGACGGCCGTCAACCAGAGCACCGGCGGCGGGGACGTGCTGCTGAACGCGATAGCGGCCGCGGTCATCGGCGGGACGAGCCTGTTCGGCGGACGTGGCAGCGCGTACTCCGCGCTGCTCGGCGTGCTCGTCATCGGCTCCATCGCCAACGGGCTCGACCTGCTCAACAAGTCGTCGGCGACGAAGTTCATCATCACCGGCGTTGTGCTCGTGGTCGCCGCCTCGGTCGACGCCCTGGCGCGGCGCGGCCGGGAGGCCTCCGGCAGAGCCTGACCGCCCCGGGCCCCTACCCTGGACCGCACCGGGAGGGCTCGCCTAGTGGCCGATGGCGGCGGTCTTGAAAACCGCTATGGCGCGGAAGCGTCATCGTGGGTTCGAATCCCACGCCCTCCGCCGATGTGATCTCTCAGGAGATCGGAAACCCCTGAACCTACGGAGGCGTGGGTTCAGGGGTTTGTCGTGGGTTGGAAGGTGCCGTCCGCCGCAGGCGCAACCGTCTCAGGGCGGCCGGGAGCCGGCTCAACCCCCCGGCCGTCAGGGGAAGTGGCACACCACAGCGTGCGCGGTCCACTCCCGGGACGGCGCCCATGCATGCCATAGCGCTTCCGAGCCGGGGTGACGTCGTGTCCCTGGCACGGATGAACTAGTCATGTTGCGGAGAACAGGCACGGCCCTTCGACCTGTCTTGAGCGACGACGACACGTCTGGACGCGGGCAGCACCTTTGGGAGTCCGTCGCGGGCTCGCTGCGACTCACCTCCGGCGACGACCGCCGGATTGCGACTGAAGGAGCTTCGTGCGATCAACCATCTCTCCGGGGTACGGCATTGCAGCCGTCGCTGCAGTGGGCTTCCTCGCCCTGACCGGGTGCGGCGACACGTCGCACAGCGGTGCGACCGGCACACCGGGCTCGGGCAAGAAGGCCACGGGCTCGCCGATCCTCGTGGGCTTCGTCAACATGGACCAGGGCCCTCTGGCCCGCCCTGAGGCCACCGTTGCTGCCAAGATCGCCGCGGACTACGTGAACAACCACAGCGGCGTCAACGGCCACCCCATCGAGCTTGTCACGTGCTCGACCACGGGCGCTCCGGAGAGCACGAGCAAGTGCGCGAACGAGCTGATCGCCAAGAACGTCGCGGTCGCCGTCTTCGGCCTTGACTACGGCGCGGACGCCGCGCTCAAGCCGCTCGAGGAGGCGGGCATCCCGATCTTCGGTGTGGCACCTTCTGGTACGCAGCTGGACACCGACCCAGCCGTCACCTTGACGTCCGCGCCGCAGGCCATGAGCTACCTCGGCATCTGGAAGGTCCTCAAGGAGATCGGCTCCACCAAGCCGGTGCTCTTCGGTCCCGATGCGGGTGCCGTGTACAAGAAGCTCTACGACAACGCGGTCGTGCCGAGCGCGAAGGGCGCCGGTCTCGACCTGACCTACACGCTCTACAACCCCGCCTCACCGGACTTCGCCCCGGCAGTCACCGCCGCCAGCAAGAAGGCCGCCGACGCGATCCTCATCGTGGGGACTGAGGGGACGTGCACGAACGCGATCAAGACGGCCAAGCAGCTCGGCTGGACCAAGAACATCGTCGCCGTGAACTGCTCGCAGTTCATCACGGACCTTGGGTCGCAGGCGGAGGGTGTCTACACCCTGCAGTACCTGCTCACGGCCCGCTCGAAGGCCACCGCGCCGGCGGCGAAGCAGGCCCAGATCCAGCTCTACGTCGACCAGATGACGGCGGGGGGCGCCAAGGACAAGATCGACTCCTACGCGACGTACGGCTTCGCCGGCATCATGACGATCGCTGACGTCCTCAAGGGCGTCGCCGGTGACGTGACGGCCGCAACCGCGAAGCCCGTGGTCGCGGGCTACAAGGGCGACGTGTTCCTGGAGGGCCCGGTCGACTGCAGCGCGCGGCCGATGCCGGGTGGCAGCTGCGGTACGACGGGCACCGCCCTCAGGGTGACGGCTGACGGCTCGCAGGAGGTCGTGACCGGCGACTTCCTCGATCTCACCAAGGTCTAAAAGGTCATGGACCAGATCTTCCTGTTCGCCCTTCTCGGGATGGGCGCCGGTGCGGTGTTCGCCGGCCTCGGGATGGGGCTCGTCACGGTCCACAAGGGCTCCGGCGTGGTGAACTTCGCGCAGGCGAGCCTGGGCCTGTGGGGCGCGTTCGTCGCGGACGAGCTCCACAAGACAGGAGATCTGGTCCTCCCTGTGCTGGGTGTCCCGGGGCGCGTCCATCTCGGCACCAGCACACCCCTGGCCGTCGCCATCGTGATCGGTCTGCTGTCCAGCGCAGTGCTCGGCGCGCTGATCCACGTCCTGGTGTTCCGGCCACTGCGGCGCTCGCCCATGCTCGCCAAGATCATGGCCTCGATCGGGGTGCTCACGCTCTTCCAGAGCCTGCTGGTACGGCGGTTCGGCGTCGACGCCCGCGTCGTCGCCCCGATCCTGCCGAACAGCAGCCTGAAGGTCGGTGGGCTGCACCTTCCGCAGGACCGGCTGTGGCTCCTGGGAACGACCGTCGTCGTCGCGGTGGCACTGGCCGCCTACTACCGGTGGTCGCTCCTCGGTCTCGCGACCCGGGCGGGCGTGGAGGACGAGGTTGCGCTGTCGCTGTCCCGCTGGTCGCCCGAGCGGGTCGCGGCGCTGAACTGGGCCCTCGGGTCGGCGGTGACCGCGCTGTTCCTCGTGCTCGCGGCACCGATCACCGGCCTGAACCCCGCCAGCGTCGGGCTGCTCGTCGTACCGGGGCTCGCGACCCTGCTGGTGGGACGGCTGTCCTCCGTCACGGTGGCCGCGGCCGCCGGGCTCGGCCTCGGCGCGCTGCAGAGCGAGCTCTCCCTGATGCAGCTGGAGAGCTGGTGGCCCAAGAGCCTGCCGAGCGGGACTGCCGATGCGGTGCCGTTCGTCGTGGTGGTCGTCTCGCTCGTGCTCCTCGGCGACCGGCTGCCGCGTCGGGGAGAGCTCGTGCTCGCCAGGCTCCCAGGGGTCGTGCGGAGGTCGCTGCCCTTGAGGTGGGTGGTCCTCGGCACCGCCGCGGTGGCCGGGCTCGCTCCCCTGCTGGGTGAGACCCAGCGCGACGGCCTGATCGCGAGCATGGTCTTCGCGGTCTTCTCGCTGAGCTTCGTCGTGCTCGTCGGCCTGGTCGGGCAGGTCTCGCTGGGCCAGGCTGCCATCGCAGGGATCTCGGCGTTCACGCTTGCCCGCCTCACGGACGGGCTGCCCTTCCCGGTCAGCATCCTGCTGAGCTCTCTGGTCGCCGTGGTCGCCGGGGTGGTGATGGGCGTGCCGGCGCTGCGGATCCGTGGCGCGCAGCTCGCCGTCGTCACACTCGCGGGCGCCGTCGCCGTCGAGTCGCTGCTGCTG
>JBKOVB010000055.1:0-6604 GCA_046723735.1 Actinomycetota bacterium | reverse complement strand
CCAGGCCTGCACGGTCACGGCATACAGCTCCTGCATCGCCTGCTGGAACCCGGCGAACGCCTGCTCGAACCGCTCCCGCACGGGGGCGGGCACCGCCCGCGTGTCCAGCGGCAGCTCCGGTTCCATGCCGTGAAGACTAGGCCGCCGCTGCGACATTTCGGACGGCATCCACAGGGCTACTTCCCTTTGTTTTCAGGCAAAGTTATCTGTGGACAGGCCGACCGAGCTGTCGTAGGTGGGGGGTACGGCACCCGCCTCAGGCGTCCTGGAACGACGTCCCGATCCGGGCTAGCAGCCCGCGACGACGGGCCAGCATGGCGCGCGTGCCCGTGACCTCGACGTACCGTTTGCGGCCGTCGTCGTAGCGCAGCACCAGCACCCACGGCAGCAGCCCGACGAGCTGGCCGACCATCACGAAAGGCACCAGCAGCAGAACGAGAGCGAGCTCCAGCGAGAACACGAGCGCCACGAGGACGAACGGGAGCAGGAGAGCGATCGCCAGCCCGACCACCAGGCCGACGACGATCCCGGGCAGGTCGTCGAGGCCGCCGAGGTCGAGCACTCCGGATGGGTCGGGGTCGCCGACGTCGCGGACCTTCGGTCGCCACGGCAGCAGCCGCACCCGGACCGACCGCAGGGTCAAAGCTTCTCCTGCAGCGCGGCGTCCTTCGCCCGGGCCTGCTCGGCGAGCCCGGCCTGGAAGTCCTGCATCTTCTGGAGCAGCGCCGGGTCCGAGGATGCGAGAACCCGTACTGCGAGCAGCCCCGCGTTCCTGGCGCCGGCCACCGACACGGTGGCCACGGGCACACCAGCGGGCATCTGCACGATCGACAGCAGCGAGTCCATGCCGTCCAGGTGCTTCAGGGGCACGGGGACGCCGATCACCGGCAAGGGGGTCATCGAGGCGACCATGCCGGGCAGGTGCGCGGCGCCGCCCGCCCCGGCGATGATCACCCGCAGGCCGCGTTCCGCGGCCGAGGACGCGTAGTCGAGCATGTCCACCGGCGTCCGGTGCGCCGACACGACCCGCACCTCGTGCTCGACCCCGAACTCCTTCAGCGCCAGGGAAGCGCCCTCCATCGTCGGCCAGTCTGAGTCGCTGCCCATGATGATCCCGACCACCGGGTTGCCAGAGCTCACAGCCATTCCCCCGTCCTCAGGTAGTGCGCCCCGGCCCGCGCTCGTTCGCGCGTCTCAGCCAGGTCGTCACCGAGAGCGGTGACGTGACCGATCTTCCGGCCGGGCCGGATCTCCTTGCCGTACAGGTGAACGCGCACCGCCGGGTCACGGCCGAACAGCAGGTGCAGCCGCTTGTCCGTCTCGGGGTCGCCGTCACCGCCGAGGACGTTGGCCATCACGACGTACGGCGCCGTCAGCCCGGTCGCGCCGAGCGGGTAGTCGAGCACCGCGCGCAGGTGCTGCTCGAACTGCGACGTGCGGGCGCCCTCGATCGTCCAGTGCCCGCTGTTGTGGGGCCGCATCGCCAGCTCGTTGACCAGGATCCCGTCGGCGGTCTCGAACAGCTCCACCGCCAGCACGCCCACCACCCCGAGTGCGTTCGCGAGGTCGAGGGCGAGCTCCTGCGCCCGGAGCGTCCGCTCCTCCGACAGCCCCGGCGCGGGGGCGACGACCTCCACGCAGATGCCGTCCTGCTGCACCGTCTCGACGACCGGCCACGCGGCTGCCTGACCGTACGGCGAGCGCGCCACCACCGCGGCGAGCTCGCGCTGCAGCGGCACGTGCTGCTCGGCCAGGAGCCGCACCCCCGAGGCGAGCACCGGCTCGGCCTCGGCCACCGACTCGACCACCCAGACGCCCTTGCCGTCGTACCCGCCTGTGGCTGCCTTCAGCACGACCGGCCACCCGTGCTCGTCGGCGAACGCCACCAGGTCCTGGGCCGAGGCGACGGGCGCGTACGGCGGGACCGGCGCCCCCAGTGCCGAGAGCCGCTCCCGCATCACGAGCTTGTCCTGAGCGTGGAGCAGCGCCGCCGAGCCGGGGAAGACCTTGTGCCCGTTGTCCTCGAGCGCCTTGATGAGCTCGCCGGGGACGTGCTCGTGGTCGAAGGTGACCACCTCGCAGCCCTCGGCGAACGCGGCCAGGTCGGCGAGCGACGTGTGGCTGCCGACGACGACGCCGTTCGCCACGAGCGCCGCGCTGTCGTGGGTGGCGTCGGCGAGCACCCGCAGGGACAGACCGAGGGAGATCGCGGCCTGGTGCGTCATCCGGGACAGCTGGCCGCCGCCGACCATGCCGACCACCGGCAGCCCCATCGCGCCTCGGATCGTCGATGGCATGGTTGGCTCCGGCGCTCGCTCGCCTGTCACAGCTCGCCCGTCATTCGCTGCCTGCCGACAGCTCGCTCCTCCTGCTCGCGGCGCGAGCTCGCTTCCCCGCTCACGGCGCCACGCTAGTGGACGCCGAGCAGCCGGCGGGACAGCCTCGCCACCAGCCCCTCCTCGACGCCGACCGTCATCGCGAAGGCGTGCACCCCGCCGTACTCGCGGTCGACGCGATCGAGGAAGCGCTCCATGTTCCCGGCGTGGGGTCGCATCGACTCGAGGGGGCGCTCGCGGACGGAGTCGGCGTACAGCGGCGTGTTCAGCAGCCGCTCGCGAACCTGGGCGACCCGCTCGTCCGTGCGGGCGTAATCGGCGACGACCGCGTCGCGGTGCACCCCCACCAGTGACAGGGCCAGCGCGACCACCACGCCTGTCCGGTCCTTGCCGGCGGCGCAGTGCACGAGCACGCCCCCGCTCGTGGGGTCGGCGATGGTGCGCAGAGCGCTGCCGATCTGGTCCGGGGCGTCCTGCAGGTAGTCGAAGTAGAGGTGGTCGACGGCGTACGGGCCGGCGGTCTCGTCCGGGATGGCGCGGGCCAGCGGCGGCTGGCCGTCGAACCCGTGCGGGATGAGGTCGAGGTGCACGTGGGCCACGTCAGTGGCGCGCAGCGGCCCGGGGCCGAGCAGCTCCACCTCCGCCTCCGTCCGCAGGTCGACCACGGTGCGGACCCCACGGTCGACCAGGGTCGCGACGTCGCTCTCGCTGAGCTCCTGCAGGTTGTCCGATCGGAACAGCACACCCGGACGGGTCTCCCGTCCGTCGACGGTCGGGAGCCCGCCCAGGTCACGGGCGTTGACGGCGCCATCGAGAGGAAGCCAGGTCACGCTCAGACTCTCGCACGCGCGCCGATCAGTAGGCTGACCCGGTGCCGAGCGACCTCGTCCAGAAGCTGCGGCCGATCATCTCGGAGCTCTGGAAGTTCCTCGTGGTCGGCGGCTTCTGCTTCGTGCTCGACATCGGGCTGGCCTACGTCTTCCGCTTCCACGTCGGCCTCGGCCCCACCACGTCCAAGACGCTCTCGACCGTGATCGCGACCGCGGTGTCGTACCTCGGCAACCGGCTCTGGTCGTTCTCGCATCGCGTCGACGAGACCACCGGCCACGGCCAGGACCTGACGCGGTACGCCGTGATCAACCTGATCGGGCTGGTGATCACCCTCGTCCCGGTCGACGTGGCCCACTACGTGCTGAGCCTGACCAGCCCGCTGTCGTTCAACGTCGCGCAGATCCTGGGCACCGTGGTGGCGACCGTGTTCCGGTTCTGGGCGTACCGCAAGTACGTGTTCTCGCTCGAACCCGAGCTGGCGGAGCGCGCCGCCCTCGTCTAGCTCGCCGCGGGCCGCAGCTGCCAGCCCGGGTGCTGCCTGCGCAGCAGGGGCAGGTGCCGGTCCCACGCCGACGGCGGCAGCATCGCCGGTGCCACCGGGAGCACCACGCCACCGACCACGTCGAAACCCCAGGCGAACGCGGCCACCGGCTCCACGACCCGGCTCATCACCGCGTCAGGCAGAACGCACAGGTACGACTCGGCGCGCCAGACCAGGGCCTCACGGGTCGGTCGGAAGGGGGCGTCGAACAGCGTCGGCCGCAGCCCGAAGAACGCGAACGGTGTCGGCGCGTCGCGGTGCACGGCAAGCGGGTCGAGGTCCCACCCGTCCCCGGCGTCCGTGGAGCGCACCAGCTGCACCCAGCCGAGGAAGGCGGCGTACCCGTCCGCGTCGAGCTCCACCGAGGCCCGGCAGACCGGGAAGCCGAGGGCCGCGTCCGGCGGCAGGCCGGGGTCGAGCAGGTCGCAGCCCAGCCCCACCGGGTCGTCGTTGGGCCGCAGGTCGACGCGGACCTCGCCCCGCGCACCCCGCAGCGCGAAGGGGACGACGAGGGCGGTCACCCGTGCTCGCGGCGGACGAGGAAGGGCGTGAGCGACCGGAAGCCCCGCACCGACCGCCGCGTCAGCTGCCGCACGTGCAGCGTCTCCACGCCCTCCAGCTCGGCCGCGGCCCGGCGGTCCACGAGCACTCTGGACGGACGCGCCTCGTCGGCCAGCCGGCTCGCGAGGTTCACCGGCTCGCCGTACACGTCGCCCAGGCGGACGAGGACAGGTCCGAGCGCGACTCCCGCCCGCACCGCGGGCAGCTCCTCGTCCTCGGCGTGCGCCTGCACCGTCTCGAGCGCGACCTCCACCGCGCTGGGCGCGGCATCCGTCGTGTAGAGGACGCCGTCGCCCAACGTCTTGACGACCCTGCCTCCGACCGCCGTCACCCGCAGCGACACGTCCCGCTCGAAGGTCTCCAGGGTGCGCTCCAGCCGGGCGGCGTCCCAGGAGCGGCTCGAGCTCGTGTAGTCGACGAGGTCGACGAAGCCCACCGCCATCGTCGGCAGCCCGTCCTGGGCGGGGCCGGACGCGAGCGCGCGCTGCACAGCGGCCGCGAACTGGCGACGCCAGTTGAAGACGAGCAGCTCCTCGATCCGGGGCACCACGTCGGACGCCGCCGCCAGCGCGACCGCCACCGTCTCGTCCGGGCTCAGCTCCCCCGCCGTCTTGCGGAAGACGTCGATCTGCGCCTCCGCCAGCTTCGCGAGGCCCTGGCCCATCGTCCGTGCCAGCACGAGCCAGGTGTCGATGTCGATGAAGCCGCTGTCGAGCAGCGCCTTGCTCGCCTTCAGGGCCTCGAGGTCGAGCTCGGTGAACGCCACCTCGTCGTCGGGGACCTGCGCGAAGCCGAGCGCCGCCCAGACCGCGCGGGCCACCTCCTCGTCCATGCCGGAGCGCGCGATGACCTCCTTCGAGGTCATCGTGAGGGGCGCCCGCAGGAGCAGCTGTTCGAGGTCCTCCACAGTGGCCAGGCTAGCCGCGCGCCCGGACTGCGCAGGGCTTGCAGGCCCTGGCCGCAGGCGTAGCGTGAGAGGGGTGACGGGGCGCCAGAAGGCCTACCTCGCCGTCCGCGGTTCCGCAGCCGGGGTCTTCATCCTGTCGGCGACCGTGCTGCCCCCCGGGATCCCGTCGGCCATGATCGCCATGACGGCCGGAATCGCCGGCGTGCTGACCTGCATCGGCGTGAACGCCGGCGGTCCGGGCGAGCGTGCCGGCGCGCGGCGTCAGCAGCAGACCCTCGAGAAGGTGCGCCCGCCGCAGGGCGACTGGCCGCCGTACGACGAGAGCAAGGTCATCGAGGGCGAGCTGGTCGACCCCTCCTAGGAGCCGGCCTCGCGGTTGGCCCGCTCGGTGAGCTCGTACAGCGTCCGCTGCACCTCCGACACGTGCGGCACGTCGCGGAGCACCACCTGGCCGCGCTCCCCCGCCGACTCCACGGTGAGCGTGCCGCAGCGGAGCAGCCGCTCGACGATGCCCTCGCTGAACGACACGTCGTTGATCCGCGTGAGCGGCACGTCCCGCCCGTGACGCGTGAGGATCCCGTGCCGGGTCACGACCCGCTTGTTCGTGATGACGATGTGCGTGGTGCGCCAGCGCAGGAACGGCACCCCGAACACGAGGAGCACCAGCAGCAGGCCCGAGCCGGTGACGGCCAGCCGCTGCCAGCTCGCGTCGAAGTACGCGAGCAGGAACCCGGCCACCACGAGGACCAGGAGCATCTCGAGCGACGAGACCACCAGCACCTTCCAGTGCGGGTGCGTGTCGATCACGACCTCTTCGTCCGGGCCGAGCAACTTCTTCGGGTAGGCCATGCCCCGATCATGACCGATCAGCGCAGGTGGACGACGTCTCCCGCGGCGTACGGCGCGCCGCCCACCACGAGGCGGCCCTCGTCGTCGACGTCCTCGGCCAGGCCTTCCGCCACGCCGCCACCGGGGAGGAGCACGCGCACGTGGCGGCCGAGCGTGGTGCACAGGGCCCGGTAGGCGGCGCGATCCTCCACGCTGAACGACATCTCGCGCAGCACGGCGCGCAGCACCGTGTCCCGGTCGCTCGTCGACGCTCCCTCGAGCGCGAGGGACGTGGCCTGCTCGACCGGCAGCTCCTCACGCCGCGTGCTGACGTTGAGCCCGACACCCAGCACCACGGCGAGGCCACCCTCGGTCATCACGGCCTGGGCCAGCAGACCGCAGACCTTGGCGCCGCCGATCAGCACGTCGTTCGGCCACTTGAGGACGGCGTCGACGTCGGCGTGCTCGCGGAGAGCGCGGGCCACGGCAAGCCCGCCCAGCAGCGGCACCCAGCCGAGCTGGTCGGACGTCGGGCGCAGCAGGACGGAGAAGGTCAGGCCGGCGCGCGGCGGCGACACCCAGGTCCGGTCCATCCGGCCG
>JBKOVB010000019.1:0-38293 GCA_046723735.1 Actinomycetota bacterium | reverse complement strand
CGTCCTGATGCAGCACGCCGCCTGACGCTTCCGCGGAAGCGCGAGTGCTCAGTGCATCCGTCCCGAAGGGGTACAGGCTCATCGACGAGAGGATGTGGTAGCGGCCCTTACCCTTCCCCGACCTTCAGGTGTCGGAGCCATCCGTTCCGCCTGTACCGACCGCCCGGTCACGCCATGTCTGCATCAACCCGGCCAGGTGCGTCGCCTTCTTCCCGTAGGTGTCAGGAAGAGCCCCAGAGCCAGAGCGTGAAGAAGGAGGCGTCCAGTCGAACATGACGACGGAGGCATAGGCGGAGGACCACATTCGAAAGTGATCGGCTTCGTCCCAGCGGCTCGCGTAACTGCCGCGTCCCAGGGCTTGCACGTAGAAGCCATCCCGCGTCAGGTGAAGTGACCCAGGGCGTAGCAGCGACACAAGGCCCGCGACGCCGCAAGCACCACCGAAGAGGGCGCTGAGCCAGGCCCAGAGGCCTTCGCCGGTGGTGATCAGCCAGGAGCCGCTGACTACGAACAGCAGACCGATGGCGAACACACCCGCCCACTTCCGGCGAGAGGCGTGAAGCACGAGCTCGACTGCATCCTCTTCCACGGCTGGGAGCCTAGGCGGGGTCCGTTTGTCGTCGTGGAACGCCGCCTCCCCGCGCTCAGACGAAGTCCCGCAGAGGCCTGTCGAGTTCGACGGGTCAGGCGTCGAGCTGGGCGCGCAGCCGAGCCGGTGCGACGGTGCGGTAGGCGTCGGTGACGACCTCGCGCACCTCGTCCCAGTCGACGTCGCCGTCGAGCCGCATCCCGACCCAGCCGCGGTGCCCGACGTACGGCGGGCGGAAGAACCGCTCGGAGGAAGCGACCAGCTCCTGCTGCGCCCCGGGCGGCGCCGCGGCCCACAGGTGCGGGAAGTGGTGCTCGTGGTGCCCCTCGGGCCAGAGCATCAGGAACTGCTTGCCCACGAAGAAGGCGGGTGCGCCGCGGCTCGCCCGCTCCGTGGCCGAGGGGAGCGCCTGGCAGAGGGACCGCACGCGGTCGGCGAGGTCCACGCCCCCTAGTCCAGCACCTCGGGGTTGATGAGGTTGAACGGCTTCTCGCCGGCGAGCACGGCGGCGATCCCGTCCGCCATCATGCGGGCGTGGTTGGCCTCGGTGTCGTAGCTCGCGCCGCCGATGTGCGGGGTCAGCACGACGTTGGGCATCTTCGCCAGTGGGTGGTCGGGCGCGATGCTCTCGCCGTCGAAGTGGTCGAGACCTGCTGCGGCGAGATGCCCTGAGCTCAGGGCGGTCACCAGCGCGTCGGTGTCGTGCAGGGCTGCCCGGGCGGCGTTGAGGTAGATGGCGCCCTCCTTCATCGCCGCGAACTGCTCGGCGCCGATCATCCGCTGCGTGTCGGGCGTGACGGGCGCATGCATGGAGACCACGTCCGACTCCGCGAGCAGCTCGTCGAGCGACGAGGTCGCGTCCGGTGAGTAAGGGTCGTAGGACAGCACCTTCATGCCGAGGCCCGAAAGGCGCCAGGCGAGCGCGCGCCCGATGGCTCCGAAGCCGACGATGCCCGCCGTACGGCCGGCGACCTCCCAGCCGCGGAAGCGCTGGTAGGGGATCGAGCCGTTCTTGTAGATCTGGCCGTCGCGGACGTCCCGGTCGGCCGCCACGATGCCGCGGGCGGCAGCCATGAGCAGCCCGACCGTGAGCTCGGCGACGGCGTCGGCGTTGCGGCCCGGAGCGCGCAGCACCGGGATGCGGCGCGCCGTGGCGGCGGCGACGTCGACGTTGTTGGGGTCGCCACGCGTGGAGCCCACGACGACGAGCGGCTGGTCCAGCGTCGCAGGACCCACGCGGTCCGCCTCGCACACCAGGATCGTCGCGCCCTCGGCGGCCACCCGCTCGGCGAGCTGCTCGTCGCTGTAGAGCCTCAGCGGCACCGGCACGATGAACGGGTCGTAGACCACGTCGGCCAGTGCCTTGAGCTGCTCGAAACCAGGGCCGCGCATCGGCGAGAGCACGAGTGCGCGGGGCCGGCTGTCGGTCACGAAGAGTCCCTTCCGTCGGCTATCTTCTCAAAGATAGAGTCCACAGCCATCCGGAGCCAGGGAGGTCACGTGAAAGAGCTCGTGTACAGCCGGCTGTTCCTCCCCGCGGCAGAGCGGCACGCCGACCGCACCGCGATCTCGGACGGCGCGCACACGGCGACGTTCGGCGAGCACGCGCAGCGTGTCACGAAGCTGGCCAACGCGCTCGGCACCGGGCTGGGCCTCACGGCCACGGACCGCGTCGCGGTGGTGTCGCTCAACAGCCACCGCTACCTCGAGCTCTACCACGCGGCGTACCTCGGCGCGGCGCTGATCGTGCCCGTCAACTACCGCCTCGCCGACCCCGAGATCGGCCACGTGCTGCGGCACTCCGGTGCGAAGGTCGTCTTCGTCGACGCCTTCAACGCCGCCCGGGTGCAGGCCATCGTGGGCACCGACGGCCCGCGCCTCGTCAGCCTCGAGGAGGAGTACGAGCCGCTGCTCGCCTCAGGGGAGGAGGTCCTGCCGGCCGAGCCGGACGAGGACGACCACCCCATGATCATGTACACGGGCGGCACCACCGGCCACCCCAAGGGCGTCGTCACCAGCCAGCGCGCGCAGGTGCTGAACCTCTACCACCTCGCACAGGTCCAGGGCCTCGCCTTCGACGAGACCACGGTCTATCTGCACCACATGCCGATGTTCCACGCCACGGGCCTCAACGCCGCGCTGTCGGCCTCTGCCTACGGCACGGAGGGCGTCGTCATCCCGGGCTTCGACCCTGGCCTGTTCCTCAACGCCGTGGAGAAGCACCAGGTCACGGAGACCGTGCTCGTGCCCACGATGATCGCGATGGTCATGCAGCACCCGGAGTACCAGCCGGCGCGGCTGTCCAGCCTGCGGCGCATCGGGTACGGCGGGATGGCGATGCCCCACGCACTGCTCGCCGCCCTCCAGCAGTCGGCTCCGGACATCCAGCTGTTGCAGGGCTACGGGATGACCGAGGCCTGCGCGGCCCTGACCTTCCTCACCGCGGCCGACCACCTGAAGGGCGACGAGCAGCGGCACTCGGTGGGCCGGGCCCTGCCCGGGGTGGAGGTCGGCATCTTCGACCTGGACGGGCACCGGCTGCCCGCCGGCGAGGTCGGCGAGGTGTGCGCCCGGGGCGGCAACCTCATGACCGGGTACTGGGACGACCCCGTCACCACCGCCAAGGTGTTCCGCGACGGCTGGTACCGCAGCGGCGACCTCGGACGCCTGAGCGCCGACGGCTACCTCACCCTGGTCGACCGGGTCGACGACATGATCGTGACCGGCGGTGAGAACGTGTACTCCGTCGAGGTCGAGAACGCGATCGCCACCTTCCCCGGCGTCGTCCAGGTCGCTGTCGTCGGCGTCCCCGACGAGACCTGGGGCAAGCGGGTGCACGGGATCGTCGTCCTGACCCCGGAGGCGCTCGCGGCCGTCTCCGAGGAGCAGCTCGCGGAGCACGCCCGGGCGTCCATCGCGCGCTACAAGGTGCCCAAGTCGTGGGAGCTGCGCACCGAGCCGCTGCCCGTCACCGCGGCGGGCAAGCCCCTCAAGCGCGAGCTGCGGTCCTGATGGACTTCGCCCTCACCCCCGCGCAGCAGGACTGGGTCGAGGAGGTCCGCGGCTTTCTTCGCGAGCACTTCAGCGAGGAGGCGGAGGCCGAGGCGCGCCGCCGGGGCAACGAGGCCAGCGGCCCGGTGCTGCGGGCCTTCCGGGCGAAGATGGCTGAGCGCGGCTGGCTCGCGCTGACCTGGCCGGTGGAGCACGGCGGCTCCGGCCGGTCGATGTTCGAGCAGTTCCTGCTCATGGACGAGTTCGCCTACTGGGGCGCGCCGGCCATCGACATGACCGCCAGTGCCGTCGCGCCGACCCTGATGCGCGTCGGCACGCCGGAGCAGAAGGCTCGCTGGCTGCCGCAGATGCTCGCGGGCGAGGTGGAGACCGCGATCGGCTACTCCGAGCCGGACGCCGGCACCGACCTGGCGTCGGTCCGCACCACGGCCCGCCATGACGGCGACGCCTGGGTGGTCACGGGTGAGAAGCTCTGGAGCACCGGCGCCGAGTTCGCCACGCACACCTGGATGCTCTGCCGCACCGACGCCGACGCCCCGCCGCACAAGGGCCTGTCGGTCTTCCTGGTCCCGCTCGACGCCCCAGGTGTGCAGGTCAGCCCGATCGTGACCTGGGGCGGGATCCGCACCAACGCGGTCCACCTCGACGCGGTGCGCGTCCCTGACGACAACCTGGTCGGCGAGCTGCACCAGGGGTGGCGGTACGTCACCACCGCCCTCGACTTCGAGCGGGTGGCGATCGGGGTCACCGGTGGCCTGCGGCGCCTGTACGACGAGGTCGTCCGCCACGTCGCGGCGCAGGTCGAGAGCGGTCGCACGCTCGACAGCGACGTGCGGCACACCCTGGCAGACCTCGCCTGCCGCATCGAGCAGGCCCGGCTCCTCAACTACCGCGCCGCCTGGATGGTGGACCAGGGCGTCGTGCCCAACGCCGAGGCCTCGATGACGAAGGTGGTCACCACCGAACTGCAGGCAGCCGCGGCCGCGACCGTGCTCGAGCTGGTGGGACCGCAGCTGTCGGAGGCGAGCGCGCTCGCGCACTGCCTCTACCGCCAGGCGCCCTACCTGCGCTTCGGCGGCGGCACCAACGAGGTGCAGCGCGACATCGTCGCCCAGCGCGGCCTCGGGCTGGCCCGCGCCGCCGGCCGCTGATCAGCCCCCGAGCCGGAAGGCCTGGATCCCCGACAGCGGCGACAACGGCGAGGCGCCGGTCACCGGGGTGAGCAGGTCCTGCAGGTCCGTGCTGACCGCCTTGTACTCGAGGTCCGTCTCCCGGGTGCCCGTGCCCAGCAGGATCGTGTCGCCTGCGACGACCGCCGTACCGGACGGGGGTCCGACGACCGGTGCTTCCCACAAGGGCAGGCCGGTCGCCGCGTCCAGTGCCAGCAGGGCGCTGTTGGTGGTGATCGGCACGAACGCCACGCCGTTCACCACCGACGTGTGGCCGTACGACGGACCCGCGAGCCGGTAGGTCCAGCGCAGCTCGCCGGAGGCGGGGTCCAGGGCCCGCACGGCCCAGGTCGCCGGGTCGAGGTCCCCCAACGAGTGGGGCACGGGGATCGCCGTCGCGCCCACCACCTCGACCTGCCCTTGTGTCGTGACAACCGCTGGGGTGCCGAGGAAACCGCCCACCCCGAACCCGGACTGGAGCTGTCCCTCCTGGCCGGCGTCGGTGAGGCTCACGCGCGCGCCGGTGAGCAGGTCCCGGACGTGGTAGTCAGCGCTCTTGCGGCCCTCGCCCACGACCGTCCGGGTGCCGAGCCGGAAGATGTTCGGCGTCGCGCCGAAGTCGGCGTCGCGGTCGGCGTCGGCAACGCGCGCGTCCCTGCTCACCAGCTCGTCCGCCGGCCGGTACCGCCAGCGCAGTGCCCCGCTGCGGGCGTCCAGCGCGACCATCGACTCGGCGTAGTTCTCGTGCGCGTCGTAGGCCGCGGCGGCGTTGTCGCAGCTCGAGGTGCCGAAGACCACCGTGCGGGTCTCCGGGTCGACGGCGGGTGAAGACCACACGCCCCCGCACCCCCAGCCCTGCCCCGACCCGACGGTGAGCCCGGCCGGGCCGGCGAAGGTGTGGCCCGTCTCGGCGTCGAACTTCCAGAGCGGCTGGAACCGCCAGCCGGGCCCGGACACCAGCTGCAGCGCCACCAGTCCGGTCCGGCCGACACCCTTGCGGTTGTGGACGTCCAGCCCGACGTAGATGCGGCGGACGCCGTCGACCGTGACCACCGCCGGAGAGGACTCGACCTCCACGACAGGCGGGTCGGTGCCCGCTTCCTGCGTCGTGCGCAGCGCCGGGGTGCGCGGGTCCAGGTCGATGCTGGCGAGCTCCTTGCCCGTGGCGGCGTCCAGGGCCCAGACGGTCGAGCCGCCGCCGAAGACGACGACCTGCTTCCCGGCGTACTGCTCGACGGTCGCGCTGGACACGATCCGGCCGAACGCCGTGGGAGCGTGACTCCGGATCGCGAAGGTCCAGCGGACCGTCCCGGTCGCCACGTCGATCGCGTAGAACGTGCCGTCCCAGGCGCCGACGTACGCCGTGCCGTCGACCACCGCCGGGGAGGCCGTGACCGAGTCACTCGCGGGGACGAACCACGCCGGGACGAGGGTCCGCACCGACGTCGTGTCGACCGCGGAGCAGCGGGAGGGCACCGCGAAGGTGCGCTGCGGGTCCCGCCCGAACGTCGGCCAGTCGGTGTCGCACGGACCCGGCTCGCGCGCCGCTGCTGCCCCCGCGCTGATCAGGAGGGCGGCGGCGACGAGCGCGAGCGAGCGACGGCGCCGCACCTCAGCAGCCGGTCTCGACCACGAGCTGCCCGGCGCTGTTGGTGATCGGGGAGGCGGGGAAGGCTGGCGCGGTGCCGCCCCCGGCCACGAAGCCGCAGGTGCCGACGTAGAGGGCCGGCAGCGGGTACGGGCCGATGGGCGAGCCCTGCGGGTCCGGGTCCTCGTAGATCTGGATGCCCGGCTCGACGTAGGTGGTCTGGCCCTTGCGGTGCCACCACGCCATGTCGTGGCCGCCGCAGTCCTTCTTGGTGTCGCTCGGACCGGCGCACTCCGGCGGGTCCCAGGTGTGTCCTTCGTAGTTCGCCGCGTCGCGGGTCGGTGCGTTCGGGCTGCCCGCCCGGTACGCCACCCGTCGCTGCGTCTGCACCGACACGCAGATCCCGTCCGCGCACGCGCCGGCGCCACCGTCCGCGGCCGGCAGCGGGTGCGTCAGCAGGTAGCCCTGGTCGCCGGCGAGCAGCTCGGCCACCCAGTCCGCAGCCGAAAGCGGTGCGACGTTGGCCTGGATCGCGCCGCCGTCGCTGGGGCCGTTGCCGACCTGCTCGGAGCCGTCGTGCTCGCCGCTGTCGAGGTTGTCGTCGGCACCGAAGTAGGCGTGCAGCTCGCCCTTCTCGGGGTCGAGCGGGGTGCCGGGCCGGTCGGGCAGCGGGGTGAAGCCGTTCTCGTCGAAGCGGGCGCACGACGCAGTGCCTGTGAAGTCCAGGCAGACCTCGACGGCGTTGGCGGAGGTGCCGTCCGGGGTCTGGGGGACGCCGACGAGGACGTAGCGGTGCTGGGCGCCGCTCACCTGGAGCGTCGCCGCGTAGCAGTGCTCCTCGGTGTACGACGGCCGGTCGCTGTCGTCCGCTCGAGCGCTGCAGCCCTGCCTGGCGGGGTCGTACGACCCGTCGCTCACGGCCCCGGCCGGGAGCGTGGTGAGGGCGAAGACCGCGGTGGCGGGCAGCAAGAGCTGACGCGCGTGGAGGCGGATGCGCATGGGCTACCCCTCAGACGGGCCGCACTGGGTGGCGGCGCCGGGCAGACGATCTCCGGCGCACCTGCTGTTGTCAAATCTTAGAAAGAATTGCGAGAACATGGTTCTCGTGTTGCGCCGACGCTGGGAGCACCAGATCGCTTGTGCAGCAAGGCATTTGCGGTCAAGCCAGGGCAGGTCGACCAGGCAGCGTCACGACGCGCCGCCGCGGCGCCGCGCGCCGTGCAGAACCTGGTTCTCGGCAGGCGGTGATCCGGTAGCCTCGAGCCGAGGGGGCCCGGTTCTCGGGATCACGGCGCAACGCCGAGCGACAAGGGGACGTCATGACGGAGCTGGACGCGGCCGCGGAGGCCTCCTGGCGCGAGCGTGCGGTCGAGCGCTCCCTGCGGACCGCGCGGGCGAAGGCCGTGTCGCGCAGCGACCGGTTCATCCAGACCGCGACGGAGCTGCTCAGCGAGACCGGCCGCACCGACTTCACGGTGCAGGAGCTCGTCGAGCGCTCCAAGACGTCGCTTCGTTCCTTCTACCAGCACTTCGGCAGCAAGGACGAGCTGCTGCTCGCGCTGTTCGAGGAAGTCATCCGGATGGCCACCGTGCAGTGGCGTCAGGAGTTCGAGCAGGAGGACGACCCGATCGCGGGGCTCGAGCGGTTCGTCGTGCTGCTCTACGGCCAGGCGATCGACACCAACGCCGGTGGCATGCCGCGAGCGCTCACGTCGTACCACCTGCAGCTGGCCGAGTCGCGTCCGCAGGACTACGCCCGCGTGCTCGCCCCCATGAAGGACTTCCTGGTCGAGCTCGTCGAGGCGGGGGTGCGCGAGGGCGCGTTCCGCGACGACATCGAGCCCGAGACGCTCGCGATCATCCTGCTGCAGACGCTGGTCGCGGCCGCACACATGCACGCCCTCGGCGCGCACCTCGCGGGCGAGCCGCTCGACGCCGAGCGGCTGTGGGCCTTCTGCGTCGGCGGTCTGACGGGCGAGCCTGCAAAGCCGAGCCGTGCCGCTCGCAAGGGGCGCCGCTGACATAAGAACGGGCTTCTCTGCCCGTTGATACCGCCCTCTCCGGCGTGGTTGGATCCGGGGAGTCCCGGAGCGAGGAGCGGTCAGCATGCGCGTCACCGTCGACTACGAGCTGTGCGAGAGCAACGGCATCTGCGCCGGGCTCGTGCCGTCGGTCTTCGACCTGCGTGACGACGACAACCTGTACCTACTGCAGGACGAGGTCGGCGAGGACCTGTGCGACGTGGTGCAGACAGCGGTGCGGCGCTGCCCGCGCCAGGCCCTGCGCCTCGAGCCGTGACCGCCGCGGAACGCGAGGTCGTCCACCTGTTCGCACAGCTCGAGCTGCGCGACCTCGAGGTCGAGGGCGCCGACCTCGCCGTCGAGATGCCCACCGGCCCGCACCTGACAAACGCGCGGGGCGCGTTGCAGGGCGGGCTCATCGCCACGCTGATCGATGTCGTGGCCGGTCGTGCGGCGCTGCAGGGCATGCCCTCGCTGGAGAGCGTCGCGACGTCCGACCTCTCGGTGCACTACCTGGCACCAGTGGTGGTGGGACCGGCGCGGGCCGAGGCCCGCGTGCTGCGGCGAGGCCGGCGCAGCGTCGTGGTCGACGTCCAGGTGTACGACGGGGCCTCGGACCGTCTCGCCGCCGTGAGCACCATCTCGTTCGCCGTGCTCCAGCCGCGCTGACCTGGGGTGACA
The DNA here is from genome assembly GCA_046723735.1 of Actinomycetota bacterium. GTDB lineage: Bacteria > Actinomycetota > Actinomycetes > Mycobacteriales > SCTD01 > RYN-111. The sequence continues at coordinate 29,233 of JBKOVB010000019.1, read as the reverse complement.
CGGAAACGCCGTTTCCCTAGGCTGAACACCTAGTTCTCGACCGAACCGGAGGGCGGATGCAGACCAAGGCCGGGCTGAGGCTCCGGAGCACGACCTGCTCGACGGAGGTGGTGGTGGTCCGGGCCGCGTCCGCCCCGGTGGAGCTCACCTGTTGCGGTGCCGCCCTCACCGACGAGGACATCACCCCCGTTGCCGGGGACGGCGAGCACGCAGTGCTGCTCGGCAAGCGCTACACCGACGACGAGACCGGCCTCGAGGTGCTCTGCACCAAGTCCGGCCCGGGCGGGCTCGCGGTCGACGGCCGCGCCCTGCTGCTCAAGGGAACCAAGCCGCTCCCGGCCTCGGACTGACCGTGAACCTCTCCCTCGTCCTGGACATGGCCTGCGAGGGCCACCCGGACCGGGTCGCGGTCGTCGACGGTGGGCGGCGGCTGACCTTCGCGGAGCTCGACAGGGCGGCGCGGGCGCTCGCCACCACGGTCCGCAAGCGCGGCGCCACGGCCGTCGTGCACCTCGCCACCAACGGGCTGTCGTTGCCGGTGGGGCTGTTCGGCGCCGCACGGGCCGGGGTGCCGTTCGTGCCGCTGAACTACCGGCTCGGGCAGGCACAGCTTGCGCCGCTGCTCGCCGACCACCCGGAAGCCCTGCTGCTGCACGACGGTGAGGTGCCTGAGGGCTTCGTCGGCAGCGGGGTCGCCCGGGACGACCTGCCCACCGAGGACGACGGCGAGGACGCCCCGTTCGACGACGAGCTCGTCGCAGTGCTGCTCTACACCAGCGGCACGACGGCGGCGCCCAAGGCGGCGCTCCTGCGGCAGCGGCACCTGCTCGCCTACGTGCTCGGGACCGTGGAGTTCGGGGGCGCGGAGGAGGACGAGGCCGCGTTGGTCACCGTCCCGCCGTACCACGTCGCGGGCGTGACCAACCTCGTCAGCAACCTCTACGCGGGCCGGCGCATCGTCTACCTGCCGGGCTTCGACCCGGCCACCTGGCTCGCGACAGTCGAGCGGGAGCAGGTCACCCAAGCGATGGTCGTGCCCACCATGCTGGCCCGCATCGTCGACGCTCTCGGCGAACGGCCCGGCCCGGCGTGCCTGCGCACCCTGTCGTACGGCGGGGCGCGGATGCCCCTGCCCGTGCTGCAGCGGGCGCTGGCACTGTTCCCGAGCACCGGCTTCGTCAACGCCTACGGCCTCACCGAGACGAGCTCCACCATCGCCCTGCTCGGTCCCGAGGACCACCGCCAGGGAGGAGCCCGGCTCGGCTCGGTCGGGCGGCTGCTGCCGGGGCTCGAGCTCGAGGTGCGCGACGACGACGGCAGGGTGCTCCCGGCCGGCGAGCCGGGGCTGCTCTTCCTCCGGGGCGAGCAGGTCTCCGGCGAGTACGCCGGCAACAGCGTCCTCGACGCCGACGGCTGGTTCCCGACCCGTGATCGTGGCTGGGTCGACGCCGACGGCTACCTGTTCCTCGAGGGCCGGGCCGACGACACCATCATCCGCGGCGGCGAGAACATCGCCCCGGCCGAGATCGAGGACGTGCTGCTCGAGCACCCGGCCGTGATCGACGTCGTCGTGGTCGGGGTCCCGGACGACGAGTGGGGCCAGCGGCTTGCCGCGGTGGTCGTCGCGGGCACCGGTGTCGAGGGCGAGGACCTGCGCGAGTGGGTGCGCGCGCGGCTGCGCTCGTCCAAGACCCCTGACGTCGTGGCGTTCCGCGACGAGCTGCCGCGCACCGACACCGGCAAGCTGCTGCGCCGCCAGGTGCTGGAGGAGCTGGTCGGATGAAGCCGCTACCGCTGCTGGCCCCTCCGGCACGACCGGTGGCGAAGACGCCGCCACGCGCCGCCGGGTCGGTACGGCGGACGTCCCACGTCGACATGACATGGCCCGACGCGGTGTCGGGCGACCCGGACGCCACGGTGGTCCTGGACGCGGGGGCGCGCGACGTCGTCACCGACGAGGGCGGGCAGGGTCGGGTGACGGCCGAAGCGCGGCTGGTCACCACCGTCGCCCCCGGGCGCGCCGTCGTCGGGGTCGAGGCGGACCGCGACCTGAGCGCGCTCGTCGGGCTGAAAGCCGCTCGGGGTTGGCGGGCGGCGGCGCGACAGCTGGTCCCGGAAGGGCTCGAGTCGCCGCTCGGCCTGCTGCTCGACGAGGTGCCCATCGCCGTGTTGCTGTCGTTCTACGCCGCCCTGCGCGCCGGCAACGTCGGCACCGCGCTCACCCCCGCCGCGGCCGACTACATGCGTGACATGTGCGCGGGTTGGGCGACCAGCGCCACCCCGATGCGGTCTGTCGACGTCGGCGGTCCGGTGCCGCTGCCCGACCTGGTGCCGGTGCCGGTGGAGACGGGCGACGACCCGTTGCCGCACGAGCCGCGACCTTCACTGCTGCCCGGGAGCCTGCGCCGCAGCCGGCGCATCGACGTCGTCAGCGGGGAGGTGCTTCACGTCGACGCGACGTTCCGCGACACCTGGGCGGACCCCCATGAGGGCGAGGGCATCCTGCACGAGTACACGCTGACGGCGGAGGTCGGCCGTGACGGCACGCTGCTGTCGGTGGCGGCCGAGCCGCGGGTGGTGCCGTACGCCGAGTGCCCGCGCGCAGCGGCGTCCCCGCAGGCCCTCGTGGGCCGGCACGTGGCCTTCAGCGCTCTCCCCGAGGGGACCGCGAGCTGCACCCACCTCAACGACCTGTTGCGGTCGCTGGCGTGCGTGCCCGCCCTCGCCGTACCGGGTGACGACCGCTCGGGCGACGTGGCAGGAGACGAACGCACTCGCTGACTGGTAATGTCCTTCTCGCCGCTGTACATGACGGTTCACACCGACGGGAGCTCCATGGACCTGCGCCCGAGCCCGGAGCAGCAGCAGCTCGTCGACGCCTTCGCCGCGCTGTACGCCGCGCAGGCCCCCAGCGCCACGGTGCGTGAGGCGGAGCCGCTCGGCTTCGACCCGGAGCTCTGGGCCCGGCTGCGCGAGACCGGGGCCGTCGAGATGGCCGTGCCCGAGGACCAGGGCGGCTGGGGCGCGTCGCTGCTGGACCTGGCGCTCGTCGCCGAGCAGCACGGCCGGGCCGTCGCGCCCGCCCCGCTCGTCGAGGCGCAGGTGGCCGCCCGGCTGCTCGCCCGGTTGGGTGCGGACGTCCTGCCGGCAGTGCTGTCCGGCGAGCGACTCGTCACCCTGGCGCTGCGCCCGGCCCGCGACGGGCAGCTGCCGCTGGTACCGGCCGGCGCGGTCGCGCAGCAGGTGGTCGCCCTGGACGGTGACCGGCTGGTGCTCGTCGACGTGCCGGCCGGCGTGCGCCTGGTGGACAACAGCGGCTGCCTGCCGCTGGCTGACCTCCTCGTGCCCGCCGACGCGACGGTGCTCGCGCAGGGCGAGGCGGCGGTCGAGGCCTACGCGAAGGCGCTCGACGAGTGGCGGGTGCTGACTGCCGCGGCGCTCGCCGGCATCGCGGCTCGGGCGCTGGAGATCGGCGTCGCGTACGTCAAGGAGCGGCACGCGTTCGGGCAGCCGATCGGCGCGTTTCAGGGCGTCGCGCACCGGCTCGCCGACCGCGCCTGCGAGGTCGACGGCGCCGAGCTGCTCGCCCGCGAGGCGGCCTGGGCTGCGGCGGAGGAGCCGGAGCGGGCGGCCGAGCTGGCGGCGATGGCGTTCGGGTTCGCCGCCGAGACGGCTCGCGACACGACGTACCACGCCCTGCACTTCCACGGCGGGTACGGCTTCATGCTCGAGTACGACGTCCAGCTGTACTTCCGGCGGGCACGAGCCTGGGCGAACGTCCTGTGCGAGCCCAAGGCGGCCTACCGCCGGGTCTCCGACGTCCGCTTCGCGATCGCAGGGAGCTGAGCGTGGACTTCCGGCTGGGCGAGAAGAGCGAGGTCTTCCGCAAGGAGGCGCGGGAGTTCCTGCGTGAGGTTCTGACCCCCGAGGTGCTCGAGCGCTGCCACCGCACCGGGGTGCAGCACGACGAGGGCTTCGCCGCGGCCATGCGCGACAAGGGCTGGCTCGCGCCGGGCTGGCCGGTCGAGTACGGCGGGCAGGGACGCGACCCGATGGAGGTGCTCGCGTTCTCCGAGGAGATGGCGCGCGCCAACGCCCCGACGTACGCGCTGGGCACCACGATGATGGTGGCCTGGGTGATCGCGCAGGTCGGTACCGAGCGGCAGAAGCGCGAGATCCTGCCGAAGGCCCTGGCCGCCGAGATCGTCATCGTGCTCGGGTTCACCGAGGCAGAGAACGGCTCGGACGCCGCTGCGGCGAAGACGAGCGCGGTGCGCACCGGGGACGGCTGGACCATCAACGGCTCGAAGATGTTCACCACCAACGCCCACATCGGCGACTACGTCTTCCTGCTGACGCGCACCAACACCGAGGTGCCCAAGCACCGCGGTCTCACCACGTTCCTCGTGCCGATGAAGCAGCCCGGCGTCGAGGTGCGCCCCGTGCACACGCTGTCCGGCGAGCGCACGAACATCACCTTCTACAACGACGTCCACGTCAGCGACGAGTGGCGCATCGGCGACGTCGACGGCGGCTGGCCGGTCATGGCTGTCGCGCTCGCACGCGAGCACACCGCGGGCTTCGTCGGCGAGCAGGACCGGCTGCTGGCCAACGTCGAGGCCTGGGCCCGACAGGCGCACGACGACGAGGGCCGTCCGAGGCTGGAGGACCCCGACGTGCGCGCCCGGATGGGCAAGGCTGCGACGGAGGCCGAGGTCTCCCGGCTGCTGCAGCGCCGCGCCTCGTGGCTGGCGAGCACCGGCGTCGCGGCGCACGCCAAGGGCTCGATGTCCAAGCTGTTCAGCTCGGAGCGGCTGGAGCGCCAGGCCGCCGACCTGCTCGAGCTTGTCGGCCCCGACGGGATCCGCTCCTGGGGTGACCCGACGGCGCTGCAGCACGGGGAGATCGAGCACGCCGTACGCCATGCCAAGGGCACGACCATCTACGCCGGCAGCAGCGAGATCCAGCGCAACATCATCGCCCAGCACGGCCTGGGCCTCCCCAGAGGAAAGTGAGGCCGGCCTTGCCCGATGCCGTCATCGTCTCCGCCTGCCGCACCGCCATCGGCACCGCCTTCAAGGGGACGCTCACCGAGACCTCCGCGTTCGACCTCGCGGACGCGGTGGTCGCCGAGTCGATCGCCCGCACCGGTCTGAGTGCCGACGACGTCGACGACGTGATCCTCGGCGAGAGCCTGTACGGCGGAGGCGCCGTCGCCCGGCACGCGGCCCTTACCGCGGGGCTGACCTCGGTGCCCGGCATGGCGCTGAACCGGCACTGCGCGTCCGGGCTGACGGCGGTCACGGCGGCGGCGGCGAGCATCCGGGCCGGCATGGACCGCGCCGTCATCGCGGGCGGCACGCACTCGCAGTCGACGTCGCCCCGCGCCTCCTGGCGCACGCCGGGCACCCAGGACTGGGAGGACTGGTGGATCTCGCCCACCCACCCTGACCGGCCCGATGCCCCGAACCGCGACATGTCGATCACCGTGGGCTGGAACGCCGCCGTCAAGGCGGGCGTGAGCCGCGAGGAGATGGACGCGTGGGCTCTTGAGTCGCACCGCAAGGCGGTGGCGGCCACTGATGACGGTCGCTTCGCCGACGAGATCGTCCCGCTGAAGGTGACGAAGGCGGATGGCAGCGTCGTGATGTTCGACGCCGACGAGCACCCGCGTCGCGACACCACGATGGAGCGGCTGGCCGGGCTGAGGTCCCTGCACCCGGAGATCGAGGGCTTCAGCATCACCGCCGGCAACGCGGGTGGCCTCAACGACGGTGCCGCTGCCTTGGTCGTCACCGCCCACGATCTAGCGGCCGAGCGCGGCCTGCGGCCGTTGGCCGTGGTCCGTTCCTGGGCGTCGGTGGGCGTCGACCCGGCCGAGACCGGGCTCGCCCCGGTGCAGGCCATCCCGAAGGCGCTGGCGCGCGCCGGGCTGTCGCTGGCAGACGTCGCGCTCTTCGAGATCAACGAGGCGTTTGCGTCGGTGGCTGTCGCGGCCACCAAGCTGCTCGGGCTCGACCCGTCGCGGGTGAACCCGAGCGGCAGCGGCTGCAGCCTCGGCCACCCGGTCGCGGCCACAGGTGCGCGGATGCTCACCACGCTGGTGCACGAGCTGCGTCGGCGCGGCGGCGGCATCGGCGTCGCCTCGATGTGCGCCGGCGGCGGCATGGGGTCCGCGGTCGTCCTCGAGGTCCTTCCGTGACCACACGGGCGAGCTCGCGGAGCGAACCATGTCACTGACTCCCGCTGAGGAGCTGTCCGGCTTCCTCGACGAGGAGCTGCCGGCCTTCGAGCAGCAGTGGGGCGGCGACCGTGGCTTCGCTGCACGTCTGGACTGGCAGCAGCGGCTCCATCGCGGCGGCTGGGTGGCGCCCAGCTGGCCGGTGGAGCTCGGCGGCCGTGGCCTCGGCGTCGCGGACCGGGTGGCCTGCGACCTGGAGCTCGGGCGGCGCAAGGCGCCGACCATCGCGGGCATCCTCGGCGTCAACAACGTGGGCCCCACGCTTGCCATGTGGGGGACCGAAGACCAGAAGGCGCACCTGCCGAAGATCCTGTCTGGCGAGGAGCTGTGGTGCCAGGGCTTCAGCGAGCCCGACGCCGGCTCTGACCTCGCCGGGCTGCGCACGCAGGCGGTCCGCGACGGCGACGAGTTCGTCGTCAACGGCCAGAAGGTCTGGACTTCGCAAGGCCTGGAGGCGACGCACTGCGAGCTGCTCGTGCGGACCGACCTCGACGCCCCGAAGCACAAGGGCATCTCGGTGCTGGTCATCCCGCTGGATCTGCCCGGCATCGAGCGTCGCCCGTTGCGCCAGATCACCGGCGAGGCCGAGTTCGCCGAGGTCTTCTTCACCGACGTGCGCGTGCCGGTTGCGTCGCTGCTCGGTCCGGAGAACGACGGCTGGCGGGTCACCATGACGACCCTGGCGCACGAGCGCACCGGCGTCGTGACGATGTCGTCGCTGCTTGAGAGCGACGTGCGGACGCTGCTCGCCGACCACGCCCGTGACGGTGACCGACCGGTGGGCGAGGGCCTTCGGGACGAGCTCGTGCAGCGGTACGTCGAGGCACGTGTCCTCGGGATGATGGGCCAGGAGTCGTTGGCCAAGGCGGTCGCCGGTGGCATGCCCGGCCCCGAGCAGTCGGTCATCAAGCTCTCGTGGAGCCTGCTCACGCAGCGGATCAGCGAGACGCGGCTCGCGGTCGAGGGACTGCCGGCGCTCACCGGAGCGGCCCCGTCGGTGGTGAGCTCGTTCCTCGGGTCGAGGGCGGCGACGATCGCGGGCGGCACGACCGAGGTGATGAAGAACATCCTCGCCGAGCGCGTCCTCGGCCTGCCGAAGGAGCCGTCGTGACTGCCGTCCTGCCCGAGGTCTCTACCGAGGACCGTGAGGCACTGCGGGCAGCGGTCGCGGAGCTGCTCGCAGACCGGTGCACCGAGGCCGACGTGCGCGCCGCAATGGTCACGCCCGAGGGGTACGACGCCGCATTGTGGGGGCAGCTCGCGCAGCTCGGGGTGCTGGGCCTCGTCGTACCCGATGAGCACGGCGGCAGCGGCTCGACGTTCGAGGAGGTCGCCGTCGTCCTCGAGGAGCTCGGGCGGGTGCTGTGCCCGGGCCCGTTCCTGGCGACGACGTTGGCCACGCTGACCCTGCTGCGCGCCGCTGACCCCCAGCTCGCCGCTCGGTACCTGCCGCAGATCGCGGCCGGGGAGCTGGTCGCGACCGTCGCGGTCGAGCAGCCCGCCCGCGGTGCCGTGCCCGCGCCGCAGGTCGTCGCCTCAGGCGGGGTGCTCTCCGGTGTGGTGCCGTACGTGCTCGACGGCCACGTCGCCCAGCTGCTCCTCGTGGCCGCGAGCGACGGCGTTTACGCGCTCCAGCCTGGCGCGCGAGGGATCTCCACGACCGTGCTCGACACCGCGGACCAGACGAGGCGGCTCGTGGAGCTGCGTCTCGACGGCGCGCCTGGACAGCGCATCGGTGGACCCGAGCTCGTTCGGGACGTGCTGGCCCTCGGTGCGGCCGCGCTCGCGTGCGAGCAGACCGGCGGCGCCGAAGCGGTGCTGCACGCCACCGTGGGCTACGCGAAGGTGCGCAACCAGTTCGGCCGGCCGATCGGGTCGTTCCAGGCGATCAAGCACCACTGCGCCGAGATCTTCATGGGCGTCGAGTCGGCCAAGGCGGCAGCCCGCCGCGCGGCTCGTGAGGTCGCCGTCGACGGGCCGGAGCTGGTCGAGCTCGCGGCGATCGCAAAGGTCTGGTGCTCCGACACCTACACCGGCGCGGCCATCGTCAGCACGCAGATCCACGGCGGCATCGCCTACACGTGGGAGCACTCCGCTCACCTGCACCTCAAGCGCGCCGCCACCGACGAGCTCCTGTTCGGAGACGCCCGCCACCACCGTGCCCGCCTCGCCGAAGTCCTCGGCGTCTGATCCTGGGAGCCCCCGTGCAGACCGAGTTCATCCTGTACGACGTCGCCGACCACGTCGCGACCATCACCCTCAACCGGCCTGAGGCGGCCAACGCCCAGAACATGGCCCTGCTCGACGACCTGGACGAGGCCTGGCGGCGCGCGGCCGACGACGACGACGTGAGGGTCATCGTGCTGCGGGCCAACGGCAAGCACTTCTCGGCAGGGCACGACCTGAAGGCCGGCGACCCGTCGCAGCCGTCGAAGTTCACGGTGGCGGGGATCTACGCGACCGAGTCGCGCCGGTACCTCGAGTACTCGCTGCGATGGCGCAACATCCCCAAGCCCTCGATTGCCGCGGTCCAGGGCGTGTGCATCGCCGGCGGGCTGCTGCTGTGCTGGCCGTGCGACCTCATCGTCGCGGCCGACAACGCGAAGTTCTCCGACCCCGTGGTGGCGATGGGGATCGGCGGCGTCGAGTACCACGGCCACACCTGGGAGCTCGGTCCGCGGCTGGCCAAGGAGATCCTGTTCACGGGCCGGCCGATCACGGCCGACGAGGCACGCCAGGTCGGCATGGTCAACCGGGTCGTGCCGCTGCAGAACCTCGAGGAGGCGACCCGCTCGCTGGCGCTCGAGATCGCAAGCAAGCATCCGTTCGCGCTTCGCATGGCCAAGCGGGCCGTGAACCAGACGCTCGACGTGCAGGGCTTCTACGCGGCGATCCAGTCTGTCTTCGACATCCACCAGGCCGGCCACGGCCACGCCCTGAGCGAGGGCGGCTACCCGATCCTCATCGGGCTGCAGGAGATGAAGTCCGAGATCAGCAACCAAAACGGGGTCCCGGCGGGATGAGCGGGCCGTTGCCGGTCTTCTGACCGCGAACGGGCCCGTCGCGCGTCAAGCCGTGGGCAGCATCCGCACCATCGACTCCTGGGCGAAGGAGGCCACGAGCAGGCCCTGCTCGGTCCAGATGTCCCCACGCCCGAAGGCCCGGGCACGGACGAGCACCGGGCTGTGCTGGTCCACGAGCAGCCACTGGTCCATGCGGAACGGCTGGTGGAACCACACCGTGTGCGACGTGACGGCGGAGTGGAAGCGCACCATCGTGTCCGCCTGCGACAGGCCCTCGACAGGCCGCAGCGCCGTGCCGATGAGCGTGAGGTCGGTGGCGTGCGCGAGCAGCGCCTGGTGCAGCGAGACCTCGTCGGGCAGCGCCGGCGTCCGCATCCAGAACCGGAAGACCGCGGGGCCGGTGTCCCGCGACCCGAGGTCGACGCCGTCCACAACCCGCGTCTCCCAGGGCACCATGCCGAGGTCGACCGCCACCGCGTCCTCCGGCGCGCCGACCCAGGGCGCCGGGTCCTGACGCTCGAGGCCTTCCTCCGGGACGTGCAGCGACACCGTGGCGACGCTGACGACCTTCTCGCCCTGCGTCGCGACGACCCCGGTGCTCGCGTACGTGCGGCCGCTCTGGTGCGGCGTCACCGCGTACGTCATGGGCTGGGCCGCGTCGCCCTCGCGCGGGAAGAGCTGGTGCAGCGACTTGACGACCTTTCCCGGGTCGGCGGCGGCCGTGGCCGCCCGCAGCGTCTGCCCGAGGATCTGGCCGCCGAACACCCGGTGGTAGCCCAGCTCGAGGTTCTCGCCCACGTAGGTAGCCGGCTCCTTCTCCTGCAGCTGCAGGCAGGAGAGCAGGTTCTCGAGCGAAAACGCGGGCATCCGGGCGCTCCTCGATCTCGACGCTTGCCTGGAGGTTAGTGCTGTTGCCGTTACACGGAAAGGCCCTTCTCCGCCGCACGCGCGTGGTTCCGTCGTACTGGCTGGATAAGCGAGCAATCCCCTCTTGCGCAACGGCTCTTTCTGGGTGGTAACGTGCTTCTCAGAACGAGCAAGGTTCGCTCTTGTACTCATCCCACACAGGGGGTCCGGTCGTGCCGTCCCGTCAGCTGAGCTTCCCGGTGTTCGACGCCGACAACCACTTCTACGAGCCGCGCGAGGCGCTCACGAAGTTCCTGCCGGACAAGTACAAGGGCGTCATCGACTACGTCGACGTGCGCGGCCGCACCAAGATCGTGGTGCGCGGGCAGATCAGCGACTACATCCCCAACCCGACCTTCGACGTCGTCGCCCGGCCGGGTGCCCAGGAGGAGTACTACCGGCACGGCAACCCGGACGGGAAGAGCTACCGCGAGATCATGGGCGAGCCGATGAAGGCGATCCCGGCCTTCCGCGAACCGGCGCCGCGGCTCGAGGTGATGAACGAGCTCGGCATCGACTACTCGCTGATGTTCCCGACGCTCGCGAGCCTCGTCGAGGAGCGGATGAAGGACGACCCGGAGGCGATCCACGCCGTCATCCACGCGCTCAACGAGTGGATGTACGAGACCTGGTCCTTCAACTACGAGGGCCGCATCTTCGCGACTCCGGTCATCACGCTGCCGTTCGTGGACCAGGCGCTCGAGGAGCTCGAGTGGGTGCTGGAGCGCGGCGCTCGCACCGTGCTGGTCCGACCGGCTCCCGTTCCTGGCCTGCGGGGCACCCGCTCCTTCGGGCTCGAGGAGTTCGACCCGTTCTGGAGGGCCTGCGTCGACGCCAAGATCCCCGTCTCCATGCACGCCTCCGACACCGGCTACAACGAGCTGCTCAACATGTGGGAGCCGTCGCGGGAGTTCACTCCCTTCAAGCCCACGGCGTTCCGCATGGTCGCGATGGGCAAGCGCCCGATCGAGGACGCGATGACCGCGCTCGTGTGCCACGGCGCGCTGTCACGGCACCCGGACCTGCGGGTCATCTCCGTCGAGAACGGCGCCGGCTGGGTCAAGGGACTGCTCAAGTCGTTCGCCGACGTCTACGCCAAGATGCCGAGCGCGTTCCTCGAGGACCCGGTGGTCGCCTTCAAGCGTGGCGTGTACATCACGCCGTTCTGGGAGGAGAACTTCCAGGAGATCGTCGACATCATGGGTGCCGACCGCTGCATGTTCGGTTCCGACTGGCCGCACCCCGAGGGCCTGGCCGACCCCATCACCTTCGTCGACGACCTCAAGGGCCTGCCCGACGCGGACATCGCCAAGATCATGGGCGGCAACCTCGCCGAGGTCATGAAGGTCAACGCGCCCGTCGCGGCGTAGCCGGGAGCTCCCACCCGCGTCCCCTGTCCGGGGTCGCCCATGCCTCGAGACAGGAGCCGTGGTGACTGACGTACTCGCAGGTGTGAAGGTGCTGGAGGTCGCCACCTGGACCTTCGTGCCCGCCGCCGGGGCAGTCCTCGCCGAGTGGGGTGCGGACGTGCTCAAGGTCGAGCACCCGGTCGGGGGCGACCCGCAGCGGGGGCTCGTCACCATGGGGCTGGTGCCTGCCGGCGCCGGCGGCGTCAACTACATGATCGAGGTGCCCAACCGCGGCAAGCGGTCGGTCGCCATCGACCTCACCACCGAGGGCGGCCGTGAGCTGTTGCTCAAGCTGGCGGCCGAGTCGGACGTCTTTCTCACGAACTACCTGCCGCACGTGCGGAAGAAGCTCGGCATCGACCTCGAGGACATCCGCGCGGTCAACCCGAAGATCGTGTACGTCCGCGGCTCCGGCCACGGCACGAAGGGTCCCGACGCCGGCAAGCCCGGGTACGACGGGGTCTCGTACTGGGCTCGGGGCGGTATCGCCGGCCAGCTCACCCCCTCGTCCGCGGAGTGGCCGGTCGGCGCTCGTCCCGCCTTCGGCGACATCATGGGCGGCCAGACCATCGCCGGCGGCATCGCGGCGGCGCTGTTCAAGCGGGAGCGGACCGGCGAGACCTCGGTCGTGGACGTGTCGCTGCTGGGTCTGGCGGTCTGGAACCTCTCGCCCGACGTCACAGCCGCCAAGCTCTACGAGAACAGCCCGGTCCCGTCGTTCGACCGCAGCTCGTCGCCGAACCCGCTCGTGGGCAACTACCGCACCAAGGACGGTCGCTTCATCACGCTGATGATGCTGCAGTCGGACAAGTTCTGGCCCGAGGTCGCGGGGCTCATGGGGCTGTCCGAGCTGGTGGACGACGACCGGTTCAAGGACGGCACGGCCCGCTTCACCAACCGGGTCGAGCTCATCAAGATCTTCGACGAGACCTTCGCGAGCAAGACCTTCGAGGAGTGGAAGACGGCGCTCGCCACGCTGTCCGGCGCATGGGGCCCGCTGCAGAACGCCCTCGAGCTGCACGACGACCCGGACGTCGTCGCCAACGGCTACGTCGCGAGCGTCACGGCGTCCACGGGGGCACAGTTCGCGCTGCCCACCAACCCGGTGCAGTTCGACGAGACGTCCGCCCGCCCCACGGGTGCGCCCGAGCACGGCCAGCACACCGAAGAGGTGCTGCTGGAGATCGGCCTGTCCTGGGAGGACATCGCCCGGCACAAAGAGCAGGGAGACATCCTGTGACCACAGCGAAGACCGAGACAGGGGCCGCGGGGACGGCGGAGGGGCCGGAGTTCGACCCGTTCTCCAACGTCTTCTTCAACGACCCGTACCCGACGTACAAGAGGCTTCGGGACGAGGCGCCCGTCTACTACAACGCGACGTACGGCTTCTACGCGCTGTCCCGGCACGAGGACGTGGCGGAGGCCTACAAGAACCACGAGGTCTTCTCGTCGAGCCGCGGCGTGGACCTGTCGATGATCACCAGCGACGAGCCGGTACCGCCGCTGATCATCATGATGGACCCGCCGGACCACAACCGGATGCGCGTGCTGGTGAGCCGGGTCTTCACCCCCCGGGCCATCGGGGCTCTCGAGCCCATGGTCCGCGAGGTCGTGACCGGCTTCCTCGACAAGGCCGGCACCCCCGACTTCGACGTCGTGCACGACTTCTCGGCGCTGTTCCCGGTCGAGATCATCACCCGGATGCTGGGCGTGCCCGAGGAGCACCGCCAGAACATCCGCATCTGGCTGGACAAGAGCCTGCACCGCGAAGAGGGCCAGATCGGCATGTCCGAGGAGGGCCTGGCGGCGGGCATCGAGTCGGGGCTGCTCTACTACAACCTCATCCAGCAGAAGCGGCAGCACCCCGGCGACGACATGATCAGCCGGCTCATCGCGGCCGAGATCACCCAGGACGACGGCACGACCACGCAGCTCGACGACGTCGAGATCGCCGGTTTTGCAAGCCTTCTCGGCGGTGCCGGGGCGGAGACCGTCACCAAGCTCGTCGGCAACGCGGCGGTGCTGTTCGCCGACAACCCCGACCAGTGGCAGAAGGTCCTCGACGACCCGGCGAACATCCCCGCCGCGGTCGAGGAGATCCTGCGCTACCACCCCCCGGCCCAGTACGTCGGGCGCTACACCCTCTCCGACATCACCCTGCACGGTGTGACGATCCCGGCCGGCAGCCCGGTGCTGCTCATCAACGGCTCGGCTAGTCGGGACGAGCGCTACTACGACGAACCCGACCGGTTCGACATCGACCGCGAGCAAGGACAGAACATCGGCTTCGGGTACGGCGTGCACAGCTGCCTCGGCGCGGCGCTGGCTCGGATGGAGAGCCGCATCGCCATCGAGCTGCTGCGCGACCGGATGCCCCGCTTCGAGCTTCACCGCGACAGGCTCAAGCGCGTGAACATGACCAACGTCGCGGGGTACTCGCACGTGCCTGTGACGGTGCTGCCGTGACCACCACGCAGACCCAGCTCGGTGAGCTGCGGATGCTCGTCGACGGCGAGCTCCGCGAGACGACGAGCGGGGCGACGTTCGACAACGTGAACCCGGCGACCGAGCAGGTCATCGGCGTCACGACCGACGCGACGCGTGAGGACATGGAACGTGCGATCGCCGCCGCCCGGCGTGCCTTCGACACCACCGACTGGTCCACGAACCACGCGTTGCGCAAGCGCTGCCTCGAGCAGCTGCAGACTGCGCTGGAGGAGGAGCGCGAGTTGTTGCGCGCAGAGCTGGTGGCGGAGGTCGGCGCCCCGGTGCTGCTGACCTACGGCCCGCAGCTCGACGCGCCGCTGGCCGACGGCCTGCTGTGGCCGGCCTCGCAGATCGACACCTACCCCTGGGAACGCGACCTGCCCGAGGGCACGGCCTTCGGGATGCGGTCCTGGCGCAAGGTCGCGAAGGAACCGGTGGGAGTCGTCGGCGCGATCATCCCGTGGAACTACCCCTTCGAGATCCTCGTCAACAAGCTCGGCCAGGCGCTCGCCACCGGCAACACCGTGGTCGTGAAGCCGGCGCCTGACACCCCGTGGAGCGCCACCCGCATCGGCCGGCTCATCGCCGAGAAGACCGACATCCCAGCGGGAGTCGTGAACATCGTCCCGGGCTCGGACCACCTGCTCGGCGAGCAGCTCGTCGAGGACCCCCGCGTCGACGTCATCTCCTTCACCGGCTCGACCGCCACAGGCCGTCGCATCATGGCGAAGGGCGCGCCGACCCTGAAGCGGCTGTTCCTCGAGCTCGGCGGCAAGTCGGCCCACGTGGTCCTGGACGATGCCGACCTCGAGGCCACCCTGGGCATGGCCTGGGCGGCGGCCTGCTCGCACGCCGGGCAGGGCTGCGCCATGCAGACCCGGCTGCTGCTCCCCCGCTCCAGGTACGACGAGGGTCTCGCGGTCGTGGAGGCGGGCTTCGCGGCAGTGCCGTACGGCGATCCCGCCGATGCCTCGAACTTCATGGGCCCGCTCATCAGCGCGACGCAGCGCGAGCGCGTCCTCGGCCTGATCCAGAAGGGGATCGAGGAGGGCGCGAGGCTGGTGACCGGTGGAGGCCGTCCCGCCCACCTGCCCACCGGGTTCTACGTCGAGCCGACGCTGTTCGCCGACGTGGACAACAGCATGACGATCTCGCAGGAGGAGGTCTTCGGGCCGGTGCTCGTCGTGATCCCCTACGAGGACGACGACGACGCGGTCCGGATCGCCAACGACAGTCAGTACGGGCTGTCTGGCGGCGTCACGTCGGCGTCCGAGGAGCGGGCGCTGTCCGTCGCCCGGCGCATCCGCTCCGGCACGCTCGCCGTCAACGGCGGCATCTGGTACGGCGCCGACTCGCCTTTCGGCGGCTACAAGGCCTCCGGCATCGGGCGGCAGAACGGCCTCGAGGGCTTCGAGCAGTACCTCGAGACCAAGACCTACGGGGGACCGCTCTGACGCAGGACGTGACCCGGCCGCTGCCTGCGCTGGGCGGCGCGTCCACCCCGTTCTGGACAGGCGGCGCCGAGGGGGAGCTGCGGCTGCCGCGCTGCACCCGCTGCGGCGTCCTGCTGCACCCGTCCCAGGTGGTGTGCCCGACCTGCTTGTCCAGCGACCTTGCGTGGACGGCGGTGGACGGCCGCGCGGTGGTGGTCGGCTGCACCGTCAACCACCAGCTGTGGATCCCGACCTTCCCCCCGCCGTACGTGCTCGCGATCGTCACGCTGGCCGCCGCCCCTGAGGTGCGGCTCACCACGAACGTGGTGGGCTGTCCGCCCGAGGACGTGCACGTCGGGATGCCGGTGCGGGTGACGTTCGTCCAGCAGGACGACGTGTGGCTGCCGCTGTTCGAACCCGACCCCGGCGCGACCACGATGGTGCCAGAAGTCCAGGCTCCGCAGCCGAAGCCACGGCCGATGGTGACCACCGCCAAGTTCGAGGACCGGGTCGCCATCACCGGCGTCGGCATGTCGCAGGTCGGCCGGCGCCTCATGCGGCCCGCCCTGTCGCTGACCGTCGAGGCCTGTCGCCGCGCGGTCGACGACGCTGGCCTCAGCATGGACGACATCGACGGGCTCTCGACGTACCCGGGCGGCGCCGTCAGTGGTGGCATCAGCGAGGGCGGCATTCCCGCCGTCGAGGAGGCACTGCGCATCCATCCCACCTGGCACAACGGGACCATGGAGACGCCCGGTCAGCTCGGCTCGGTGGTGGCCGCGATGCTCGCCGTCGCGAGCGGCCTGTGCCGGCACGTGCTGTGCTTCCGCACCGTCTGGGAGGCCACCAGCACCGAGCTGATGCGCAACGGCACGCTGCGGCCGTCCGGGATGGGCATGGGCGGCCGGGTCGGCGGCGACTTCCAGTGGCGCGTCCCGTTCGGGGGCGCGAGCGCGGCACCGTGGATCGCGATGCACGCCTCGCAGTACTTCGCCAAGTACGGCGCGAACCGCGAGATGCTCGCCGAGATCGCCTTGAACGCAAGGAAGAACGCGGCGCGCAACCCGGACGCGGTCTACACCGAGCCCCTCACCATGGACGCCTACTTGTCCGCGCGGCTCATCAGCACGCCGTTCGGGCTGTACGACTGCGACGTCCCGGTCGACGGTGCCGTCGCCTTCGTCGTGTCCGCCGTCGAGACGGCAGGCGACCTGCGGCAGCGGCCGGTGCTCGTCGAAGCGGTCGGCACCAAGCTCGACGAGCGGCAGTCGTGGGACCAGGGCACGATCACGCACCTGCCGAACGTCTTCGGCCCGGCTGCCCACCTGTGGAGCCGCACCACGCTGACGCCGCAGGACGTCGACGTCGCAGAGATCTACGACGGCTTCACGTTCAACACGATCTCGTGGCTGGAGGCGCTCGGCTTCTGCGGCGTGGGCGAGGCGGCCGACTTCGTCGCCGGCGGCAAGCGGATCGCGCTGGACGGGGAGCTGCCGCTGAACACCCACGGCGGCCAGCTCTCCGGCGGCCGCACCCACGGCTACGGCTTCCTGCACGAGGCGGTGCTGCAGCTGCGCGGTGAGGCCGGCGAGCGCCAGGTGCCCGGGGCGCAGGTTGCCGCGGTCAGCGCGGGCGGCGGCGTCCCGGCCGGCGCCTTCCTGCTGCGCCGAGAATGAGCTTCGGCGGACACGTCGGCCGGGCGCTGCGCGTTCCGGTGTTCCGTCGGGTGTGGTTCGCAGCCCTCGTCTCGACGATGGGTATCTGGATGCAGATCACCGGACGCGCGTTCCTGGTCTACGACATCACCGGCTCGACCTCGGCGCTCGGCACCATCTACCTCGCCAGCTACCTGCCCCAGCTGGTGCTGGGCCCGTACGCCGGGGCGATCGTCGACCGCTACGACCGACGGCGGACGGTGCTGATCGGGACCTCGCTGCTCGTCGTGACGAGCACCGTGACCGGCCTGCTCGCAGCTACCGGTACGGCGACCCTGCTCACCCTGTCGCTGGTGAGCCTCGCGACCGGCACGCTGCAGACGGTCACACAGACGGCCTCCATGGCGCTGATGCCGGCGCTGGTCGACCGAGACGACCTCTCGAGCGCGGTGTCGATGAACGCCGTCACCGGCAGCGGCACCCGGGTAGTCGGGCCGCTGCTGGCCGGCGCGCTCATCCCGTTGCTCGGCGTGGCGTGGCTGTTCTGGCTCAACGCGCTGTCGCTGCTGCCGGTGCTGCTGGTCTGGTCCCGGACGTCCGTCCCGCCCCTCGTGGAGCAGGGGTCGGAGGGCACCGGCGTGCTGGAGGGGCTGCGGTTCGCCCGGCGTACTCCCGCACTCGCCGTCTCGCTCCCGCTGCTGACGGTGCTGTCGGCGATCGGGATGGTCTACCAGCCGCTCGGGGTGGCCTACACGACAGCGGTGCTGGCCCACGACGACAAGACGCTCGGCGCCACGTACTTCGGGCTGTTCCAGGGGGCGATCGGCGTCGGCGCGCTGATCGGGATCCTCGCCGTGGGGAGTCTCAGCGAGCGCCGGCCCGCGGCGCTGCTGCTGGGCACCGGCGCGGTGTTCTCGGTGGCGCTCGTGGGGTTGGGTCTCGCGACGACCCTGCCGGCGGCGCTCGTGATCGGGGTCGTGCTCGGCGGCTGCCAGTTCGCGAACTCCAACCTCACCCTCGCGTTGGCGCAGCATCACGCCCCCGAGGAGCTGCGCGGCCGGGTGATGTCGCTGGCGATGGTGGCGTTCGTCGGCGTGCTGCCGCTGTCGTCGTTCGTGCTCGGCCGGGTGGCGACGGCGGTGGGGACGCAGGAGACCTTCGTGCTCTGCGGCGTGGTGTGCATGGCGGCCGTGCTGCTGGCGCTGCGGTGGCGCGCGACGATCCGGCTGCCGGTCTACGAGCCCACGGAGGTCGGCTCCCTCGTCAGTCCGGGCTGAGAACGGCCCAGCCCTGCGTCCACGGAGCAGATGCGCGGCGCGCTGGACGTCTCCTCGCGGATCGACGTAGCGGCCACCCTCGGTGGCCGTGCCCCTCGTTCAGCTGGGCATGAGGGCGGTGACGTCCACCTGCCCGGTCATCACGCCGCCAAGGAAGCCGCCGTCGACCATGAGGTTGTGGCCGCTGATGTAGCTGGCCCCGTCGGAGTTGAGGAACACCAGCGGGTAGGCCATCTCCTCGGCCCGACCGTTGCGGCCGATCGGCTTCGGGAACGCCGCCATGTAGTCCTTGCCCATGGCCTGCTCGAACGCCGGCATCATCGCTGTGTCGGTCGGGCCGGGGCTGATGCAGTTGATCCGGACGCCGCGCTTCAGCACGTCGGTGCTGCGCAGCATCGTGTAGTAGATCAACGCCTCCTTGCTCAAGGCGTAGCCGTCGTTGATGAGCTCGTCGCGGGCCTCGCACCAGACGACCGCGTCGTCGAAGTCCGTGATCGTGCACAGCTCCGCGAGCTCGCCCATGTGCGCCAGGAAGTTCATGCCGCCCACGGAGGAGACGCTGGCGATCGCGCTGCCTGCGGGCATCAGCGGCAGCACCTGCTCGGTGAGGTGCCGGTGGCCGAGGAAGTTGACGCGGAACACCTGCTGGCCCGGGAAGGTGTTCGGCAGGCCCGCGCAGTTGAACAGCGCGTGCACTGGGCCGCCGATCGACTCCACAGCCGCGTCGATGGACGCCGGGTCGGACAGGTCGGTCCGCAGGAACTTCGTGACCTCGACCGTCGGCTCCTTGACGTCAAGGGCGTACACCTCGCCGCCCCGCGCGAGCACCAGCCGGGCGGTCTCCGCGCCCATGCCCGAGGCGGCGCCCGTGACGATCGTCCGCTTGCCGTCGTACCGCAGAAGGTCCGTCACCGGCCCCGCTCCCTTGGGTGGTAGTGGCGTTCTCGCAAACGTATAGGCACATTGACCCAAAAGGGAAGGGACCTTACATTGCGGGCGTGACGGGGCTGCGCGGGGCGACGCGCAGGCCGCTGCTGCTCCTCACCGCGGTGCTCGCCGTCGACCAGGCCGACCGGTACCTGCTCTCCGCCGTCTTCCCGCTGCTCAAGGACGAGTTCGGCCTCTCGGACGCGCGGCTCGGCACCCTGTCGGCGGCGTTCCTGCTCGTGGCTTCGGCCGGGGCGGTGCCGTTCGGCGTGCTGGTGGACCGGGTGCGCCGTGGCCGGGTCGCGGCGTGGGGGGCGGCGCTGTGGAGCCTCGCCATGGTGGCGACCGGCCTCGCCACGTCGTACGCCGGGCTGTTCGTCGCACGGATGGGGCTGGGCGTCGCCGAGTCGAGCTACACCCCGGCCTCCTTCTCGCTGCTCACGGACCTCTACCCCGTCGAGCAGCGAAGCCGGGTGCTCGGGATCTTCCAGGTCGGGGCCGTGCTCGGCTTCGTGGGGCTTCCGCTGGGCGGCGTGGTGGCGAGCGCCTGGGGCTGGCGGGCGGCCTTCCACCTGTTCGCGCTCCCCGGTTTCCTGCTCGCCGTGCTGCTGTGGCGGATGCCCGAGCCACCGCGCGGCGAGGTGGACAAGCGGCACGTCGGCGTGGCAGCGGACGGCGCGGGCTCGCTGGTACGGCTGCCGGCGCGTGAGGCGTTCGGCAGGCTGCTGCGCATCCGGACCTTCACGGTCTCGCTGCTCGCCGGGTCGCTCGCCGTGTTCTTCCTCTCGGGCCTGGGGATCTGGGCGACCACGTTCCTGGTCCGCTACCACGGGATGTCGCTCGGGGCCGCGACGGCGGCGACGAGCCTGCTCGCCGTCGGGGCCGTCGTGGGGATGCTGTGGGGTGGCCGGCTCGGCGACCGCCTCGTGGCCGGCGGTCGGGAAGCCGGCCGGCTCGAGGTGGCCTCCGCCGCGCAGGTGGCCGGGATGCTGCTTCTCCTGCCCGCGTTCGCGGTGAGCAGCACCGCACTGATGCTGCTGCTCTTCGGGCTCGGCGCGGTGACGCTCACCGTCCCGAACGGCCCGCTCGCCGCGCTGCGGGCGGACGTCGTGCACCCCGACCTGCGGGGCCGTTCGGCGGCGCTCGCCGCCCTGGTGTCGGCGGGAGCCGCCGCGGCGTCGCCCCTGGCGGTCGGCGTGCTCTCGGACGCCGTCGGCCTGCGTGGCGCGTTGCTCGTGCTGCTCCCGGCCCTCGGCCTCGGCGGCGTCGTGCTCGCGAGCCTGGGTGGACCCGCCGTACGCCGGGACGTCGCGCGCATGCACGCCGAGCTGGTTGCGCGGGAGCCGGTGCGCGAGGTGGACCCGGTATGAGCGAGCGCCTTCACGTGCTGCTCTTCGGATCCGTGTGCGCCCTCGGGGCAGCCCTGGCGCTGACGTTGCTCGTGCACGAGGCGCGCAGCAAGGACCCGGTGCGGGCCCACGTCGTCTCGTCAACCCGCCAGGGGCTGACGACGCTCGCGCTGGTCGAGGTCCGCAGCGACCTGGGCGCGAGCCGTTGCGTGCGGGTCCGGACCCTCGCCCAGGACCGGTCGGGGCGCGACCTCGGGTCGTCCTCGACCCGCAGCCTGGTGCTGAAGCCGCACGGCACCGTGCGGCTCGCGCAGTCCCTCGACCTCACCCGCAAGCAGTACGACGAGGAGCTCGCCACGGTGCGTGCGGTCGTCCACGCCTGCGACGTAGAACGCGCCGAGCAGAAATGAGAACGTCCCTACCAAAACGGTGCGAGACGTGACATCGTGCCCCTGACCAGCCTTCACACTCAGCGAGGAGGCGTCGTGCGTCCTGCCCGTGCCGCAGCCCTGGCCGGCTTCGTCTGCCTGTCCGTCCTGCTCAGCGCCTGCGGGACGCGACGACCCGACTCCGACTTCCTGACCGCCGGCGTCGGGCAGCCCACCGTCGCGCCGAGCGAGGACGGCGGATCCAGCGGGACGACCGGGACGACGGGGACGACGGGCAGCACCGGGACCACGGGTACGACCGGTAGCACCGGGACGACGGGCACCACCGGGACGACGGGGACCACGGGCACCACGGGGACGAGCGGCACGACCGGGTCCGGGAGCGCTGGCAGCACTGGCGGGAAAGCCAACTACGCGAGCGACGTCGGGGTCACCGCGACGTCGATCAACCTGGGCAACGTCGTCACGAAGAGCGGCAACTACGGCCCGGACCAGTTCACGCCCTTCTACTACGGCGCGTCGGCGTTCTTCAACGACCTGAACGCGCATGGCGGTATCAACGGCCGGAAGGTCGTCTTCAACACCTGCGACGACGAGGGTGACCAGGGCAAGGACATCAGCTGCGCCACCAACTTCGTCGACAACCAGAAGGTCTTCGCCTTCGTCGCGAACAACTGCCTCAACTGCGCCGGCATGCGCTACGTCTCGCAGAAGGCTGTGCCCTCGGTCGGTGGTGTGGCGATCGATGCGCTGGACTTCGCCCTGCCGCACTTCTACCGCTACAGCGGCAACCCGTACCCCGCGAACGGGCAGATCGGCTACAAGGGCTACCAGTACCAGGGCACCCACCAGTACCGCTACTTCAAGGAGAAGTACGGCATCACCAAGGCCGCGGTCGTCTACTACGACGACGCCAAGCCCTCGCAGGTCCAGGGTCACGCCATCAAGCAGGCGCTGCAGGCCGAGGGCATCACGGTCAAGGAGTACGCCGAGCACGTCGCCCTGCCGAACTTCAACGCCGACGTCATCGACATGAAGACCAACGGCATCACGGCTGTCTGGGACTCGATCGACATCGCCGGCAACCAGAACCTGTGCAAGGCCATCGACTCGAACCAGATGCCGCTCGTCGCGAAGGTCTCGACGATCTCGGTGTGGTCGCAGGCCGTGGGCTCGCAGTTCTCGGCTCCCTGCCGTACCCACATCTTCAGCGTCGAGGACCCCGGCGCGCTCAGCTACGACCAGACGAGCAACCCCGAGGTGGCCAAGTTCCGGGCCGGGATGAAGCGGTACTGGCCGCAGCGCGAGGGCAAGCTGCCGCAGTGGAGCCTCGACGGCTGGGCGAGCGCGATGTGGTTCACCGACGCGGCCCTGTCCTGCGGTGCCGACCTTACCCGGGTGTGCCTGGAGAAGTACCTCAACAAGCCGGGTGGCTACACGGCGCGTGGCCTGTGGTGGCCCCGTAACAACGAGAAGTTCGACTTCGCGACGAAGAAGACGCTCTACCGCTGCATCCAGGTGGTGCAGTGGTCGGACCAGGCGAAGAGCTTCGTCGTGCGGGCGCCGTTCTCCTCGACCTGCTACACCACGCCGTACCTTCGCCTGCCGGACCAGTCGTAGAGGCGGTCAGGCGCTCAGGTAGTCCACGCCGGACGCCAGCTCCGACGGCTCGCCGACGAACGTCACCCTGCCCTTGCCGAGGACGTAGCAGATGTCGGCGAAGCGCAGGGCGTAGGTGAGGAACTGCTCCACCAGCACGATGGTCCTTCCTCGCTCGCGCAGCGTCTGCACGGCCTCGAACAGCTCCTCGACCAGCTTCGGCGCCAGGCCCATGGAGATCTCGTCCATGAGCAGCACCTTCGGGTCGGTCAGGAACGCGCGCGACAGCGCGAGCATCTGTTGCTCGCCCCCCGACATCGTGCCGGCTCGCTGGTTGAGCCGCTCGGCCAGGCGCGGGAACGTTTCCAGGACCTCGCCCACCCGCTGCTCGCGGGTCGCGGCATCGCAGCCTGAGCCGCGTACGACCAGCTCGAGGTTTTCCCGGACGGACAGCGCGGGGAACACCCCACGCCCCTCGGGCACGAGAACCACGCCGCGGCGGGCCCGCTCGAACGACGACAGGCCCGTCACGGAGCGTCCTTCCAGCAGCACGTCACCGTGGCGGACCGGGATCGAGCCTGCGATCGCGCTCAGGGTGGTCGTCTTCCCGGCACCGTTGGGACCGAGCAGCGCGACGACGGCGCCCGCGGGGACCGCGAGGTCGAGGTCGCGCAGCACGGTGATCCGCCCGTAGCCGGCGTGGACGCCGCGAAGCTCGAGAAGATGGCCGGTCATGCGTCGACCCCGAGGTAGGCCTGGCGCACCTCGGCGCTGGCGCTGATCTCCGCGGGCGTCCCGACCGCGATGAGCTTGCCGAAGTCCACGACGTACACGGTCTCCGACAGGCTCATCACCAGCTCCACGTCGTGCTCGACGAGCAGGATGCCGACGCCGCTGGCCGCGATGTCGCGCAGGAGGTGCGAGAGCGCCTCGCTCTCGTGGGAGTCGAGACCGCTGCCCGGCTCGTCGAGCAGCAGCACCCGCGGCTCCGTGCACAGCGCCCTGCCGAGCTCGACCAGGCGCAGCGTGCCGGTGGACAGCTCGCCGGCCGTCTTGTGGCGCAGCGAGGCAAGCCCGATCCTGTCCAGGACCTGATCGGTGAGGTCACGCGCTGCGTGCCTGCCGCGACCCCGTGAGCGCTCGACGGACTCGGCCGCCACGAGCAGGTTGTTCTCGACCGTCATCCCGGCGAAGACCTCGAGGCGCTGGAAGGTGCGGCCCAGGCCGAGCTGTGCGCGGGCGTGCATGGGCAGCCGGGTGATGTCGCGGCCGTCGAGCACGACCCGGCCGGCCGTGGGTGCCACCGCCCCGGTGAGGCAGTTGAAGAGCGTGGTCTTCCCGGCGCCGTTGGGTCCTATGAGGGAGGTGACCGCTCCCGGTGGCACCTGCAGGCTGACGTCGTCGACGGCCGCGAGCCCGCCGAAGTGCTTGCTGATGCCTTCCACCTGCAGCGTCCCGCCGAGCGGTGGCGCCTCGAGCAGCCCGGTCACGACGGGGTGCCTTCCAGCGCGCGTTCCTGGAGCAGGCGACGGGCGTATGGCGTGGGCTGCAGCTCGGGGGTCGCCAGTGGCTGGAGGCCCCGCGTGCGCGCTGCGGTCGCGTAGGCAGAAGCGAGCGAACCTGGCACGCGGAGCCGTTGCAGCGCCAGCGTCCGGCCCACGATGCCGCCGGGCAGGCGGCTGACGAACAGGGCCAGGACCCCGATGACGAGGGTCGAGGCCCCGGCGCCGAGCGCGACGTCGAGGACCACGAAGATCGCTGCGGCGACGACGGCCCCGGACAGGTAGCTCACGCCGGCGACGATCACCGCTGTGAACCAGAACAGGCTGTGAAACGGGTCGAACTGGAGCGCGACGAAGGCCCGCTGCTGCTGTGCCAGCAACGACCCGCCCACCGCGGCGAGAGCGGCGCTGAGCGAGAAGACCGCGAGCTTGTACCGCCGCAGGTCGATGCCGACCGAGCGCGCGCCGGTCTCGGAGTCGCGCATGGCCGCGAGGACGCGTCCGAGCCGGCCGCGTCGGACTTGGTCGACGACGAGCAGGCAGATGCCGAGGCAGGCGAGGGTGAACCAGTAGAACGCCCGGTCGTCGTCGAGGGACAGCCCGAACAGCGTCGGCCGGTTGATGTCGACGCCGCTGGAGAAGAACGGGTTCTCGAAGAAGAAGCGGTACACGACCAAGCCGACGGCCAGGGTGGTGAGGGCCAGGAAGAGACCCCGACGGCGGAGGGCCGAATAGCCGGTCGCAGCGCCCAGCAGGCCGACCAGCAGGGCCGCGCCCAGCATCGCCGGTATGACGGGCATCGAAGGGATCACCGGGAGCAGGTCACCGGTGTTGAGCCGTGAGGTGACGAGCGCGCCGAGCCCCGCGAATCCGGCGACCCCCAGGGTGATGTTGCCGGTGAACCCGGTGACCGCGGTGACGGCGAGGAGCACCACGGCGAGAGAGACCACGAGCGCCGCGTGCTGAAGGGTGAGGCCCGACGTGACGACGGGGACCAGCAGCGCCAGGACCGCGAGGGGCGCGACGAACACGAGTCGCCCTGGCAGCGAGCGGTCGCCACCGACGGCCGACGCGACGAGGCCGTTCCCGGTGCCTTCGTCCCTGCGCTCGTTCAGGCTGCGGTAGAGCAGCAGGAACACCAGGAGCGTGACGACGAGCAAGTTGGGTTTCAGCGAGTCGTACGGCGCACCCCAGCTCCACTGCACGAGCTCGGCCTGCAGGATGCCGAGCAGGATCCCGGCGAGGACGGCGATCGGCATGCTCGTGAGCCGCGCGACGACCGCGACACCGAAGGTGTCGATCACGAGCAGCGTGAGGCGGAAGGGGTCGAGCTCCAACTGCGGCGCGAGCAGGACGCCGGAGAGGCCGGCGAAGCCGCAGCCCAGCGCCCAGGCCAGCGCGGAGATGCGGTTCGCGTTCACGGCGCTGAGGTCGGCGAGCTGCCGGTGGTCGACGACGGCACGCAGCTGCGTGCCGAGGTGTGTGCTGCGGAACACGATGAAAAGCACTGCCGCAGAGAGCAGCACGATCACGAGCTGGGCGAGCTGGTTCGCGCCGATGACGAGGTCGCCGGGCATCCGGATGGACGTCTGCGGGAACAGGTTGGGGGAGTCCGTCTTGTGAACGGGGCCCCAGATCGTCATCACCAGGCCCACCAGCACGACGAACACGCCGAGCGTCGCCACGAGCTTCTCCGAGGTGCTGGCCCGCTTGGTCTCCAGGGGCCGGAACACGAAGCGCTCGAGCACGACGCCGATGCCGGGACCGGCGACCAGGATGACCAGAGGTGCCGCGAACCACAGCGGCCAGCCCCATCCCACGTTGGCCTGCCACAACAGGTACGCCACAAACATCGCGACGGCTCCGTGCGCGAAGTTGAAGACACCGGTCGCGCGGTAGGTCAGCGCGAGCCCCAGCCCTGACAGCGCGGCGATGGAGCCGGTGGCGATGCCTGCCAGCCCGAGCTGCAGGTACAGCACGTCAGACGCCGGTGGCCAGCGGCTGGCACATCCGGCAGGCCTTCAAGCCCTTGCGCTGGGCACTCGTCGCGCTGACAGGCTCCGCGTTCGTCTTGCCCTGCACCATGGGGCAGTCCTGGCGGTGGAAGCTGCTCCCACCGGCCAGGGCCAGCAGTCGCTCAGGGCGGTCATGGCCGTTGGCCACGATGGCGTCGCGGGGCGTCCAGGGGGACGTGTCCTGCACCGGCCAGTCGGGGCGCGCGACGAGGGCCACGTGCAGCTCGAGGACGGCGCGTTCCATGCGGTCCAGGCGTGCGGAATCCCGGCGCAGGTCCTCGATGAGCAGCAACCGGCTGCCGAGCGTGACGGCGGCGAGCCCGAAGAACCCCCCCGAGACCAGGTAGGGGAGCTGCTTGGCGACGAGCACCTCTCGTGAGACGCCCAGGTACGCCGTCACCAGGAGGATCAGCCCGGCAGCCACGAGGACGTAGCCGAGCACGGGGCGGACCGAGCCCCAGACCCAACGCCACAGCACGCTCTGGTCCGGCAGGTCGTCGTCGTCGGGGCGAGCCATCTGAAGGGTCACTTCCGTCCTGGGCCGGAGCGGGCCACCTGCTGTGTGGCGGAACCTAACAACGTCGGTCTTGCTTGTCTACGGCACGCTTCTTCCTACGCGAGAGTGACATTCTCGCGCCGGCGACGCGGGCGTGCGTGCAGCGGGCTGAGGAGCAGCACCAGCGCCGGGTAGCCGGCGAGGACGAGGGCGAGGACGCGCAGCCGCTCGGACGAGAGGTCGACCCCGAGGGCGGCCGCCTGACCGGCGTGCGGCTTGTGCTGGGTCACCGTGGGCGGGATCCCCGTGCTGCCACCTGTACCCAGCTGGGGGGCGCCACCCGTGGTGGACAGCGCAGGTGTGACGGGCGACGAGATGCTCGCCGGAGCGGAGGGCTGGTCCACCGGGAGCGGGCCGGTCCAGGGCACGTCGATCTCAGGTGGGCTGGCGAAGGCGTTCACCCCCGCCCCCCCGAGGCTGATGCTGCCGAAGTAGACGCCGGTGGGCTGCACCGGCGCGGAGACCGGGAGTGACGGCAGGCCGGGGTCGTCGACCGGCTTCGACCAGCCGACGAGCAGGCCCCCGGTGGAGGCCGTACCCGTTCCGTCCTTGGCCGACTGCGTCGGCGCCGCCAGGCCAACCTCGATCCCCGCCTGCTTCAGCTGCGCCAGGGCCGAGTTCAGGCCCGAGCTCGCCTGCCCGCCGTCGCCGTTGCCCGCCACGTGGATGCCGGTGCTGTCGATCGTGACGGGCGTACCGCCTGCGGTGGCGCCCGTGATCGCTGTCGTCGCCGTCGCCGTGGTCACCTTCTGGCCGTCGACACGCGACACGGCGATCGAGCGCAGTGCGTCGATGTGCAGCTGGCCGCCGCCGATGTCGATCCCCTTCAGGCCCGACTCCGCCGTGACGACGAGCGTGCTGCCCTCGAACGCCTGCCGGGTGCGGGTGGTCGCGGTGTCGACCGACACCACGCCCTGGAGCTCGATGCCACTGGCCTTGGTGTTGGCCTCGGCACTGTCGGGGCGAGCGTGGGCGACGGCGACGTCGGGGGTGACGCTGAACGGCCCCGCGGCGAGATCGGGGAGATCGCCGTGAGTTCTCGCGTCGGGGGTGGTCGGGTAGGACGCGGTCGCCATCAGCGGGTACTGCGGGAACGGGATGGCGCAGGCGCCGGGGTTGAAGGTGCACATGAGCGAGCCCAGCCCGGTCGCCGCCGCACCGGGGTAAGCAGTGGCGGCGCGGGCCGTGGATCCTCCGGAGGAGTCCAGGGACGTCGTCGCGAACGGGATCTCGACGTGAAGCGGGTCCGAGACCGGGAACAGCTGCGGGTCCTTGTCGAGCTGCAGGTGGAAAGCGCTGGCCACCGCGTCACCGGTGAACACGTCTGGTCGTGCGTCCGTCGTGGCATGGCTCGGCGCGTCAGTCAGCAGCACGGCGGTGCCGGTCAGGGCGGCGACACCCACGAGGTGGGCGGCGATCCGCTGCCTGCGCCGGTACGTGGGGCGGAGCTGCATGGCGCCTCCGGGGTGGCGGGGTCGCTGGGAGGACCTCGCGTAGATCGAGTATGCGTGTTTCGCGGGTGTTGGGCCAGGGAGGTGCAGGTCGTCCCCGCATGGCACCGTGCGACTGAGATGCACGCTTGTCAATCCTGAGAGGGGCCTTTCCAAAAACGGTAACGACTTCTATCGTCCGGGTTGTCCCAGCCTGACCCGGTCGAGCCGAGGAGCAGCCATGCGCGTCGAGGACATGATCTTGGTGAGCGTCGACGACCACGTCGTGGAGCCGCCGGACATGTTCGACAAGCACGTGCCGGCCAAGTGGCGCGACCTCGCTCCCAGGAGCGTCCGCAAGCCTGAAGGCAACGACGTCTGGGTCTTCGAGGGCAATGAGGTGCCCAACATCGGCCTGAACGCAGTCGCCGGGCGTCCGCCCGAGGACTACAACATGGACGTCACGTCCTACGACCAGATCCGTCGCGCGACGTACGACATCCACGAGCGCGTCAAGGACATGAACGTCAACGGCGTGCTCGGCTCGATGTGCTTCCCGTCGTTCCCCCAGTTCTGCGGCCAGCTCTTCTCGCGGGCCCAGGACAAGGAGCTCGGGCACGTGATGCTGCAGGCCTACAACGACTGGCATGTCGACGAGTGGTGCGGCAGCTACCCGGGTCGGTTCATCCCCCTCGCGCTCCCGCCCATCTGGGACCCCCAGCTGATGGCCCAGGAGGTACGGCGGATGGCGGCCAAGGGCTGCCACGCGGTGACCTTCAGCGAGGACCCCAGCAAGCTCGGGTGGCCGAGCCTCCACGACGAGCACTGGGACCCGTTCTACAAGGCGTGCGTCGACACCGGCACGGTGATCTGCCTGCACATCGGCTCGTCCTCGTCGATCCCGATGCTGACCGACGCGCCGATCGACGTGATGATCACGCTCACGCCGCTCAACTTGTTCCAAACCGCGGCGAACCTCGTCTGGTCGCCGGTGCTCAAGCGCTTCCCGACCATCCAGTTCGCGCTGTCGGAGGG
>JBKOVB010000021.1:0-20863 GCA_046723735.1 Actinomycetota bacterium | reverse complement strand
GAGCTCGTCCCTCATGCGGGCACGCGTCCTCGGACCACCTCGACGTCCGGCTCCCGCGCGATGGCGGTCGCCACCTCGCCGAGGCGCGTCACGACCACCTCGGCCCCCATCGCGATCTTGACCCGCTGCCAGTCGTCGCCGTTGATCCAGCCCTGGAAGTCGGCCTCCGTGGGGCAGGCGTCCAGGATGGTCAGACCGTCCTCGCGCACGGTCACGAGGTGCAGCAGGAAGTCCTCCTTGGCGAAGCCCTCCATGGACTCGCGCCAGCGCGCGAGCAGCGTCTCGGGGTCGCCGGTGAAGCGGTACTCGTTGAGGTTCATCTCAAGCTCCTGCCTTCTCGAGGTTGTTCTCGATGACGGCCATGCTCTTGGCCAGCTCGCTCGTGGTGCTGAACTCCACGAGCTCGGTGCCGGCGAACATGAGCGGCAGGTGCCCGGGGGTCGCGACGTAGGCGTCGCCGGCCTCGTAGGTCTCGTCGTGGTCGGCGTACCGGAACACGATCTTCCCGGTCTTCACGTAGCCGTGGTGCGGGCACTGACAGCGGTCGTCGGGCAGCCCGACGAACAGCGGCGCAGGGTCGTTGTCGGCCTTGTGGCGCTCGAACGTGACCGTCTGGTCGCCGAGCTCCGCGCTGCGGATCTCGATGATCGGCAGGTCGAGCGCGACCGGGGCGTCGGCGGTGCTGGCGCGTGGCATGAGGTCCTCCTCAGTCGGGTGGGGCGTTCACCCCTCCGGCGTGAGGACCGGTCTCACGGTGTGAGGTGCCAGGTGACGGCGTGCTCCGGCGCGTAGCTGCAGAACGTCCCCGTCCGCACGCTGTGCTCGAGGTGCCGGCCGAGCTCGGGGTCGAGCTGCGCCAGCTTCCTGACGGTGTCCCGCACCCGGGCGGTCACCGCCGAGCGTGCGCGCTCCGCCGACGAGCCGGTACGCCGGGTGCGGCCCCCGAGCCCGTACGCCGACGCGAGCTGCTCCAGCAGCAGCGCGCGCTCCGTGGCCTCGGCCTCCGACAACGACTCCTGCTCCTCGAGCTCTGCGAGCCGGCGCTTGTAGGCGTCCCGGGCGGTCGCGTCGAGCACCTCGCCCGTGTCGTGCTCGACCGGTCCGCCGTACAGGTCGAGCGCCGGGACCTCTTGGCCTGGGTTGCTGAGCAGCACCACCAGGTCGCGCACGCCCTTGCTGTCACGCATCCGCGTCTGCCTGCCCTGCCACGTGACCGCCCAGACGTCGCCCTCCCGGGTCAGCGAGGCGGCCTCGGACGCCGGCTGC
This sequence comes from Actinomycetota bacterium, assembly GCA_046723735.1. Lineage (GTDB taxonomy): Bacteria > Actinomycetota > Actinomycetes > Mycobacteriales > SCTD01 > RYN-111. Next base: position 19,597 of record JBKOVB010000021.1, on the reverse strand, counting down.
GCGGTGCGCTGCACCTGGTCCAGCAGGCCCACGGCGCCGATGCGGCGGAGCAGCTCCTCGGCCCGGGCCAGGTGCCGTGCGCGTGTCGCCGCGTCGGGCGCGACCTTCGCCAGGAACAGCTGCACCGGGCCGCGCAGCGCGGCACCGATCCCCTCCACGACGAACAGGTCGCCGTAGGGCGACAGCCGGTCGTAGAGGTGCGCGGCAGCATCCTGGTCGCCCAACGCCTCGACGACGATCGCGGCCTGCGCCATCGTCGGCAGCCACTCCGAGTCGACGGCGAGCTCGTCGAGCCGGTGCGAGGCGGGTGCGAACCGCGCGCGGGCCCGCTCCCGTTCGCCCAGCTCCAGGTGCATGAGGGCGTCGCTGACGTTCACCCAGAGGCCGTCGAAGCCGGCCGTGTCGAAGTGCGCGTGCAGGTCGCGCAGCCTGTCTCGGTCACCCCTGGCCGTGAGCAGCACCCACGTGGCGGTGGTGCCCAGCACCTGGGCGTTGCTGCTCCCGGCCCCGATGCGGGCCACCTCGGCGAGCTGAGCCGCGGCCTCGTCGTACCGGCCCTCGGCCATCGCCCACAGGCTGCGCCACAAGGCGGGGTACCAGAGGTAGAGCGGGTGCCGCACCTCGTTGGCACGGCCCTCGTAGGCCCGGGCCTCTCGCTCGGCGGCGGGTCGGTCTCCCTTCTCCAGCATGGCGACGAGCCGCAGCCGACGCCCGAGCAGCTCCAGGTCGCCGTCCCGCGCCTCCCGCGCGAGCTCGACGACCTCGGTGGCTTGGTGAAGGCGCTCCTCGACGTGGTCCGGACCGGCGATCGCGTCGCAGTGCGCAGCGAGGGCGACGCCCAGCGCGACCGGGTCGCCGCTGTCGCGTGCCAGCCCGATCGCCTCGGCCGCAGTCCTCTCGCGCTCGGCCGGCGTCTGCACCAGGCTGCGTGCGACCGACAGCCGGGCCAGCACCAGGGCCCGCAGCGCAAGGGCGTCGGTGGGGAGCGCACGCAGCGCCTCCTCGAGCAGGTCGAGCTGGGTCGTGTCGGCGAGGTCGACCTCGAAACCACCCGGACCGCTGCCGAGACCGAGGGCGGCGTGGGCCAGCAGGTCAGGCCGGTTCGCCTGCTGCGCAAGGGATCCCGCGGCGAGCAGGTCGTGGCGGGCTCCCTCCCGCTCACCCGCCGCCCGCAGCTCGCGGGCCCTCGTCACCAGCACGTCGGCCCGCTCGGCGGGATCGGTGAGCAGGTCGAGGGCCTGGGTGCGCCAGCGAACGGCGTCCTCGAAGGCCTGCATGTCGGCAGCGTTGGCCGCGGCGTCCAGGCACCGGGCTGCGGCGTCGACCGCGTGCTCAGAACCTGCGAGCAGCAGGTGCTGCGCGACCTCGCCCGGCGTCACCATCCGGCCGCGGATCCGCAGCCCGTCGAGGACCAGCCCCGCGCGGGCGTGCCAGCGCTGCTGTGCCGTGGGGTCGAGCTGCGCATGCACGGCGTCGCGCAGCAGCTCGTGGACGAACCGGCCCTCCCCCGGGACATCGGTGGTGACGAGGTCCGGGACGAGGTGAGGTGCGAGCTGCCCCAGCGGCACGTCTGCGACCTCGCCGAGCACGTCGAGCCGGAAGCGCGGACCGAGGACGGCCGCCGCCGCGAGGACGTCCTGCGTCTGCGGAGGGAGCGCGCGGACCCGCGCGCCGACGAGCGCGCGCAGGCTGGCGGGGAGCTGCTCGCCGCTGCGCGCCAGCTCCGACACGAGCAGAGGGTTCCCGCCGGTGCGTGTCCGCAGCTGCTCAGCCCGGTCGGTGTCGTCGGTGCCGAGCAGGGCGGCGACATCGTCCGTGCCGAGCGGGGCCAGCGGCACCCGACGGGCCTGGCGGAGCAGCTCGGCGCGCAGCTCCTCGCGACCCTCCCAGCCGGTGTCGCGGGCGGTGGCCACGACGAGGATCGGCACGCCGCGCAGGTCGCCCAGCAGGTCGACGAGCAGCCGCAGCGTCGAGGTGCCGGCGTCGTGCAGGTCGTCGAGCACGATCAGGCGTGGGCGGTCGGCCGCCAGGCGTAGCGCCTCAGCGACGTCGGCGGCCAGCAGCGCCCGGCTCACCTCCGGGTGCAAGGCGCTCTCGCCGCTCGTGCCCGCCACCAGGGCGTGCAGCGCGGGGCTCGTGGCGGCCAGCTCGGAGACCGTGGCGTGGCCGGCGGCGAGGGCGCGGACCACCGTCGACCAGGTGCGCAGCGAGCCGGCCGTCTGCTCGGCCCGGCACCAGGCCCAGTGGCTCGTGAGGCCGTTGCTTCGTCGTACCAGCTCGTCGGCGAGCCGGGTCTTGCCGATCCCGGCCTCGCCGGTGAGCAGCACCAGGCCGCCGCGGCCGGCGCGCGCCTCCGCGAGCAGAGCCTGCAGCTCGCGCAGCGGTGCGTCGCGGCCGACCAGCGGGAGCGTCTGCGGCTGCACGTGCTGATCCCATCACGGCTGGTGCAGGTGGGGGAGGCCCATCGGGTTGGGGAACATCAGCTCACCCGAGGTGGCAACGAGGTGCGAGACCGGGCGCAGGTCGTCCATGAGCCGCTCCACGCCGCGGGTGCCGAGCGTCTCCAGGGAGCGGGCCGACAGCTCGTCGGTGCGGCGCTCGAGCTGGGCGCGGAACTGTCGGCCGCTCTCGGTCACGGTGCCCTCGCGGTCGACGAGGCCGTGCTCGGCCAGCTCGCCGATCGCGGTCCGCCAGTCGTCCGCGCTCCAACCGCGACTGCGCTGGTAGAGCTCCGCCTCCACCCCGGCCTCGGCGGCGAAGAGCAGGTGCGCCTGGCAGCCGCTCAGGCCCGCGGCGGTGAGCAGCGCGACGTGGCCATCTCCCCGGTGCTCGCGGAACGTCGTGCACGACTGCCAGAGCGCTTCCACCGGGTCGTCCGGGAGCGGCAGGTCGCGGTTGGCGGCGAACAGCGGCCGTCCCTCCGTAGCCGCGCCCACGACGACCTCCCGCAGCGGAGGCAGGGCGTTCTTCGCCGCCGTCTCGACCACGGTGTGTCCCGCGATCCGCCGCAGTGCCCGGGCAGCCGCGGCGGCGCGTACGCCGACGAGCTCGTCAGGCGTGGCGTACTGCCACGCGTCGGGGAGGGCTCGCCGTACGCGGTCGGGGTGGAAGTTGAAGAAGGTGGCCTCGACGACCCCCGGACCGACCGCTCCCATCGGCGCGGCTCGGCAGGCGAAGTACCCCATCCAGAAGCCCTTGAGGCCCAGGTTGGCGGGAGCGTCGCGGCACTCCGGGCAGAAGTACGTGACCGCGTTGATCGTCTCGACGTGGTGCCAGAGCGTCCGGGCGAGATCCGGGTCCATGAGGTGATCCTCCTCGGCACCGGCGTGGCGGCCTAGCCTCGGGGTGTGGTCACTCCTCGCCGTACCGCCCGGGTCCGGGCTCCGGAGCTGACGGGCCGCAGCTGGCTGGGCACCGAGCAACCGCTGTCGCTCGCCGGCCTGCGCGGCCGGTTCGTGCTCCTCGACTTCTGGACCTTCTGCTGCGTGAACTGCTTGCACGTGCTGGACGAGCTGCGTCCGGTCGAGGAGCGCTTCGCCGACGTGCTCACCGTCATCGGCGTGCACTCGCCCAAGTTCGTGCACGAGGCCGACCCCGAGGCGCTGGCCGCGGCTGTCCAGCGGTACGGCGTGCACCACCCCGTCCTCGACGACCCGGACCTGACCACCTGGAAGCAGTACGCCGTCCGTGCCTGGCCCACCCTCGTCCTCGTCGATCCCGAGGGGTACGTCGTCCACGTCGCCTCCGGCGAGGGCCACGCCGAGGGGATCGCGCGGCTGCTCGAGGAGCTCGTCGCGGAGCACGACGCCAAGGGCACCCTGCACCGCGGCGACGGCCCGTACGTCCCTCCACCGCCCACCACGGCTGCGCTCTCCTTCCCCGGCAAGGCACTGCGCCTGCCCGACGGCCGGCTCGTCGTCAGCGACACCGGGCACGACAGCGTGGTCGCCCTCGACGGTGACGAGGTCGTGCGCCGGTACGACGGGTTCCACCAGCCACAGGGCCTGTGCCTGCTCGAGAGTGGCCTCGTGCTCGTCGCAGACACCGGCGTCCACCAGCTGAGGACGCTCGACCTCGGCACCGGGGAGTCCGTGACGGTAGCCGGCACCGGGAAGGTGTGGCGCCCTGGGGACGCCACCGAGGGGCCCGCCCTCGCGGTGAACCTCAGCACCCCCTGGGACGTCGCGGTGTTCGAGGGCGAGGTCGTGGTGGCGATGGCCGGCACGCACCAGCTGCACGCCTTCGACGGCAGCACCGTGCGGGTGCTCGCCGGCACCACCGGGGAGGGGCTGCGCGACGGGGCAGCGGCCTCGGCGTACCTCGCGCAGCCGAGCGGTCTCGCGTCGGCCGCGGACCGGCTGTGGTTCGCCGACTCCGAGACCTCGGCGCTGCGCTGGTACTGCGATGGTGAGGTCGGAACCGCCGTCGGCACAGGGCTTTTCGACTTCGGGCACCGCGACGGACCGGCCGAGCAGGCCCTCTTCCAGCACCCCCTCGGGGTCACCGTCCTCCCGGACGGCAGCGTCGCGGTCAGCGACACCTACAACGGGGCCGTCAGGCGTTACGACCCCGCCACCGACACGGTGTCGACCCTGGTGACCGGTCTCGCGGAACCCTCTGACGCCGTCGTCGACGGGGAGCACCTGCTCGTCGTCGAGTCCGCGGCGCACCGGGTGGTCTTGGTCCGGCTGCCGGATGAGGCACTGGTCGTCGACGGCGTGGCGCACCGCACGCACCGCCCGGCCACCGAGCTGGCGCCGGGCCGGGTAGAGCTCAGCGTCGTGTTCACGCCTCCGCCCGGGCAGAAGCTCGACGACACCTACGGCCCGCCCACCCGGCTGACGGTCAGCGGTAGCGGCCTCGACGTGCAGGGCTCCGGCACCACGACCGACCTCACCAGAACCCTTGTGCTGCAGGGAAAGTCGGGCGTGCTGCACGTGGCGGCGAGCGCCGCGAGCTGCGACATCGACGCGGAGCACGCGGCCTGTCATGTGACCCAGCAAGACTGGGGGATCCCCGTGCGGCTCGTCCCGGGCGCGCCGACGACGCTCACCTTGGTGCTCAACGGGATGGAGGACGCATGAACTTCGACCCTCTCAACGCCATCGCCACGCACGCAGAGGGTCTCGCGAGTGCGGCCGAGAGCAACCTGGACGCGAGGGTGGAGCACTGCCCCGACTGGGACGTCGCCGACCTCGTCGCCCACATCACGAACGTCCACTGGTTCTGGGCCACGATCGTGGAGGAGAAGCTTCAGGAGCCCCCCGCCGAGGAACGCAGGCCGGCGCGGGCGGAGGACCTGCTCGGGGCGTTGCGGGCCAACGCTGAGCGACTGGTGCGGGTGCTGGGCGAGGCCGACCCGGCGACGCCCGTGTGGACCTGGGCGCCGGACCGGATGACCGCGGGCTTCGTGCTTCGTCACCAGGTGCAGGAGGCCGCCGTGCACCACTGGGACGCCGAGAACGCCGCCGGGCGCGCACTGACGATCGAGGCTCTGCCTGCCGCGGACGCGGTCGACGAGTTCCTCGCCGTGTCGGTGGCCAGCGAGGCCTGGCCCGGCAAGGGGAACTTGGACGGGACCTTCGGGATGCGCACGACGGACGCCGACGGCGCCTGGACCATCACGGACGGCGTCACGCCTCACACTCTCGCGGTCACTCCCGGGCTGCGGGACGGCATCCCCGTCCTCCAGGCGAGCGCGTCCGACCTGCTGTTGTGGCTCTACCGCCGTGTGGAGCTCGACACCTCGGCCGTCCCGCCCGATCTCGTGGAGCGGTTCCGCTCGCTCACCTTCACCGACTGAGCGGACTGCCAGCTGGGACGGGAGGGCGTGCGAGGCGGCCCTCGTGTCCCACAGGTTCACGCGCGCGCCGCAGCTGGCGGTTGAGATGTCGGAAGGCCACCGCGGGGCGGCGGGCTCTCGCTGCCTGCCAGACTGCCGGGCGTGCGCATCGGCATGACGCTGCCCGTGATGGAGCCGGACCTCGACGCGGGGGTCCTCGAGTCCTGGTCGCGGGCCATCGACGAGGGACCGTTCTCGTCGCTGTGCTTCGGCGAGCGGATGGCCTTCGACAACCCGGATGCCCTCACGCTGCTGGGGGCCGTGGCGGCCTGGACCAGCCGGGTCCGGATCGTCACCACCGTCGTCGTGCCCCAGCTGCACGAGCCGGTGCCGTTGGCGAAAGCGCTCGCCACCGGTGACGTCCTCAGCAAGGGCCGCTTGACTGTCGGCCTCGGCGTGGGCGGCCGCGACGAGGACTACCGCGCCGCCGGCGTCGAGCTGTCGAGTCGCACGATGGCGGGGATGGCCGACCGGGCCGAGACGATGAAACGGGTCTGGCGCGGAGAGCGCGTGGTCGAGGCGGTGCTCCCGGTGGGACCACGTCCGGTCCAGGACGGGGGGCCGCCGCTGCTGGTCGGCACGATGGGCCCGAAGACCCTGCGCAGCGCGGCGGCCTGGGCCGACGGCCTCGCTGGCGTGAGCATGGACCTCGACACCGCGGGCATCAGCGGGCTGTTCGACGTCGCCCGCGAGGCGTGGGCGCAGGCGGGCAAGCCGGCGCCGCACCTCGCCACCTCGACATGGTTCGCGCTCGACGACGGCGACGGGCGCGCCCGCGCTCAGGTGCACCGGCACCTGCGGCACTACATGAACTGGCTGCCCGCTGAGCTGGTCGACGCGATCGCCCCGACCACCGGCTTCGCCGGCACCGACAAAGAGCTGCGCGAGCTGTTCCGACGGCTCGAGGACATCGGCACGGACGAGCTGCACCTCATCCCGACCGGCTCCGACGTGACCCACGTCGAGCGCGTCGCCGCGCTCGTCCCCTAGGAGGTCTTGGCGCGTCGGCGCGCGTCGTCGAGCCGCTCGCGGGCCTCGCGGATCGCCGTACCGGCTGCCGGCTGACGGAACCGGGTCCAGGCCGCCTGGCGCGAGACCCCGAGGGTCTTGCCGATCTCGTCCCAGCTGTGCCCGGCCTCGCTGGCAGCGCGCGCGAGCGCCGCCTCCCAGTCGTACAGCAGCGTCCGCAGCTCGCGGGTCGCCGCCAGGGCGACTAGCGGGTCGCGTTCAGACGTGGCCCGGTCCCAGGCGTCCGCCAAGGCGCGCCGGTGCGTCGTCTCCTCGTCCGCGGTCACGTGTCAACCTTAGTTTGACAGCCCGGCATGTCAAGGCTAGCTTGACGGAAGTCGCTGCAAGGAGGATGTCATGGACGGTGTCACGCTCGGGCTCGCGCTGGCGGGCGCCTTCATCCTGGGAGTCCTCTTCGGCCGGTTCCTGGCGCCGAACCGGCGCCCGTGGTGGATGGAGTTCGCCACGATGGACGCCGACGCCCGTCGGGTGCTCGCCGACCGCTACGCGCTCGGTGACCTGACCGCCGAGGAGTACGCCGACCGGCTGCACGGCCTGGAGCTCGCGCAGAAGAAGCCCAAGGGCAAGCGCCCCGCGGCCTGAGCAACGAGAAGGGCCGGCCACTGCGAGAGTGGCCGGCCCTTTCGCCGTACGGGGGACTAGAACGCGGCCTCGTCGATCTCCATGAGGGAGTTGTCGACGGCCTCCGCGACGGCCCGCGTGGACACGAGCATCGGGAACACGTTCTTCGCGAACCAGGAGGCGGCCGCCACCTTGCCCTCGTAGAACGGCTTGTCGCGCTCGGAGGCGGAACCGGAGGTCAGCGCCGCTTGTGCTGCTTCGGCCTGGCGCAGCAGCAGCCAGCCCACGACCAGGTCGCCGAGCGCCATCAGGGTGCGGGTGGTGTTCTGCCCGACCTTGTAGATGTTGGTGGCGTCCTCGACCGAGCCCATGAGGTCGTTGATCGAGTGGCCGACGATGGCCTCGACGTTCTCGAGGGCCTGGGCCAGCAGCTCGCGCTCGGTGTCGAGCCCGGCGCCGGTGGCCTTCGCGAAGTCCTTGATCTCCGCCGCCAGCTTGCCGAGCGCCTGGCCCTTGTCCCGCACGATCTTGCGGAAGAACAGGTCCATGCCCTGGATCGTCGTCGTGCCCTCGTAGAGGGAGTCGATCTTGGCGTCGCGGATGTACTGCTCGATCGGGTAGTCCTGCGTGAAGCCGGAGCCGCCGAAGATCTGCAGCGACTGGGTCAGCAGCTCGTAGGCCTTCTCGGAGCCGTAGCCCTTGACGATCGGCAGCAGCAGGTCGTTGACGCGGACCAGCAGGTCGTCGGTCTCGCCGGCGTGGCCGGACAGCTCGACCTGGTCCTGGATGGTGGCGGTGTAGAGCACCAGCGCGCGCATGCCCTCGGCCCATGCCTTCTGACGCATGAGCATGAGCCGCACGTCCGGGTGGTGCGTGATCGTCACGCGCGGCGCGGTCTTGTCCGTCATCTGCGTCAGGTCCGGGCCCTGGACGCGGATCTTGGCGTACTCGAGCGCGTTGAGGTAGCCGGTCGACAGCGTCGAGATGGCCTTGGTCCCGACCATCATCCGGGCGTACTCGATGACCTGGAACATCTGCGCGATGCCGTCGTGGACGTCACCGACGAGGGTGCCCACCGCCGGGATCGTCTCGCCGAACGTGACCTCGCAGGTCGCCGAGACCTTGAGGCCCATCTTGTGCTCGACGTTGGTGACGAAGACGCCGTTGCGCTCGCCCAGCTCACCCGTCTCGACGTCGACGTGGAACTTCGGGACCAGGAACAGCGACAGGCCCTTGGTGCCCGGGCCGCCCGCGCCCTCGACGCCCACCGGGCGGGCGAGGACGAGGTGGAAGAGGTTCTCGGGCCAGTCCCAGTCGGCGCTGGTGATGAACCGCTTCACGCCCTCGATGTGCCAGGTGCCGTCGGGCTGCTGGTGCGCGACCGCGCGACCGGCGCCGACGTCGGAGCCCGCGTCCGGCTCGGTGAGCACCATCGTGGCGCCCCAGCCGCGCTCGATCGCCAGCCGGGCGAAGCGCTTCTGGTCCTCCGTGCCGTTGTCGAACAGGATCTGCGCGAAGGCGGGACCCGCGGAGTACATGTAGATCGCCGGGTTCGCGCCCAGCACCATCTCGGCGATCGCCCACACCAGCGACGGCGGGGCGCCGATGCCGCCGAGCTCCTCCTTGAGCGGGAACTTGTCCCAGCCGCCCTCGTGGAAGGCCTGGTAGCTCTTGGTGAACCCGGCGGGCAGGGTCACGGACGCCGTGGCCTTGTCGAACACCGGCGGGGTGCGGTCACCCTCGACGAAGCTCGCCGCGAGGTCGTTCGAGCACAGCCGCTCGACCTCCTTGAGCACGTCCTTCGCGCTCTCGACGTCCAGGTTGGCGAACGGCCCCTGGCCCAGGTGCTTGTCGGCACCGAACACCTCGAAGAGGTTGAACTCGATGTCGCGCAGGTTGCTCTTGTAGTGACCCATCGGCCGGTGGCTCCTCGTGCGGGTGTGAACAAGCGGCTACTCGCCGGTAACAACAGCATGCTACCCACTGGTAACTCTTGCAAGCGTCCTGTCGGCGTACGGCGGGAACCCGGGATGGTTCGAACGGACTAGTCACCCACGGGGCGGGGCATCCCCGCCCGCACGTCGAGGCCGCGCGAGAACCGCACGAGCGGCTCGCCGGTCGGTCGCGGGAGCCCCGCCGCCGTGACCAGCTCGTCCTGGCACGCGAGGAGCTCGGCGTGGTGCAGCTCCCACGGCGCGTGCTCGACCTCGAGCTGCACGAGGCGGCCCGCCAGCCCGCTGTACAGCCGGAAGCGGGCGGTCAGGAAGCGGTCGCGCGCATCCGGCTCGACCGGCTCCCCGACCCGGACCTCGAGGTGCGACCGCACCGCGCGGCCGGGTGCGTAGCGCCGCGCGGCGTACGTCACCCGGTCGCCCTCCGCGTGCACGGAGAGCTGTCCCCAGCAGTACGGCAGCCCCAGCGCCCGGCCGGCGGCGACCGCGGCGAGCCGGGACGCGTCCAGCGAGAAGAACCACACCCCGCTGCGGCCGGCCCGGTCACGCACGTACGTCCGCACGTTCGTCTCGCAGAACCGCCCGAGCCACGGCAGCGCCGGCACACGCGGTGGCCCGACCTGCATGCGGAATGGCACGAGCCCCACCCAGGCGACGCCGTCGTGTTCCTCGACCGTCAGGCCGCGCGGCACCAGCCGCTGGACGTCGGTCACGTGGTAGGCCCAGTGCACGAACGTCAAGGTCTCCCAGCGCTGCTCCAGCACCGCGTGGGTCACCACGGGGACCTCGTCGGCCACGCCGTCAGCATCCTCCCTTACCCGGTACGGCGGGAGGGTCGGTCTTCGGCGCGCGTCCGACGCCGGTCCTGCCGCGGCTGTTAGCGTCCTCGCGTGCTCGACGACGACCTGCAGAGCCCGACGCCCGCCGCGCCCGAGCTGCGTCCCGCCCAGCGCCGCCGCCCCGCCCCTGCTCCGGAGGCCGAGGTGCCCGCCGACGAGGTCGCGTCCGCGGTGCCGGTGGAGCAGGACGAGGCGGTAGCCGCCCTCGACCTCGGCCAGGCGGCGCCCGAGATCGCCGCCCCGCCCGCGACGGCGGAGGAGGAAGCGCCCGCGGCGACCGTGGCACCGGTCACGAAGGCGGCGACCAAGGCACCCGCGAAGCGAGCCGCCAAGAAGGCACCGGCCAAGAAGGCCGTCGCCAAGAAGGCGCCCGCGACCGAGGTCGTCGCCAAGACACCGGCGAAGAAGGCGCCGGCCAAGAAGGCCCCCGCGAAGAAGGCCGTGGCGAAGAAGGCACCGGCCAAGAAGGCGACCAAGGCCCCGGCCAAGAAGGCACCTGCCACCACGGTGGCGGCGCAGACCGTGGCGCTGCAGGAGATCTTCCCGACCTCCACCGTGGGCCCGGAACCACGCGCCCGGCTGTCTGGCGGGATGCGCACGCTGCTCGTCCTCACGGTGCTGCTGGTCGCCGCCGCAGCGGGTCTCGCGATGGCGGCTGTCGTCGAGAACGGCACGGAGACCTGGCGGAGCAGCCTCACCGTCCGGATCGCCGCCGGTCCCGCGACGCCGAACGCTGCGGAGGCGGTCGCGACCGCGCAGCGCCAGTACGCCGAGCGCCTGCCCGGCCTCACCTCGTCGGCGGCTGCCTCGACGGGCGTGCCCGGAGGCGACATCCGCAGCGACCTGAAGGGCCAGCGCGTGGGGAGCGACCAGCTGCGCGTCGTGGCGAGCGCCGCGACGCCGGGCGAGGCACAGGCGCTGGCCGGCTCCGGTGCGAGCACCGTCGTCGACCAGCTGGCGCAGGACCAGGCCGGTGCGGTGACCGACGAGCGGGAGCGCCTGTCCGCGCTGGCGTCCGGGTATGTCACCGAGGCCGAGCGCACCCGGCCTTCGGACCTGGTGGCGCTGCTCGTCGGAGGTGCCGCGGCGCTCGCCGTACTGCTGCTGGCCGGCTGCCTCGCGCTCCTCGTGCGCGGTCGCGACTAGACGAGAAGGGCGAGTCCGACGGCGAACGCGACGTAGAACAGGCCTGCACCGAGCAGTCGCACGCTGGTGAGCCGACCTGACCGGATGACCACCAGCAGATAGACGATCGCCGTCATCGTGGCGAGACCCGACAGCAGCAGGGGGCCGTCGAACTCCCACGGCGTGAAGAGCAGGCCCAGCGCGCTCGGCACGGTGGCCTGGATCATCATCGCGCCGGAGATGTTCGCCAGCGCGAGGTGCGTCTTGCCCTGCCGCACCCAGATGACCGCGTTCATCACCTCCGGCAGCTCGGTCGCCAGCGGCGACAGCAGCAGCGCGGTGACGGTGGCGGACAGCCCCAGCTGAGGGCCCGCCCAGCTCAGCTGGCCGACGAACACCTGGGACGCCACGAAGATCACGGCCAAGGTCAGCGCGCTCTGCAGCAGCACCGGGAGCATCGGCGGCACGACGTGGTTGCGAGCGAAGCGCAGCGGCTCGAGGTCCACCGCCTCGTGCTCGCCCTCGGCCGCGAGCTCGCGGCGGGTGTAGACGCCGTACACCGCGAAGAACAGCAGCCCGAGCCAGGGCTTGAGCGCGAACGTGACCAGGCCCAGCCCGACCTTGACGACGAAGACCGCGAGGAACCACTGCTGGTCGCGCACCAGGTGCTGGGTCGGGACCGGTACGTCGCTGTGCCCCGGCTCGTCCATGACGACCGTACGGCGACCCGTGGCCAGCAGGACGGCGCCGACCACCGCGTACGCGACCGTGGCCAGCACGAGGGGCCCGCCCATCGCGGCGCCCATGCCGAGGTCGTCGTGGGCGCTGTCATGCCCGAGCACGACGGCCACGAAGGTCACGACGCTCTCGGGCAGCGCGGTGCCGATCGCCGCCAGCACGGTGCCGACCGCGAGCGTGCCGACCTTGAGCCGCACGCCGAGCCACTCGACGGCGTTGACGAACCACTCGCAGGCGACGTAGATGACGACGGCCGAGCCGAGCAGCAGGAGCAGGTGGGACACGCGGTCTCGCTTCCTGGCGACTGCCGGCGAAGGGCGACCTCGACCGGCGGCCGCCCACGCAGGGACGGTCGGGTCGAAGGTCTCGCCCACCCGGTGGACCGGGCTCAGCGGCCGGGAGCCGAGGCTCCAGCGTGTCGACGCGCTGACGGAGGGCTACTCCCCTTCGGGAAGAGCGGAGCGGGCGACGAGAATCGAACTCGCACTGTCAGCTTGGGAAGCTGATGTTCTGCCATTGAACTACGCCCGCGAGACGTGGATCGCAGTCTAGGACAACCACCGTGGCGTGCGCTCGCTCCTCCTGCTCGCCCTAGGCTTCGCCCGTGGCCCTCCTCGACGACGCCCGCGTCACCCTGCTCCTGGCCGACTACGTGGCGGTGGACGCCTCGGGCAAGCTCACCGCCGTGGGTGCGGCCTTCACGCTCACCGGGCTGGGGCCCGACGGACACACCCCGCCCATGCACGTGGCGGTGCTGGTCGACGTCCCGGCGCACCTGGTGGGGCAGGACTTCGCCATGAGCGTGGAGCTGCGCGACGACGGCAGCGGCGCGCCGGTCCTGGTGGCCGGGCAGGACGGCGAGCCCGAGCCGTTGCGGGTCGCGCAGGTCATGCGGGCGCAGCCGCCCGCCGTACCAGGTCTGCAGGTGCCGGCTTCCGCACCGGGCCGGGTGCAGGTGGTGCTCGGCTTCCCGGGCGGCCTGCCGCTGGAGATCGGGCACAGCTACCGGTGGTCGGTGGAGCTCGACGGTGCGACCCGGCCGGAGTGGTCAGTCGTCTTCCACGTGCCGTCGCCGGCGCCGGGGCCGGTCTTCGGCGGCCCGTCCGGGCCGACGTCCATCCCGAACTTCCCGCTGCAGGGCTGAGCCCCCCGTCCCGGTTAGGCTCCGCACGTGCTGCTCTCCGACCGCGACTTGAAGAAGGCCCTCGCTGAGGGCCGGCTCGGCCTCAGCCCGTTCGACGACGCGATGGTCCAGCCGAGCAGCATCGACGTCCGGCTCGACCGGTACTTCCGGGTGTTCGCCAACCACCGCTACACCCACATCGACCCGGCCCAGCAGCAGGACGACCTCACCGAGCTGGTGGAGCCGAAGGGCGACGAGCCGTTCATCCTGCACCCGGGCGAGTTCGTGCTCGGCTCCACGCTCGAGGTGATCACCCTCGGCGACGACCTCGCCAGCCGCTTGGAGGGCAAGGCGCTCGCGCTCGACACGGAGATCCCCACGCCGTGGGGGTGGACGCGCATGGAGTACCTCGAGGTGGGTGACGAGGTCTTCGACATGCACGGCCAGCCGACGAAGGTTGTGGCCACGACCGACGTCATGACTGACCGGGCCTGCTACGAGGTCGAGCTCTCGGACGGGAGCCGGATCGTGGCGGACGCGCAGCACCAGTGGGTCACCCTCACCAGGGCGGAGCGCCGCCTTCGCTCGAGGGGTGGGCCGCTCGAGCCCTCGATCCGTACGACGGAGGAGCTTGCCGCCTCCCTGCGTGTCGGCAACGAGTGGAACCACCACATCCCGCTCGCCGGCCCGGCCCAATACGGCTGGCACGACGAGCTCCCTGTCGACCCCTACGTGCTTGGGATCTGGCTCGGGGACGGCACGACGACGAAGGCCGAGATCACCACCGCGGACCCCGAGGTCGTCGAGGAGATCCGCAGGGCGGGTTACCCCATCCACAAGACGGCCGCGAAGTACGGGTGGCGGATCGGCCTGGGGCCTGAGGACCGCGTGCGCAACGCGAAGGGGCAGTACAGCTCCGGCGACGGGTTGCAGGGGGTGCTCGGCCGCTGGGGCCTGCTGCGTGCCAAGCACGTCCCGGACGCCTACCTCATGGCCGGCTACGAGCAGCGGCTTGCCCTGCTGCAGGGCCTCATGGACAGCGACGGGTACGTCGACGAGGTCGGCCGCTGCGAGTTCGTCAGCACGCTGGAGCACCTCTCCGACGCCGTGGTGGAGCTGGCCGCGAGCCTGGGGCTGCGTCCGGTCAAGCGCAAGAAGCGCGTCACCCTCCACGGGATCGAGCAGTCACCGGCGTACCAGGTGAAGTTCACGCCGCATCTCCCGGTTTTCCGCCTGCCGCGCAAGGCCGCACGGTTGGCCCCGAAGCTGCGCCCGTCGCGGTTCCGGGCGGTGGTTGCGGTGCGGCCGACGGCCACTGTGCCGGTGCGCTGCATCGAGGTGGCGGCCGCGAGCGGCACCTACCTGGTCGGAAGGACCTACGTGCCGACCCACAACAGCTCGCTCGGGAGGCTTGGCCTGCTGACGCACTCGACGGCCGGGTTCATCGACCCCGGCTTCAGCGGTCACGTGACGCTCGAGCTGTCCAACGTCGCGAACCTGCCGATCAAGCTCTACCCCGGCATGAAGATCGGCCAGATCTGCGTGCTTCAGCTCAGCTCGCCCAGCGAGCACCCTTACGGGTCGTCGATCTACGGCTCGCGGTACCAGGACCAGCGCGGCCCGACTCCCAGCCGGTCCCACCTGCGCTTCACGCGCGCCAGCACCGACTGACCTCCCACACCGGCGGCGGGCCGCTCCCTAAGGTGCCGAGGTGCCGATCCCGCGCCTGGCCGATGTCGGCCTCGTCCTGCTCGCGACTGGTGTCCTGACCGGCGCCGGTTACGTCGTCACGCGTGACCCGGCCCCGCCCCGGAACGCCGCGCTGACGGTCTCCCCGTCGCCCGAGGTCACCCCGACCCCGACCCCGTCCCCGACCCCGTCCCCGAGCGGTACGCCGGGCCCGACCGCCCCCGGCACGGTGCTGCTCGTCGGTCACCACCTGGCGGCGTGGAAGAGCCCGCTCGAGGGGCTGGGCTGGGACGTGCTCACCGCGGAGCCTGGCGCGGACACCGTCCTCGCCGAGGGGACGCTCACGGCGGTGCCCGGGACCCCCGCTGTGGTGGCGCTGGAGGTGACGCCGGGCACCCAGACCACGCCGCGGGCGCGGGATGCGGTCGTGGCCGTCCAGGCGGCGTTCCCGGGTGCGGCGATCGTGCTCGTCGGTCCGTTCGACGCCTCCGCACACCACTCCGCCGCCGCGGTCAAGACCGCGGCGGCGGAGGAGGGTGTCGGGTTCCTCGACCCTGTCGAGGAGGGCTGGCTCGGGGCGGTCGTTCCGGACCAGCTGGCTGACCGGCTGATCGCCGCCGGCCGCTAGGCCGCGTCCGGCCCGAGGCCGCGGCGGCGACGCGAGACGAGGAAGAACAGGGCGAGGAGGAGCAGCAGGGCCCCGGCGCCGGTGCCGAACGCGACGGTGGACGCCGACGAGCTCTTCGTGGGCGTGCCCGAGCTGCTCTGGCTGCCCGCCGCGACAGGCTTCGAGGAGGGCGGCGCCTGCGCCTCACCGGGCTGGCCGGTCACGACGTGGGTCGTGGCGCCCGGGGTGGTGGGGCCGGAGGGCTGGCCGTGCGTCGTGCCACCGTGGGTCACGCAGCTCTGCCCGGGCGGGTAGGTGCCACGGGGGCACGGGGCGGCCTCCGCCACCGACGCGGCGGACAGCGCGACCGCGCCGCCCATCATCAGGACGACAACGGCACGGGTGACGGCGCGCATGGGGCAAAACCTCTCGGAAAGGACAGGACTGGGCACCCATTATCGCAGCAAGTGCCGAAATTGACCACCGTGCGTGCCCGTACGCTCACGGAGTGCGCCGTCGAGTCCTCGTCACCGGTCTGCTGATCACTGCTGCCGTGGCCGCCGTCGGCGCCCGGATGGCGCTGCAAGCACGGGACGTGCGGGACGACCTGGTCGCGGCCGAGAGCCTCGCCCACACCGCGGCCGACACCGCCCGCGCCGGTTCGGTCCCGGACCTGCGCGCCCTCCGGCAGCGCTCGCACGCCGCGGCCGAGGGCACCGACGGGCTCCTGTGGCGCGCTGCCGCGCACCTGCCGGTCGTGGGGGGTGACGTCACCGCCGTACGACGGGCTGCGCAGGCCGCGGACGCGCTGAGCTCGCAGGCGGCACCCGCCCTGGCCGGCGCCGTGGCCCTCGCCCACGACGGCGGTCTGCTCCGTGACGGGCAGGTCGACCTCGCCCGGATGGCGGCCCTCCGGCAAGAGGTCGCCACGGCCCACCGGGTCAGCGCCGAGGTGTCCGCCACGTTCGCCACGACCACGGGGCACGGCTTCGTGCGCCACCAGTCCGAGAAGCTGCGCACCGAGGTCCGGCGCCTCGACGACGCGCTCGCCGAGGCCGACGTGGTCCTCGCCCAGGCGCCCGCGATGCTCGGGGCGGCCGAGGCCCGGCACTACCTCGTGGCGGTGCAGAACAACGCGGAGGCGCGCGCCACCGGTGGCCTGGTCGGCATCGTGGCCCTGGTGACCGCCGACCACGGCCGGCTCGCGCTGACCCGCACCGTGACCGACGACGCCCTGCACAACGCCGCGGCGTCGGTGCCGAGCGACCCGCAGGCAGCCGGCATCTGGACCGGGATCGGCTCGAACGTCGCCTGGTTCGACGCGAACCTCACCCCGCACGTGCCGGACGCCGCCCGCAACCTGGCCGGTCTGTGGCAGGCCCAGATGCACCAGCGCGTCGACGGGGTGGTGCTGCTCGACGCGGTGGTGCTGCAGCACCTGCTGGTGAAGCCGGTGCACCTCGGCAGCACGACGCTGACGCAGGCGGACGTCGTCGACTGGGTGGCCCGTCGGGAGTACGTCGACAACCCCGACGTCCGTGCCCGCAAGGCGCTGCTACGCGACCTGGCTCAGTCGCTGTTCGCGCAGGTGATGCACCTGCGCACGGTGCAGCCGCTGCTCGACGCGGCGCACTCCGGGCACCTGTTCATCTGGTCGGCTCACCCGGAGGAGCAGCAGGTGCTCGCCCCGCGTCTGGTCGGCGGGCTGCTGCCGGCCGACGACGCGCCGTACCTGCAGGTGGTGACGCAGAACTTCGGCGGCAACAAGCTCGACTACTACCTGCACCGGCGGGTGCAGGTGCGACGGGAGACCGGTGCCTACGCCGTCACCGTGACGCTCACCAACACAGCGCCGACCGGCCTTCCGACGTACATGAGCGGGCGTGCGGACCACCCGCACGACGCGACGTACGCGCAGGCGCGCATCGGGCTTTCCTTGTACGCCGGGAAGGGGGCGCGGTTCGGACCGGTCGTCGTCGATGGCACGCCGGCGCTCACGCGGTTCGACGTCGACCACGGGCTCACCCTGGCGACGACGATCCTCGAGCTGCGGCGGGGTGCGACGATCACGATCACCACGCGGGTGCGGATGCGCGAGGGGGAGCTGAATTACCGGCAGCAGCCGCTCGTGCGGCCGGACGAGCTCGACGTGGCGGCGCCTTATCGGGTGGTGGGGTCCTGATCTCAAGCACGCCCGATGTGATCTACCTCGCATGGGGCCAGATGGCGGTATCCGAGCGCTCACCCTGCGTGACAATTTGGAGCCTCCCCCAGCCCCAGGAGATCTGTCGTGACCGTCGCTGACGTGCGCCTTGCGCAGGACGTCGACGCACGTGCGCTCCTCGCCGGCCTCGATGCCACCAAGGCCGACTGGCTGCGGCAGTATGCGCGACGCCTCGTCCTGCTGGACCTCGCGATCCTCGTCGCCGCAAGCCTCGTGAGCACGGTGCTCCGCTTCGGCTCGGCGGCCCCGGACACCCACTTCGGCCCGGTGACCTACCTGCTCGGCAGCCTCGCGCTGGTGCCGGTGTGGATGGCGACGCTGATGCTGTCGCGGTGCTACGAGACGCGCTTCCTCGGCAACGGCAGCGAGGAGTTCCGGCGCGTCGCCAACGCGTCGTTCCGCGTGCTGTCGGCGGTGATGGTGCTGCTCGTGATGACCAAGGCCGACGTGTCACGCGGCTTCCTGGCCATTGCGCTGCCGATCGGTCTCGTCAGCGTCGTGGCAGGCCGGTACGCCGGGCGGCTGTGGCTGCACGCGCAGCGCCGGCGCGGCAGGTGCATGCACTCGGTCGTCGTGGTCGGGGCCGCCGCCCAGGCACTCGAGATGACGACGTCGCTGCAGAGCCACCCCTTCTCGGGGCTGCAGGTCGTGGGCGCGTGCGTCGTGGGCGACGCCAAGCGCTACGCGCAGGGCTCGTTGGTCCCGGTGCTGGGCGAGCTGACCGACGTGCTGCCCGTGCTCGAGGAGCTCGGCGCCGACACGGTCGTGGTCGCCAAGGGCCCCGGCATCACCCCCGACGGGTTGCGGCGGCTGTCCTACGAGCTCGAGGGCACTGGCGTCGACCTCTACGTCTCGCCGGCGCTCACCAACGTCACCGGCTCGCGCATCCACTGGCGCACCATGCCCGGCCTCGCGCTGCTGCACGTCGAGGAGCCCGAGCTGGGTGGCTCGCGTCGGCTCGTGAAGGCCGTCTTCGACCGGCTCGTCGGCCTGGGTTTGCTGCTCGTCGCCGCGCCGGCCCTCCTCGCTGTTGCTGTCGCGATCAAGGTGACCAGCCCGGGACCTGTGTTCTACCGCCAGGAGCGGATCGGCAAGGACGGCTCCGCCTTCCGGATCTGGAAGTTCCGATCCATGTACGTCGACGCCGACGCACGCAAGGCCTCGCTCGCACACCTCAGCCAGAGCGCCGTGTACTTCAAGGTGCAGGACGACCCTCGCATCACGCCGATGGGCCGCTTCATCCGTCGCTACTCGATCGACGAGCTCCCTCAGCTGCTCAACGTGGTGTCCGGCCACATGTCCCTCGTGGGCCCGCGACCGCAGGTTCAGAGCGAGGTGGACGCCTACACAGGCCACCTCCACCGGCGGCTCTTGGTGAAGCCCGGCATGACCGGGCTGTGGCAGGTCAGTGGTCGCAACGACCTCGACGTCGAGGACTCCGTCCGGCTCGACCTGCACTACGTCGAGAACTGGTCGCTCGGACTGGACGTCGCCGTTCTCTGCAAGACCGTGCTGGCGGTGCTGCGCCCGTCCGGCGCCTACTGATTTGCTGCCACTGAGGTCCTGCTGTGCGTATCGCTGTCGCCCACGAGTGGCTGACCAACTGGGCTGGGTCTGAGCAAGTCGCGCAGCAGCTTGTGAGCGTGTCCGGGGCGGGTGAGGTCGTTACCGCGATCGCCGACCCTCGGTTCGCTGCGTCGCTGTTCCCCGATGTGCCTGTGCGGACGCTCTGGCCCGACCGCCTGCCTTCGGCGGCGCAGCGTTGGAAGCGCTACGCACCTGCCCTCCTTGCGTCGTGGGCTACGACACGGGTCGAGGCGGATGCGTTGCTAGTCAGCTCTCACTTCGCAGCGCACGCCGCCACCGTC
>JBKOVB010000127.1:0-11551 GCA_046723735.1 Actinomycetota bacterium | reverse complement strand
TTGACGCGTTTGTCTCGGGTGCACTCCATGTCCAGGTCGATCACGACCTGCGACTGTGGCACGTCGAAGAACGCGTCCGGCTTGAGCCGCAGTACGACGCCCTCGCGCGCGAGCTGAAGGGCTTGGAGCCCTCGAATCAGTCACCAAAACGTGCACACCTGGGCGCCGGAGTCACCAGATCATGCACAGAATCACCGTGATCGGTCGTAGGTGACCTGAGGTCTTCGGAACTGCAAAACCGCAGGTCAGAGGGCATTTCGGCCGCGCTGACGCCTGGATCACACCCCGAGATAGATGAAGCCGTAGGCCTCGTCCCGGAACGGGATGCCGGCGGCGACAAGGGCCTGGTCCCAGTCGCCGGTGCAGGCCGGGTCGGCGTGCTCCATGCCGTGGTCTGCGGTCAGCAGGATCGTCGTGGTGTCGAGCAGGCGCCGCTCCTCGAGCAGGTCGAGCCAGACACCCAGCCGCGCGTCCGCATCGCGCAACGAGGCGCCGGCGATCTCCGAGCCGGGTCCGCCGGCGTGGTGCGCGCCGTCGGTCAGCGTGGTGTTCCACCAGGTCAGCCCGGGCGGGTCGGGCTGGGACCACAGCTCGAGCATCTGCACCAGGCCCGCGCCGTCGACCTGTGTGCCCCACGCGAAGTCCTCGTGCTGCAGGTGATCGGCGGTGACGTGCGGGTCGTCCAGCGCAGCTGGGAGGGTCGAGAGCATCGCCGTCGCTCCGCCGCCCTCGCGGATGAGGGCGAAGGTCGAGTAGTCGGCGCCCTGGTCCACCGGGTCGTTGACGCAGGCCGTCGTACCGGCCACCCGCTCGAAGACCGTCCTGACCCCCGGGCGCAGCAGCTCGGTGGCGCCGTGCCAGGTCGCGGAGGAGTTCGCGATCACCTGGCGGCCGGTCTCGCGGTCGAACCAGGCGTTGTTCACGATGCCGTGCCGCCCCGGCCCGAGGCCGGTGAGGGCGCTCGTGTGGTTGACCAGCGTGACGGAGGGAAACTCCGCGACCGCTCCCCCGAGCAGCGCGCAGCCGCGGTCGAGCAGCCGACGGACGTTGGGCAGGTCGGCCTGGAGCACCGCGTCGCACGGCGCGCCGTCCCACAGCAGCCCGACGACGCGCCCACCGGTCGGTACGGCGAGGTCGAGCGCCACGCCGTCCATCCCGTTCGTGTCACCCCCGGCCAGGTGCACGAGGGTGGCGCCGACGTCGACGGTGCGGGCGGCGCGTTCGACGACCCCGCGCTGGACGACGCCCGCGCCCGACAGGATCAGCGGGGCACGGGACTGGACCGCGTTGAGCGACCCGTGCTCGCCGAGGTGCCCGCCGCGCTCGGGCCAGTGGTGCGCGCCGGTGTGCACCACCGCGAGGTCCGGTGCCCGCGGCTCGTCGAACAGCGAGTGCAGGCGGGCGGCGGCGAACGGGTACCCGTCCGCGCAGAACAGGTCCTGGTCGGCGACCGGGTCCACGCCCTCGAGCACCGTGTGGACCCCGTCGCGCGTCAGCGTGCTGTGGCCCCGGCGGGCGGCGACGTGGACCAGGTCGCCCTCCCGCCACGCGACTAGGTCGACGACGTGGGCAAGCCCCGGGCCGATGAGGACCTCGAGCGCCCGGACCCGCAGGTCGGCGAGCTCACCCGCGTTGGTGAAAGCGGGGTAGTCCCGCGACGGCAGAGGCACCGACACAGCATGCCCTGAAGCGAGCGAGCCGGACGACGACGACGCCCCGGTCCCTGACGGGGACCGGGGCGTCGGGTTGAGCTGTCAGCGCCCGAGGTGTCGGACGGTCAGGCGCTGCCAGCGGCGGACGGTGACGAGGCGGGCCGAGCGGTTCTCGGCTTCCGCCTTCAGACATCGCTCGCGCACCAGGACCTGAGACAGCTGTTCGGCCAGAGGGGTGTTCATGATGAGTGCTCTCCTGAAGACGTAGGTGGGAAGGGGCTGGAAGGACGAGGTCATGCGGCGACCTCGTCCTTCCGGGGACGGCCACGCGGCCGCTTGCGAGGCACGACGACGCCGGACAGCACCAGCTGCCCGCCCCAGACGCCCCACGGCTCCCGGCGCTCGAGAGCGCCGGCCAGGCACGCGGCCTTGAGCGGGCACGGCTGGCACAGGGCCTTGGCAGCCTCGACGTCGGCCGGGGACTCGGCAAACCAGAGGTCGGGGTCGTCGGTGTGGCATGGCAACGGCGTACGAGCGGGAGCAGTGCTCTCGCCGTCGGTGTCGATGCGCACCGCGATGAGGGTGGACACCGGTGTTGTCACCTCCTCGTGCGTGGTCCTCGCGGGACCTGGTGTCGTGGGTCGGGTGGGTCGGCCAGACAAACAGAGAGGCCGCGGATCCCTGATCGGGTTCCGCGGCCTCGAGGTCGGCGCTCTGAGGGTTCAGAGTCGTCGTCCTCGAGGACGGAACCGGCCGTCGGCCTTGCGGTCAGCCGTGCGGCGGGTGACGGTCGGGGCGGCGTGGGCGAAAGCGTGCTGGGCGGCGCTGGGCGCACCCGTCCCCGTGACGACCGGGAGCGGCGCGACCTGGCGCTCCGCCATGCGCACCCACAGCGCCACGAGGGCAGCCGACAGCGCAGCGGCGGCGTAGATCATCGTGCTGACCACGGCGCACCTCCTGCTGTCGGGCCGGTCGGACGACCGGCATGGCCCTTGCTCCCGGGGGAGGTTACGGGGGCATGCGAGTGACGGCAATGCATTTATCGGAACGTGACCGAAAAGATTGCCGTCAAGACGCTCTCGGGCGCGGCATTCTTCAGTGGTCGCCCACGAGCGCCAGCACGTCGGCCCCGAACTTGTCGAGCTTGGCCTGGCCGATACCGGGGATCTCCACCAGGGCGGAGACCGACGTGGGCCGTCGCTCCGCGATC
This sequence comes from Actinomycetota bacterium, assembly GCA_046723735.1. Taxonomy (GTDB): domain Bacteria; phylum Actinomycetota; class Actinomycetes; order Mycobacteriales; family SCTD01; genus RYN-111. The sequence goes on along the minus strand of JBKOVB010000127.1, from coordinate 8,689 downwards.
GCCTCCAGCGTCGCGTCGGTGAAGACGCAGTACGCCGGCTGGCTGAGCTCCTTCGCCCGGCCGGCCCGCCACGTGCGCAGGGCCTCGAACAGCGCCTCGTCCCGGTCGGCCGGGCAGCCCTCGCACCGTCCGCGTCGACGGTCGGGCGCCGCGGTGAGCACGCTGCCGCACACCCGGCACGTCACGGGGGTGAGCTGCCGGGTCGCCCTCGTCCGGGGCGGCCCGGAGGCCGCCGCCGTCCGCACACCCAGCCCGTCGAGGAAGCGGGACGGTCGGCGAGTGGCCCGTGACCCGGGCGAGCGGGACAGCGCCCACGACAGCGTGAGGTGCTCGCGGGCGCGGGTGATCCCGACGTAGAGCAGGCGACGCTCCTCCTCCACCTGCGCCGGGCTGTCGGCGTGGACGAGCGGCAGGGTGCCCTCGGCGACGCCGACGACGAACACCGCGTCCCACTCGAGGCCCTTGGCGGCATGCAGCGAGGCCAGCGTGACGCCGTCGACGGTGGGGGCGTGCTGGGCGGTGGCCCGCTCGTCGAGCTCGGCCACGAAGGCGGGCAGGTCGAGATCGTTGTGGTCGACCGCGAGCCGGTGCAGCGCGGCCAGCGACTCCCAGCGCTCCCGCACCGCGCCGGAGCTGGCCGGCGGCTCGGGGGTCCAGCCGCGGATGGCGAGCACGGACGCCACCGCGTCGGGCAGCGCCGGCGGCAGGTCGTCGAGCGCGCGTGCCTGGCCGCGCAACAACAGGATCGCCTCGCGCACCTCGGGGCGCTCGAAGAAGCGCTCGCCGCCGCGCACGAGGTACGGCACTCCCAGGTCGGTGAAGGCCGCCTCGTACGCCGCCGACTGGGCGTTCACGCGGTAGAGCACTGCGATCTCGCTCGCCGCGGTGCCGCTCGCGATCAGCTCCTTGCAGCGGCGCGCGACGGCGGCCGACTCGGCGGCCTCGTCGGCGTGCTCGACGAGCTGCGGGTCGGGGCCCTTCGCGCGCATGCCGCGCAGCTCCAGCTTGCCCGGCACGTGCTTCAGCACCGTGTTGGCGAGCTCGACGACCTGCGGGGTGGAGCGGTAGTCGCGGACGAGCCGCACCTCGGTGGCGTGCGGGTACCGCGTGCGGAAGCCCTCCAGGTGCGAGGGGGTGGCGCCGGTAAAGGAGTAGATCGTCTGCTGCGCGTCGCCCACCACGCACAGGTCGTCGCGACCGCCGAGCCAGGCGTCGAGCAGCCGCTGCTGGAGCGGCGTGACGTCCTGGTACTCGTCGACGACGAAGGCGCGGTAACGCGCGCGGAACTCCTCTGCCACCGGCCGGTTCTCCTCGAGAATCCCGGCGGTGTAGAGGAGCAGGTCGTCGAAGTCGGCGAGCCCCTGGGCGGACTTCAGCTCGCGGTAGGCGTCATAGACGGCGGCCACGTCCGCCGGGCTGAACGGCGGGGTGCGGCCGGCTGCCCGTCGTACGTAGTCCTCGGGGGCGGTGAGAGTGCACGACGCCCACTCGAGCTCGGAGAGGAGGTCCCGCATCTCCGACGTACCGGGACGAAGACCCACCCGGGACGCCGCCGCGCCGACGAGGGAGTACTTGTTGTCGAGCAGCGTGGGCGGGGCGCCGCCGACCGCCTTGGGCCAGAAGTAGGCCAGCTGCCGCATCGCGGCGGAGTGGAAGGTGCGCGCCTGCACCCCCTCGACGCCCAGGGTGCGTAGCCGGTGCCGCATCTCGCCCGCGGCGCGGGCCGTGAACGTGACACACAGCAGCGCGCTCGCCGGGACGACCCCGGTGCGGACGGCATAGGCCGCGCGATGCGTGATGGTCCTGGTCTTGCCCGTGCCGGCCCCGGCCAGCACGACGACCGGCCCGCGCACGGCCTCCGCGGCCTGCCGCTGCTCGGGGTCGAGCGCGGCGAGCAGGTCCTCCGGAGACATGTGTCTCATCCTCGCAGAGGGGTACGACGGGAATACGGGCCGTCACGGAATGGTTGAGTCTTCACGTGAGCATGACGATCTACAGCACCGAGTGGTGCGGCTACTGCCACCGCCTGATGGCGCAGCTCGACCGGGCCGGCGTCGCGTACCAGGTGGTGGACATCGAGGACGAGCCGCACGCCGCGGACTACGTCATGAGCGTGAACGGCGGCAACCGGACCGTCCCGACGGTGCTCTTCGCGGACGGCACAGCGCTCACGAACCCGAGCCTCGGACAGGTGCTGGACAAGCTCTCAGCGTGATGTTTCGTGCCATGCTGCAGGCGTGGCGACCCGGCTGGACCACCCCGCGGTCGACGCCGTGCTGTCCACGGCGGCCAGCCTGCTCGACATGGAGGTCGTGTTCGTCGGCGGTCTGACCGAGGACACCTTCACCTTCCAGCGCATCCTTGCCCGCGGCTCGTGGCCCGGACTGGCTGACGGCCACGCGGTCAGCCGAACCGACTCGATGTGCCACCTCCTCCTCGGAGGGGCACCCTCCTCGACCGCCGACGCGGCGTCGGACCCCATCTACGCCGCGGCCCCAGTGCGGGAGCAGCTGGGGATCCGGTCCTACGTCGGGGTGCCGGTGCGCAACGGGCACGGCGAGGTGGTCGCGACCCTGTGCGGCATCGACCGAGCGGGCGTGGTCGTGACGCCGGAGATCCTCGAGGTGCTCCAGAAGCTCGCCGACGTGCTGGCCCTGCAGCTCGGACCGCTGGCGTCGGAGCGCATCGTGATCCGGCGTGGCGCCACGGGCGGTTGGGAGGTCGGCGGCGAGACCACCGACGACCTCACCAGCGCCATGGTGCTCGCCGACCTGCTGACGAACGACCTGTCCCTCAGCCGCCCCCCGCGGCACGAGGAAGGGTTGGACGAGCTGGCACAGCTCAAGCTCTCCATCAAGCAGCTGGAGCACGCGCTAGCCGCTCGTGTGGTCGTGGAGCAGGCCATCGGGGTGCTGACCGAGCGGCAGGGCGGGAGCCCCCGCGACGCCTTCGAGCGGCTGCGCAAGGTGGCGCGAGCCCGCGGGCGCAAGGTGCACGACCTGGCCCGCGAGGTGGTCATGTCCGCGAGCGACCGGGGCGTGCCGCTGCCCCCCGAGCTGGCAGGTCGGCGCTAAAGCCGCTGCTCGAGCCGCGCGGTCAGCTCGCGCAGGGCCGCGGACAGCGAGGGCGCCGGGGCCACCGGCGCGGCCATCGCGAGGGCCTCAGGCGGGAGCCGGGCCAGATCCCCTTGCAGGAGAGCGCGCGACGCCTCGAGCGTGGCGGCGGCACGGACACGGGTGCCCTTCTCCATGAACGGCACCAGCAGCGGCTCGGGACCGGACTCGTCGCGCAGGCCCAGCACGTCGCCGTCCGGGCCGCGGAAGACTTGCTTCGCCCCGGGGAGGCTGCGCTTGCCGGTCGAGAGCTTCATGGTCGGCCGGCCGTCGAGCTCGACCAGCTTGTAGGCCGCGTCGACGTACGGCGCGTCCGCGCTGACGCCGAGCCGGGTGCCCACGCCGTACGCGTCGATGGGTGCGTCGGCGGCCACGAGCGAGGCGATCGCGTACTCGTCCAGGCCGCCGCTCGCGACGATCCTCACGTGGGTGAGCCCGGCCTCGTCGAGGACCTTCCGGCTCTCGCGGGCCAGCGCGGCGAGGTCGCCGCTGTCGAGCCGGATGGCGGCCCGCTCGAGCCCCCGCTCGCGGATCACCTCGGCCGCGGTGCGGACCCCGGCCACCGTGTCGTAGGTGTCGACGAGGAACGTGCACCGGTCCGGGAAGTCGTCGGCGAAGGCGCGGAACGCGGTCGCCTCGTCGGGGAAGGCCTCCACGAACGAGTGCGCCATCGTGCCGAGCGCGGGGATCCGGAGCCGGCGGGCGGCGTCGACGTTGCTGGTGCCCACGAAGCCGACCAGCGCGCAGCACCGGGCCAGCTGGAACCCGGCGTCGAGCCCCATCACCCGACGCAGCCCGAAGTCCACGAGGTCCGCACCGCCGGCGGCGACCACGCACCGCGCGGCCTTCGTGGCCAGCGTGGTCTGCAGGTGCACCCGGTTGAGCAGCAGCGTCTCGACGAGCTGCGCCTCGGGCAGCGGCGCGGTCACCTCCAGCAGCGGCTCGTGCGCGAGCACCACCCGCCCCTCGGGCACCCCCCACACGTCGCCGGTGAAGCGCAGCCCGCGCAGCGGCTCGGGGTCCAGGTGCAACGTGGTGCGGATGTCGTCCAGGTCGTCGTCGGTGAGCCGGAAGGACTCCAGCAGGTCGACGCACTCCTCGATGCCGGCGGCCACCAGGTAGCCGCGGGCGGGCGGCAACCGGCGTACGGACAGGGAGAACGTCGTGGACGGCACCATGCTGTGGCGGAGGTAGCTGACCGCCATCGTCAGCTGGTAGGCGTCGGTGACCAGCTCCATGTCCCGACCTTGCAGCGGCCTCGGTGGGGGCGCAACGTGGAGGCATGACGACGGCACTGCTCGTGGTCGACGTGCAGGTGGACTTCTGCGAGGGCGGCGCGCTGCCGGTCGAGGGCGGCAACGCGGTGGCCGCGCGGATCCGGGAGCACCTGGAGCACAGCAGCTACGACCTGGTGCTGGCGAGCCGCGACTGGCACCAGGCGCCGGGGGCGCACTTCTCCGAGCAGCCTGACTTCGTGGACTCCTGGCCGCCGCACTGCGTGGCCGGTACGCCGGGCGCCCAGCTCCACCCCATGCTGGCCGACCTGGGGCTGGAGATCTACGACAAGGGGCAGACCAGCGCGGCCTACTCGGCCTTCGAGGCGGTCGGTCTGCCGGAGCGGCTCGAAGGCGCAGGCGTCACGGAGCTCGACCTGTGCGGCCTCACCACCGAGTACTGCGTGCGGACCAGCACCCTCGACGCGATCGAGGCTCGCTACCCCACCCGGGTGCTGACCGACCTCGTCGGGGCGCTGTCGGAGCAACGGTCGACAGAGGTGCTCGCGGAGCTGGCCGCGGCCGGGGCCACGCTTGTCGCCTCGACCGTCACGCCTCGTCAAGCCACTCGGTGATCAGGGCGTGCGCGATGGAAACGGGTGGCGGCAGCACCGCCTCGCCCGACCGCAGCTCCTCGCGGCTGAACCAGCGCACGTCCTCCAGCTCGCCGTCGGTCGCGACCGGCGCCGCCGACGGGTCGCACACCGCCCGGAAGCCGAGCATCAACGAGGACGGGAAGGGCCACGGCTGGCTGGCGCGGTAGGTCACCTCGCGCACCCGGACACCGGTCTCCTCCTCGACCTCGCGCACCACGGCCTGCTCGGCGCTCTCCCCGGGCTCGACGAAGCCGGCCAGCGTGGAGTAGCGCCCGGCCGGCCAGATCGCCTGCCGGCCGAGCACGCACCGGCCGGCGCCGTCGGTGACCAGCACGATCACCGCCGGGTCGGTGCGCGGGAAGTGCTGCGAGCCGTCCTCGTCGCAGACGCGCACCGACCCGCCCTGCACCGACCGGGTCGGCGCGCCGCAGCGCGGGCAGCGGGGGTGGGTGGCGTGCCAGTTGCGCAGCGCCACCGCGTGCACGAGCAGCCCGGCGTCGCGGTCGTCGAGGACCGCGCCCACCTCACGCAGCCCGAGCGGGCGCGCGCCGAGCTTGCGCGGAAGCGCCGCGGTCACGGCGAAGAAGGCCCGGCCCTGGTGCGACCCGAGGTAGAGCCGTTCCCCTTCCGGCGCCTCCGCCGACGGGATCAGGGCCAGCGCCGTGCCGTCGACGAGTGTCCGCGCCTCGTCGTCGACGACCAGCACCAGCGCGTCGCCCCAGGCTTTGGCGAGCTCCTCCTCCGACGCCCGGGTCGCCGCGTCACGGTCGACCGTCGCCCGGGCGAGGGAAGGAACTCTCACGCGGTCTCGAGCTCCACTAGGGCGCGCACGCTGTCGGCGACCGTCTCGGTGTCGCCGACCAGCACCGGGGTGAGCACCGACGGCGCCAGCCACCTGGCCCCGGCGGCGAGGACATCGTCGACGGTCACCTTCTGCAGCGCGGCGGAGTGCTCGCGCAGCCACTCGAGCCCCAGCCCGTACGACGCGAGCTGCGAGAGCTGGCCCGCGAGACCGGCCTGGCTCGCCGTACCGAGGGCCAGGGTGCCGAGCGCGTAGCGGCGCGCCTGGTCGAGCTCGTCCTGGCCGACCGGGACGGTGGCGATGCGACCGAGCTCGTAGAGGGTCTCGAGCAGCGCCGGGGCCGTCACGTGGGTGGCGACGTCCGCGCCCGCGACGAGCCGGGAGCCGGCCGCGGCATGGTCGATGCCGGAGTGCGGGCTGTAGGTGTACCCCTTGTCCTCGCGGATGTTGCCGACCCAGCGCGAGCTGAAGTAGCCGCCGAAGACCAGGTTGGCGAGCACGGTCGCGGCGTAGTCGTCGGCAGTCCGGTTCGGGGCGGCGCCGCCCAGCCGGATCGTCGTCTGCACCGCGCCCGGCCGGTCGACGAGCAGCGCCCGTCGCCCTTCCTGCTCGGGTACGGCGGGTGTCGGGACCTCGGCGCCGGTAACGGTCCACCCGCCGAGCGCCTCCGCCACGAGCGCGGTGCCCTTCGCGGGCGTGACGTCGCCGACAAGCGTGAGGATGCTGCCCGCCGGCACCACCCGGGACTCGTGCAGCTTCCGGAGCTGCCCGGCACTGACCGCCTCGACGTCAGCCGAGTCCGGCAGGTCGCGGCCGTAGGGGTGGTCGCCGTACATCCGGTGCAGCAGGGCCTCCCGCGCCACGACGCCCGCCGCGCTGCGGTGGATCGCGAGCTCCTGCACCAGCCGGTCTCGCTCGCCCTTCACCTCACGTGCGGGGTAGCTCGCACCGGTCAGCACCTCACCCAGCAGGCCGAGCAGACCCTTCAGGCCGCCGGCCAGGACCGAGCCCCCGATGCCGAGCCGGTCGGCGTCGGCACCGACGCTGAGCATGCCGCCGACGGCCTGCAGGTCGCGCGCCAGCGTCGCCGCGTCCCGGTCGGCGGTGCCGGACAGCATCGTGTCGGACAGCAGCGCGGAGCGCGCCGAGTGAACCGCGCCGCGGTTGCCCCGCGGGCCCGCGAACGGGATGCGCAGCCGGAGCTCCACCATGGGCACGCCAGGGCGGCGTACGACGAGCACCCGCAGCCCGTTGTCGAGGGTGGTGTCCCCGACCTTGGGGACCTTGAGCGGGGTCGGCTTGGCGAGAGCAGGGACGGACCGGGTCACCGTGCCGCCGGCGCTCGCGGTGCTCGCTGCCTTCGGCAGCTCGTGCGCGCTCACGCGGCGCCCCCCGTCGGGCGGAGCTCGAGCACCGCGCGGTTGTCCTTCCTCAGAGTGGACGCTGCCGCGACGACCTGGTCGGCGGTGACCTCGGCGAGCAGGGTGGGCAGCTCGTTGAGCAGCTCGGCCCGGCCGCGCTGCTGCTCGAAGACCGCGGCGTGTGTCGCGCGCCCGAGGACGGGGTCGATGTCGCGCAGGTAGCGGGCGTTCATGCGCGCCACCGTGCGCGCCACCTCGTCGGCGTCCAGGCCGTCGGTGGCGAGCCGGTCGAGCTCCTCGCCCACGGTGTCGACGATGCGCTGCACCGGGACCTCCGGGGCGTGGTGCACCTCGAGCATGAGCGGCGTGGGGTCGCGGGCGTCGAGCGGGTCACCCATCACGCCGAGGTACCCGCCGACGCTCGTGGCGGTGCGGTCCTTAAGCAGCAGCCGGTCCTGCAGCCGCGCCGCGTCGCCGTCGGTGAGCACCTCCGCCAGCACGACGTAGGGCAGGTACGACGGCAGGTCGGCCGGGTCGGCGGTGCGCCACGCGAGGGCCACCGCCGGAGCCGGCGCGAGCCGGTCCTCCTGAACGCCCCAGCGCTGCTCGGTCAGCGGCGGCTCGGCGAACGACGGCAGCGCATCGACCGGCCGGCCGGGGATGTCGCCGAACTGCTCCTCCGCCCACTGCATGACCTGGGCGGTGTCGACGTCGCCCGCCACGGTCAGCACCGCGTTGCCCGGCGCGTAGTAGCGGTCGAAGAAGGCCTGCGCGTCGCCGAGGGTCGCGGCCTCGAGGTCGACGAAGGAGCCGTACCCGTCATGGCTGTTGGCGAAGGAGTCGAAGAGCACCGGCGGCATCGAGATCCAGGGGAACCCGCCGTACGGCCGGTTCTGGACGTTGACGCGGATCTCGTTCTGGACGACCGCGACCTGGTTCTCGAGGTTCTCCTGGGTGAGGGCGACGCTGCGCATCCGGTCGGCCTCGAGGAACAGCGCGAGCTCGGTGGCGTTGCTCGGGAGCACCTCGTAGTAGTTCGTGTAGTCGACGTGCGTGGAGCCGTTGAGGATGCCGCCGGCGCCCTGGACGTAGGTGAAGTGCTCGGTCTTGGCGAGGTTCGCCGAGCCCTGGAACATCAGGTGCTCGAAGAGGTGCGCGAAGCCGGTGCGGCCCTCGGGCTCGCTGCGCATGCCGACGTCGTAGTAGACGGCGACGGCCACGACCGGGCTCGTGCGGTCGGGCAGCACCACGACCCGCAGGCCGTTGGCGAGGCGGCCGCGCTCGACGGCGTACGACGAGCCGGTCGGTCGCGCGGGCGCGGCCTTGGGGCGGGACGGGCGGACAGGGGCACGTGTCGGCACCCTGCGGACGGTAGTACGGCGAGCCGCCGGGCACCCAGGATGAGCGAGCGAAGGCGCCGACGTGGCCTCCTCCGCGTGTCAGCGGGCGCGACCCCCGCTGCGCCCTGGCTGCTGGCCGGCCCGTGCAGCCAGCTCGGCGCGGGTGCGCGCCGGCCCAGCCGGTGCGCCGGCGCGCCGGGGGC
>JBKOVB010000003.1:0-6363 GCA_046723735.1 Actinomycetota bacterium | reverse complement strand
ACGTCGGCCGGCACCTCCCCGCGCCGCGCGAGCTGCTCGAGCACCGCCACCGTGATCGACTCCGCGTCGACGTGGAAGTGCCGCCGCAGCGCGGCGCGGGTGTCCGAGCGGCCGAAGCCGTCGGTGCCGAGCGAGGTCCAGTCGCCGGGCACCCAGCGGCTGATCTGGTCGGGGACGCCGCGCATCCAGTCGCTCACGGCGACCACAGGTCCCGTCGTGCCCAGGAGCTGCTGGGTAACGAACGGCACGGGGGCGGTCTCCGAGGGGTGCAGCAGCGCCTGCTTCTCCGCCTCGACCGCGTCGCGGCGCAGCTCGTTCCAGCTGGTCACCGACCACACGTCGACGCCGACGCCCCAGTCGGTCTTGAGGAGCTCCTGCGCCGCAAGCGCCCAGCGCACGCCGACGCCGCTGGCGAGCACCTGCGCCTGCGCGGCCACGCCTTCCGCGGCGCGGAGACGGTACATCCCGCGCACCACGCCCTCGCGCAGGTTGGGCACGTCGGGGAGGGGCGGCTGCGGGTAGGGCTCGTTGTAGACGGTGAGGTAGTAGAAGACGTTCTCAGCAGCCTCGCCGTACATCCGCCGGAGGCCGTCCTCGACGATGAACGACAGCTCGTAGGCGTACGCCGGGTCGTAGGCCACCACGGCGGGGTTGGTCGCGGCGAGCAGCAGGGAGTGGCCGTCCTCGTGCTGCAGCCCCTCGCCGTTCAGGGTGGTGCGCCCGGCGGTGGCGCCGAGGAGGAAGCCCCGGCCGAGCTGGTCGGCCATCGCCCACATCGAGTCGGCGGTCCGCTGGAAACCGAACATCGAGTAGAAGATGTAGATCGGGATCATCGGCTCGCCGTGCGTGGCGTACGACGTGCCTGCCGCGATCGTGGAGGCCATCGAGCCGGCCTCGGTGATCCCCTCGTGGAGCAGCTGGCCGACCTCGGACTCCTTGTAGGACAGCAGGAGCTCACGGTCGACGGCCTCGTACGTCTGGCCCAGCGGGTTGTAGATCTTCGCCGTCGGGAACAGCGAGTCCATCCCGAACGTCCGGGCCTCGTCGGGGATGACCGGCACGAACCGCTTGCCGATCTCCTTGTCGCGCATGAGGTCCTTGAGGAGCCGGACGAAGGCCATGGTCGTGGCGATCGGCTGCTTGCCCGAGCCGGCCTTCAGCTCGTCGTACACGTCCGACGACGGCAGCGTCAGGGGGACCGAACGCACGGTACGGCGGGGGATCGAGCCCCCCAAGGCCGAGCGGCGCTCCTTCATGTACTCGATCTCGGCGCTGTGCGGACCGGGGTGGTAGTACGGCGGCGGCCCGCTCTCGAGGGCGCGGTCGCTGATGTCGATGTGGAGCCGGTCGCGGAGCTCTTTGAGCTCGTCGACGGTGAGCTTCTTCATCTGGTGGGTGGCGTTGCGGCCTTCGAAGTCCTTGCCGAGCGTCCAGCCCTTGATGGTGTGGGCGAGGATCACGGTCGGCTGGCCCACGTGCTCGACCGCGTGGTGGAACGCGGCATAGACCTTGCGGTAGTCGTGGCCGCCACGCGGCAGGTTGCGGATCTGGTCGTCGGTCAGGTGCTCGACCATCTTGCGCAGCCGCGGGTCGCCCCCGAAGAACTTCTCGCGGGTGTACGCGCCCGGCTCCACCGAGTAGGTCTGGAACTGGCCGTCGGGCGTGGTGTTCATCTGGTTGACGAGCACGCCGTCCACGTCGCGGGCGAGCAGCTCGTCCCACTCGCGGCCCCAGACGACCTTGATGACGTTCCAGCCGGCGCCGCGGAAGTACGACTCCAGCTCCTGGATGATCTTGCCGTTGCCGCGGACCGGGCCGTCGAGGCGCTGCAGGTTGCAGTTGACGACGAACGTGAGGTTGTCGAGCTCCTCGCGCGCCGCGACGCCGATCGCGCCCAGCGACTCGGGCTCGTCCATCTCGCCGTCGCCGAGGAAGCACCAGACCCGCTGCTGGCTGGTGTCCTTGATCCCGCGGTGGTGCAGGTACCGGTTGAACCGGGCCTGGTAGATCGCGTTGAGGGGACCGAGGCCCATCGAGACGGTCGGGAACTCCCAGAAGTCGGGCATCAGCCGGGGGTGCGGGTACGACGGCAGCCCGAACGGGCTGCTCTCCTGCCGGAACGCGTCGAGGTGCTGCTCGGTCAGCCGGCTCTCCAGGAAGGCACGCGCGTAGATGCCCGGCGAGGCGTGCCCCTGGAAGAAGACCTGGTCGCCGCCGCCCTCGTGGTCCCTGCCGCGGAAGAAGTGGTTGAACCCGACCTCGTAGAGCGACGCGGCACTGGCGTAGGTCGCGATGTGGCCGCCGACGCCGATCTCCGGGCGGTTCGCCCGGCTCACCGTGATGGCGGCGTTCCAGCGGATGTAGGCGCGGATGCGGCGCTCGACGTGCTCGTCGCCGGGGAACCACGGCTCCTGCTCCGGCGGGATCGTGTTGATGAAGTCGGTGCTGCGCAGGCCTGGCACCCCGACGGCCTTCTCGCGGGAGCGCTCGAGCAGCTTGAGCATCAGGAAGCGGGCCCGCTGCTTGCCCTGCGACTCGAGCAGGCTGTCGAAGCTGTCGAGCCACTCCTGCGTCTCAGCGGGGTCGATGTCCGGGAGCTGGCTCGCCAGCCCGTCGCTGATGACGCTGTACCGCTCGGCCGACCGGTCCACCACTGCTCCTTCTCCGCGAGCCCCGCGGGGTGGCCGCAGCCCGCTCGCGTCCGTTCGTCGCGTGCCTTCTTCCACCCGCCATCCAACCCCCTACTGGCGAGTAGGGACGAGCCCAGGCGTGAGACCCGCGCCACCTCTCCGTTGCGTGTTCTCCTGGCCTCCTCACGCACGCGGGCGGGGCGGTCAGACGTGGTGAGCGGTCAGGGCGTGGTGCTCGGGTCCTTCGGGGTCGGCGTGGATGAACACCGAGGTCAGCCGCTTCACCTGGTGGAGCAGCCGGTGCTCCGCCTCCAGGGCGATCGCGTGGCCTTCCGCAAGGGTCAGCGTCGCGTCCACGACGACCTCGCACTCGCAGCGCAGCTGGTGGCCCACCCAGCGGACCCGGACCTCGCCGAGCTCGAGCACACCGGGGGTGCTGCGCAGCACCTGCTCGACCTCGTCCACGAGCGTCTCGTCGACGGCGTCCATGAGCCGCCGGTAGACCTGCCGGGCCGCCTCGGCCAGCACCCGCAGGATGGCGAGCGTGATGACCAGGCCCACCACCGGGTCGGCCTTCTCCCAGCCCAGCCCCACGCCGATCGCGCCCACGACGACGGCCAGGGACGTGAAGCCGTCGGTGCGCGCGTGCAGCCCGTCGGCGACCAGCGCCGCCGACCCGATCTCGCGGCCCACCGTGATGCGGTAGCGCGCGACCAGCTCGTTGCCCGCGAAGCCGATCAGGCCTGCTGCGCCGACGGCGAACAGGTGGTGGACGTCCTGGGGGTGCAGCAGCCGGTTCATCGCCTCGTACGCCGCGAGGCTCGCCGACGCGACGATGAACACCACCACCGCGATGCCGGCGAGGTCCTCCGCGCGACCGTAGCCGTACGTGTAACGCCGGTTCGGCGGGCGGCGTCCGACGCTGAACGCCAGCGCAAGAGGTACGGCGGTCAGCGCGTCCGCGAGGTTGTGCAGGGTGTCTCCGAGCAGGGCCACCGACCCCGTCCAGACCACCACCGAGGCCTGCAGCGCCGCCGTGACGCCGAGGGCCACGACGCTGACGAGCAGCGCCCGCATGCCCCGCTCAGACGTCTCGAGGGCCGCGTCGACGGTGTCGGCCGCGTCGTGGCTGTGCGGGGCGACCAGCTCGCGGACCCGGCCGACCACCCCGGTGCGGTGCGCGTGTCCGTGGTCCTCGTGCGGGTGGTCGTGGGCGTGCGCGACCGCGGGTCCCTGGGCGGTGCCGTGCGAGTGAGGGGGGTCCTCCGCCGTACCCATGATCCGAGTGTGCCGCTTCCCACCCCATCTGACACTTGCGCGCGACCATGCTCTCCGGTGGACTACCGGACAGTCGGGGAAGCAGGAAGGGGTCATTCGAGGTGAGCACGTCCGCGGACCACGCTGGGGCGCGTGGCCTGGCACAGCGGTTGGGCATCGAGCCAGGGCAGGTCGTGCAGGTGGTCGGGTCCGACGATGACTGCGACCAGGCGCTCCTCGACGACGTGGCCGCGCGCGCAGGCACCGAGCTTCTCTACGGCGAGGACTCCGACGACGTCGTCGACGTGGTGCTGCTGTGGTGGCGGGAGGGCGACGGCGACCTGGTCGACGCGCTCGTCGACTCGCTGACCAACCTCGGGGACAACGGCGTCGTGTGGCTGCTGACCCCGAAGGCCGGCCGCAGCGGGCACGTCGAGCCCTCCGACATCGACGAGGCCGCGCCCACGGCCGGGCTCTCCAGCACGCGGAGCACCAGCGCGGCCCCCGAGTGGTCGGGCACCCGGCTGGTCGCCCCGAAGGCCGCGCGGGCCAAGCCGCGGCGATAGCAGCCCGCCGGTCGCCTGCTGCCGTGCGGCAGCACGACCCGTCCTGCGCGCGATGACGCCGGACCAGGCGCGCCTGCTGCTCTCGGCCGAGGGCAGGGCGGCCGTCACGCGCGCGCTCACCCTCGACCTGGACGACCGGCTCCACGCCGCCGAGGTGATGCGCCCCCTCGGCGAGCTCGGCCGGCTCGCCCTCGAGCAGGCCCGCCTGAAGCGCAAGGCGCTGGCCAAGCATCCCGACGGGAACCGGTGGTGGTGGACCGCGGAGGCGCTCGAGCAGTCCACGCCACGGGCCGTGGCCGTGCACCATGCCGAGCGGTTCAGCGACGTCCCCTGCGTGCTCGACGTCGGCTGCTCCGTCGGCGGTGACCTGCTGCCCCTGGCGTCTCACACCCGCGCGGTCGGAGTCGACCTGGACGGTGCTCGGCTCCTGCTGGCGCGTGCCAACGCGGACGAGCTCGGGCTCGAGGTGGGTCTCGCCCGGGCGGACGCCACGACGCTCGCGCCCCGTGGGCACGTGTTCGCCGACCCCGCCCGGCGGACCGGAGGCCGACGCGGCTTCGACCCGGCCGGCTGGTCACCGCCCCTCGACCTCGTGCTGGGTTGGCCTACCGCGGGGCTGGGCGTGAAGGTCGCCCCGGGCATCGACCACGAGGCGCTGCCCGACCACCTCGAGGTCGAGGTGGTCTCCCTTGCGGGGGACGTGAAGGAAGCGGTGCTGTGGGGCGGCTCCTTGCGGCGCGGGGCCCGGCGTACGGCGACACTGCTGCCCTCCGGCGCGACGCTGTCCTCGGCGCGAGCGCCGGTGCCCGCAGTGCGGCCGGCCGGCCGGTACCTGCTCGACCCCGACGGCGCGGTCGTCCGCGCGCACCTGGTCGCCGAGCTCGCCGAGCAGCTCGACGGGTGGCTGCTCGACCCCACGATCGCGTACGTCAGCGCGGACGAGGCCCGGCCCACGGCGTACGGGCGCTGGTTCGAGGTGCTCGAGGTGCTGCCGTTCTCGCTGAAGGGGCTGCGCGAGCGGCTGCGGGCCCACGACGCCGGTCCTGTGGTCGTGAAGAAGCGCGGCACGGCCGTCGAGCCCGAGACCCTGCGCCGGCAGCTGAAGCTCAAGGGCAGCCGGGAGGTCACCGTCGTGCTGACGCGGCAGGCGGGGCGGCAGGTCGCGATGGTCGTCGAACCCCTAGGCTCGGAGTCCCCGTGATGACAGGAGCTGCCCGCATGGTGGACGTCGGCGACCTCGCCCCCGACTTCGAGCTGAAGGACCAGGACAAGAACGTCGTCCGGCTGTCCGACTTCCGTGGCCGCAAGAACGTCGTGGTCGTGTTCTACCCGCTGTCGTTCACCGGCGTCTGCCAGGGCGAGCTGTGCGCGATCCGCGACGACATCGCCGACTTCAGCAACGATGACGTGCAGACGATCGCGATCTCGGTCGACTCGACCGCCGTGCACAAGAAGTGGGCCGACGAGCAGGGCTTCACGTTCCCGCTGCTCGCCGACTTCTGGCCGCACGGCGCCGTGGCGCGGGCCTACGGCGTGCTGAACGAGGACTCCGGCCTGGCGGTCCGCGGCACGTTCATCGTCGACAAGGACGGCAAGGTCGCCTACAAGGTCGTCAACGCGATCCCGGACGCCCGCGACCAGGATGCGTACAAGAAGGCGCTCGCGAACCTGGCCTAGCCTGGGAGCGGCCCGGACTCATAGCTCAGCTGGTAGAGCAGCGCCCTTACAAGGCGAAGGTCGGCGGTTCGAGTCCGTCTGAGTCCACCCTCTAGCCTGCGGACGTGGCCACTCTCGCGGACGTCACCGCCGCCCTCGACGGGCTGTACCCGCCGTCCCTCGCGGAATCGTGGGACGCCGTCGGTCTCGTCTGCGGTGACCCGGCCGCCGAGGTACGCCGGGTGCTGCTCGCC
>JBKOVB010000115.1:0-20878 GCA_046723735.1 Actinomycetota bacterium | reverse complement strand
GTCGGTGTGGTCCCAGGCCTCGTCGTAGCGCCGGTCGAGGATCAGCGTGCGTACGGCGGCGGCGTCGCTCTTCGCGACGAGGTCGCTGACGAACACCAGGTTGCCGGTGGACTTGGCCATCTTCTCGCCGTCGACCTGCACGGTGCCGACGTGCATCCAGGTGCGCGCGAACGGCACCACGCCGGTCGCGGCCTCGGCCTGGGCCGTCTCGAAGGCGTGGTGCGGGAACAGCAGGTCGGCACCGCCGGCGTGCAGGTCGAAGCCCGGGCCGTAGGTGCTCAGCGCCATGGCGGTGCACTCGGCGTGCCAGCCCGGCCGACCGGGACCCCACGGGCTGGGCCACGCCGGCTCGTCCCCGACGCTGGCCTGCCACACCGCCTGGTCAACGGCGTCGTGCTTGTGCGGGTCGTCGACCCGGCCGCCGCGCTCGCGCAGCAGGTCCAGGGCGGTGCTGCGGTCGAGCCCGGACTTCGCGACCACCGCGTCCCCGTGGAGGTAGACGCTGCCGCCGCTGACGTAGGCCGCGCCGACGTCGAGCAGCGTGCGCGCGAGCTGGACGACGGGCTCGATGAAGGTGTGCGCGCGCGGCTCGTGCACCGGGCGCCGGACGCCGAGCGCGTCCATGTCGCGGTCGAAGTGGAACTGCTGCACGGCGGCGAACCGCTCGTACTGCGCGCCGTGCCGCGCCGCCGCCTCGAAGAGCACGTCGTCGACGTCGGTGACGTTGCGACAGACCTCGACCTGCACGCCGAGCCGACGCAGCACCCGGTCCACCGCGTCCACCCACACGAACGTTGCAGCGTGCCCGAGGTGGGTGACGTCGTACGGCGTGACGCCGCACACGTAGATGCGGGCACGGCCCACGACCGAGAGCGGGCGACCGTGCAGATGAAGCTGGGGCAGCTCGGGGTCCGTCACGCCGCTCAGCCTGCCACGGCGCGGTGCGGCCCGGTGCCGCTACTCCAGCGCGGCAAGGCCGTCGGTGTCGAGGACGGGGGTCTCGACGCCTTCGGCCTCCAGCTCCTCCTTGACGACGCGGTAGGCCAGGCCTGGGGCGTAGCCCTTGCGGGCGAGCATCCCGGCGAGCCGCCGGATGCGCGCCTCCGGGGTCAGGCCCTGCGTGGCGGCCAGCTTCCGTCTTACGAGGCTGCGGGCGGTGGCGACCTCCTCGTCCGGGTCCAACGACCCGACGGCCTCGCGCACGAGCGCGTCCTCGACGCCCTTGCGGCGCAGCTCCTGGCTCAGCGCCCGGCCGGACAGCCCCCGGCTCCGATGCCGGCTGTCGACCCACAGCTGTGCGAACAGCGCGTCGTCCACCATGCCGACGTCAGCGAAGCGCTGCAGCACCGCGTCGGCGAGCTCGTCGGGGACGCCCTTCTTGCGCAGGGCGGTGGCAAGCTCGGCACGGGTGCGGGGCCCGGCCTCGAGCAGGCGCAGGCAGATGTCGCGGGCGCGCTGCTCGAGGTCGGGCTCCGTCACGGCGCTACAGGTCGACGGGGACCGGGGCCACCATGTCGGCCAGCGCATCGTCGGTGACGTCCACTGCGACGACACCGATGCCGAGCTTCTCCTTGATGCGGCGCTCGACCTCGTCCGCGAGCTCCGGGTTGTCGCGCATGAAGGCGCGCGCGTTCTCCTTGCCCTGGCCGAGCTGGTCGCCCTCGTAGGTGTACCAGGCGCCGGACTTGCGGATGAAGCCGTGCTCGACGCCCATGTCGATCAGGCCGCCCTCCCGGCTGATGCCGGTGCCGTAGACGATGTCGAACTCGGCCTGCTTGAACGGCGGGGCCATCTTGTTCTTGACGATCTTGGCGCGGGTGCGGTTGCCGACCGCCTCGGTGCCGTCCTTGAGGGTCTCGATGCGGCGCACGTCGATCCGGACCGAGGCGTAGAACTTCAGCGCCTTGCCACCGGTCGTGGTCTCGGGCGAGCCGAACATCACCCCGATCTTCTCGCGTAGCTGGTTGATGAAGATGGCCGTGGTGCCGGTGCCGCTGAGGGCACCGGTCATCTTGCGCAGCGCCTGGCTCATGAGGCGGGCCTGCAGGCCGACGTGGCTGTCGCCCATCTCGCCCTCGATCTCGGCGCGCGGCACGAGAGCGGCGACGGAGTCGATGACGATGATGTCGAGGGCGCCGGAGCGGACCAGCATGTCGGCGATCTCGAGCGCCTGCTCCCCCGTGTCGGGCTGGCTGACCAGCAGCGCATCGGTGTCGACGCCGAGCCTCTTGGCGTACTCCGGGTCGAGCGCGTGCTCGGCGTCGATGAACGCGGCGATGCCGCCGGCGGCCTGGGCGTTGGCCACCGCGTGCAGCGCGACGGTCGTCTTGCCGCTCGACTCCGGGCCGTAGATCTCCACGACCCGGCCACGCGGCAGGCCGCCGATGCCCAGCGCCACGTCGAGCGCGATGGAGCCGGTGGGGATGACCTCGACGGGCGGACGGGTGTCGTCGCCGAGGCGCATCACCGAGCCCTTGCCGAAGTTCTTGTCGATCTGGGCGAGAGCCAGCTCGAGAGCCTTCTCGCGGTCGTTCTTGGGGGCGCTTGGGGTTGCCACCAGGTCTCCTCGTCGCTCGTGTCGGGTGTCCCGATCTGCGGCGGACGCTAGGCGCGGGCTCCGACAAGCTTGCCGAGCCCGCGGGGACCCTGTGGACCACCCGGAACGATGTGGACGCTACGTCGAACAACCGTTCGAGTCGAGAGCAACACGCCGAAGCCCGCACGAGTTGTCAGACGCTCAGCGCGCCGGGCCCGCTCAGCGTCTGACAAGTCGGAAAGGCCGGCTGTCAAAGGCCCGTCCGTCGAACGCGAGGCGGAGCGGTCAGCGCTCGGAGGCGGGCGCGTGCGTCGCGTCGCAGACCGCGCGCCACACCGTCTTCGCGTCCTCCCCCTGGGCGAGCGCCTGCTCCACCGTCCGGGAGCCGAGCTCCGCGAGGACCATGTCGGCGGCGTACGACCGGGCGTAGCCCACCCCGAAGCGTCGCTCCATCCGCGCCCAGAACTCCGTCAGCCGCACGCGCTCAGGCTATCCAGGCGACGCCGCGTCACACCTCGGCCGTGATCGTGGGCGTCCCGGACCACCACCCGAGGTGGTGCCGGCTCCCCACGATCGCGGGAGTCAACGAAGGTGGTCGGCGCCCCGACCCACGAGCTGGCGCGCCCAGCGCTCCGGATCGGGACCGGGCGGCAGCAGCCGCAGCGCCGCGCCCCTGACGTGCACGCCGTGGCGCGCGACGACGACCGGGTCCAGCACCAGCTCGGCGACCTCGGGCAGGTCGTCGGCGAGCCGGCACACCCGGTGCAGCAGGCCCTCCAGCGCCTCGGTGTCGGTGCCGTCGAGCAGCGCCGCGCCCCGGATGCCCTTGACGAGCTCCTGCGCCTCCTGGTCGGTCAGCGGCACCGTGCGCGTCACCGGGTCGGCCAGCAGGTCGGCCACCGGGCCGCCCAGGCGCAGGGACACGAGCGGCCCGACGGCCGGGTCCTGGACGAGCCGCACCACCACCGACGGCCCCTCGTGCTCGCCACCCGAGACCACCACGCCGTACGGCGACAGCACCCCGCTCGGGTCCCCCACCCACGACCCGTCCAGGGCCAGGGTCTGCACGGCGGCCCGGGCCGCGTCGGTGTCCACCGCGACCGCGGGCACGGCGCCCTCCGGCGTGGCCCGCCACTCGGCGTACGCGACGGCGCGGGAGAGGGCGAGAGCGGCGGACTCCGGCGACGCGTACGACGGGCCCGAGCCGCGCCCGGCCACCTCGGCGCCCGACGGCACGGCGAGCGCAGCCGGCACCCCGTCGGCGCCGAGGAACGACGCGAGCACCGGGATCGGCGGCTGCAGCGCGGCGAGGACGGACGCCATGGCGGGGTCGTCCGGCCCAGGCGTCACGACGGCGAGCAGCGCGTCCACCTCACCGGAGCCGGCGACGAGCCGCAGCGCCCGGGCGAGGTCGCCCGCGGAGGCGAGCGGCCCGAGGTCCACGGGGTTGGCGGACTCCGTCCCGCCCAGCTGCGCCGTGAGGTCGGCCGACAGGCTCGGCACCACCAGGCCGACGGAGCGGCAGGCGTCGGAGGCAAGGGCAGCCAGCGCCGAGGAGGTGCCGACGATCCCGACCCGACGCCCTCGCGGCAACGGCTGCACGGCGAGCAGCTGCGCCGTCTCGAACAGCTGGGCCAGTGTGTCCACCCTGATCACGCCGGCGTGCCGGAACAGCGCGTCGACGGCGACGTCGCGCTCGCCGCGGCCGCTCTTCAGCGCCACGACCGGCTTGGTCCGGCCGACCTCACGGGCGATGCGGCCGAACTTGCGCGGGTTCCCGAACCCCTGCAGGTGCAGCACGACCACCTCGGTGCGGGGGTCCTCCTGGCAGTACTGGACGACGTCGTTGCCGGAGACGTCGGCACGGTCGCCGATGGAGACGAACACCGACAGCCCCAGCCGGCGGCGGGCGGCCTCGTCGAGCACCGTGCCGGCGAGCGCACCGGACTGGCTGAAGACGCCGACGCGCCCCGGCCTCGCGTGGCCGCGGGCGAAGGTCGCGTGCAGCGACACCGCCGGGTCGGTGTTGACGACTCCCATCGCGTTCGGGCCGACCAGCCGCATGCCGCCGTCGCGGGCGGCCCGCACCACCTCCGCGAGCCGGGCCCGGCCCTTCTCCCCCGCGTCCGCGAAGCCGCCCGACACGACGACGAGGCCGTGCACCCGCTTCTCGGCGCACGCCTGCACGGCCTCGAGCACCTGCTCGGCCGGGAGGGCGACCACCGCGAGGTCCACGTCGTCCGGGACGTCGAGCACGTCCGCGTACGCCGCGACGGACGCGACGTGCGAGGCGGCCGGGTTGACCGGGTACACGGGTCCCTGGAAGCCCCGCTCCAGCAGCGACCGGAACACCTCGTGCCCCGGCGTACCGGCCTCGCGACTGGCCCCGAGGACGGCCACCGCCTTGGGCGCCAGCAACCGCGCGACCGACAGCGCCTCGGCCCGGTGCTCCCGCGCCCGTGAGACGGACACGGTCTCCGCCGTACGACGGATGGGATAGCTCAGCTCGACGTACCCCTCCGCGAGCTGACGCTGCACGTCGAAGCCGAAGCTCGTGAACACCTCGAGCATCCGCCGGTTGCTGGGCAGGATGCTCGCCGTGAAGCGCTCGACGCCGCGCTCCTCCGCGGCGGCCGCCAGGTGCTCGAGCAGGACCGGGCCCAGGCCCCGGCCCTGGTGCGCGTCCTCGACCACGACGGCGACCTCGGCGTCCGCGGTGCCCGGCAGCCGGGCGTAGCGGGCGACCCCGATCATCTCGTCGCGCAGCAGCGCGATGAGGGCCACCCGCTCGTCGTGGTCGAGGTCCGTGAGCCGCTCCACGTCGCGCGCGGACAGCGTGCGGACCATCGAGAAGAACCGCATGTAGACGGTCTCCGGCGACAGCCGCGCGTGCATGGCGCGCAGCCGGTCGGCGTCGTCCCGGCGGATCGGCCGCAGGTGGACGGTGGCGCCGTCGGCGAGGACGACGTCCGCTTCCCAGTGGGCCGGGTAGGTCACGCACCCATGATGGCGACGACCGGTCAGCGGTGCGACGTGAAGTGGATCACCTGCTGGAAGGTCGGCCGGTTCTGCCAGTCGATCGGACGGACCCCGACGACCCCTGCCGTGACCGACCGGATGTCGTCGCGGGTCTTGTCGTAGGTCAGCGCCGTCACCTGCGCCTGCTTCTGCTGGGCGAGCAGGGCCTTCACCGCGGCGTCGAGCGAGGCCAGCAGCCGGCTGCGGCAGGTGGCGAGCGTCCCGCAGTAGACCCGGGAGTACGGCGCCTGCTCGCGCCGGTGCAGCACCCGGCGCAGGTCCTTGCTCACGTAGCCGTACCAGGCGACGTCGTTGAACGCCGACCCGACCCCCAGTCGCGGGTGGTCGTCGAGCCCCCGCGGCAGCACGTCGACGAGGTCGCCCAGCCCGCCGCGCAGGACCTCCTTGGGCAGCGCCAGCGTGTCGCCGCTGACGCCGGCCGCAACCGGGTCCCACCAGGCGTCCACGAGGGCCACGGCGGCCTGGTCGGCGTACGCGCCGGTGCGTGCCCGGTCGACCCGGTGCGCGCCCTTCGCGACCCAGGCCCGCAGCAGCGCCACGGCGGCCTTGTCTTGCGGGTCGGCCGGTGTGCCCAGCACGTCGAGCACCGTGGGCAGGACGTAGGCACCGCGCACGTCCACGGTCGCGGCGTCGATCATCGCGCCGACGAGCTTCTCGCGGGTCATCCGCGCTCCACCGCTGATGCCCGCCCTGATGCGGTCCTCGAGGGCTCGCGAGCGGTAGACCGGCCCGTAGCCCCAGTCGTTGTCGGCGGCGCTGAAGCCAGGCGCCGGCTTGTTGTTCCACGACACGAGGTAGCCCTGGGACGGGTCGATCGCGCGCGGGTGCCCGGCGAAGGACAGGAACCCGCGGTCGTCGTACTTCGGGTCGCCCCAGCGCGGCAGGTCCTGGTCCCAGCCGCCGGCCCGCACCGGGTCGAGACCGGAGCAGTAGTAGGCGATGTGCTTGGAGTCGGCGTAGAACCAGTTGAAGGTGTAGTCGATCGCGCTGACGGCCTTCTGGAACTGCTGCGGGCTCGTCGTGTACGACGGGTTCGCGAGGCGCGCGAAGCCGACCGCCGAGTCGATCTCGTGCCCGTACGTCGAACGCTGCAGCACGATCGCCACCGGCTTGCCCTTCACGGTGGTGCGGCCCTGGACGATGCCGTGGCGGGTGCGCAGCACCAGGAACGACACCGTGCGCGGCGGGGCCTGCGCGCTGACGTTCGGGTCGGCGCTCTCGGTGTGGGTGTACTGCGTCATCGGCACACAGGTGCGCCCGACCAGGTAGGACGTCGAGTCGACGGTGGCCGGCGAGCCGTCCTTGTTGCACAGCCGCTCCACGACGGTGTCGACGTTGTCGCTGCTCGCGCTGGTCGCGGACCACGCGTAGTCGACGCCGTGACCCAGCTCGACGACCAAGTTCGTGCCGGCAAAGGAGACGCCCCGCGCCTTGACCGTCGGGCCCTCGAGGTCCTGCTCCACCAGCAGCTGCGGGGCGAAGTAGCCGGTCTGAGGGCCGAAGACGACGACCGGGTGGCCGTCGGCGGAGTGCTTGGCGTCGACGAGCAGCGCGTTGGACATGCCGTGCGTGCGCAGGCCCAGGTCGATCGGGCCGAACGGGCCCTGCAGGCGGCCGATCGCGTCGAGGCCACCGGGCGGGAGCGTGCCGACGTCGACCGTGAGCTCCGAGTTGTCGGAGGTCACCGCGCCGGTGCCGGGCGCGGTCTTCGCGGGCGCGAGGTCGGGCAGCGCGACGCCCGGCTGGTCCGGGTCCACCCGCCCGCCGCCGTACGGAGCGGGGGTCTGCGACGTGACGGGCGCCTCGGGGTCGTTCTTCTCGCGCAGGTCGTCGAAGACGCGACGGCCCTCCTTCACCCCGAGCTTCGCCTGCAGCTGCTGCAGCCATCGGGCGTTGGCGGCCTCGCCGCCACCGCCCTTGCCGAAGATGCCGCCCACCAGGGAGGCGATCGCGACGATGTCGGCCCGGGTGTAGGGCTCGGGCGACTTGTTCAGGGCGGCGTACTCGACCGGGCAGCGCTCCCCGAGGCCGATGCCGACGTGCCCGCTCACGGGCGCCCGGAAAGCGCCCGGGCACAGCGCCTCCTGCGCCGCGTTCATCCCCTGGATCATCGCGTCGAGGCGGTCGACGAGCTGCTTTCCCTCTGCGCCGTACCGCGTCACGATCGCCGCGATCTGCGCGTCGGCCTCCTCCGGCCGGTACGGCGCCACCCTCAGCTGCGCGGCGTCGCTCGCGACGTTGGCGTCGCTGGGGCCGAGGAGCTCCGCCGACGTCGCAGCACCGGTGTGGCGCAGGGCGTCGGTGAGGAACATCCGGTCCTCGATGTTGGCGTAGCCCGAGCCGAACGCGACGTCGAGGTCGGTGGCACCGAAGATGTGCGGCACGCCGTACTTGTCGCGCTTGATGGTGACGCCCGGCCGTGGGGTCTCGGTGCTCACGACGTCGGCGTCCGCGACGCCGAGACGGGCGTCCTTGTAGTAGCCGGACAGGTCGGTGAGACCCGCAGGGTTGGCGCGGTTGAGCCCGTCGTACATCTCGAGCTGGTCGGCGAAGTGGCTCGGGGTCGTGCCGTTCGCCGTCGTGCCCTGCGTGGTGAGACCGAGCGTGGCCAGCGCCTGCGCGTCGACGTTGCCGTTGCTGCCGGGCGGCAGGATGTTCAGCACCTCGCCGTGAGCGGTGTACGACAGCGGGTCCGGCGCGGCCGAGGACACGAGCGGGATCGCGAGACCGACCGCGCCCAGCAGGGCAGTCGTGGCGAGCAGGGGACGACGCAAGAGGGGCTCCGGGGGGTCGTGGGGCGTGCTGCACCTGTGTTTCGTCACGGGCGCGCCGGTTCCTGTCCGAGGGGCGGGCGAAGATGGAGGTCATGGCCGCCCTGGACCGCTTCTCACCCGCCACGCGCGCGTGGTTCAGCGGTGCCTTCGCGGCGCCCACCGCGGCGCAGGAGCAGGCCTGGGACGCGGTCGCGGCCGGGCGCAACGCGCTCGTCGTGGCTCCCACCGGCTCGGGCAAGACGCTCGCGGCGTTCCTGTGGTCGCTCGACCGGCTCGCCGGCGAGCCGCCCCCGGACGACGCCGCGCGGCGCTGCCGGGTCGTGTACGTCTCGCCGCTGAAGGCGCTGGCCGTCGACGTGGAGCGGAACCTGCGTGCACCGCTGACCGGGCTGCGCCAGGCCGCGCACCGACTCGGTGTGGGCGAGCCGGACATCCGGGTCGCGATGCGCTCGGGGGACACCCCGCCCGAGGAGCGCCGGGCCTTCACGCGCACCCCGCCCGACATCCTCATCACGACGCCGGAGTCGCTGTTCCTGCTGCTCACGAGCCAGGCGCGTGAGGTGCTGCGCGGCGTCGAGACCGTGATCGTCGACGAGGTGCACGCGGTGGCCGGCACCAAGCGCGGCGCCCACCTCGCCCTGTCGCTCGAGCGCCTGGACGCCCTGCTCGACCGACCGGCCCAGCGCGTCGGGCTGTCGGCCACGGTGCGCCCGCCCGAGGAGGTCGCCCGTTTCCTCGGCGGCGCCCAGGACGTGGACGTGGTGCAGCCTCCGACGCCGAAGACCGTCGAGGTCGAGGTGGTCGTGCCGGTCGAGGACCTCGGCGAGCTGGGCGACCAGGAACGGCAGTCGATCTGGCCCGCCGTCGAGGAGCGCCTGGTCGACCTCGTGGAGGCGCACCGCTCGACCCTGGTGTTCTGCAACTCCCGTCGTACGGCGGAGCGCTTGACCTCCCGGCTGAACGAGATCGCCACGGAGCGCGCCGAAGCCAGCGAGCGAGGAGAAGCGCGACCAGAGGACTCAGCGCGGGTGACGCGACCGTCGTACCCGGCGCTGCACCCCGGGCAGGGCGGCGTGACCCAGGCCGGCTGGGGCAACCTGCTCCCGGCCGACGGGCTGGTCGAGATCGCTCGCGCGCATCACGGCTCGGTCTCCCGCGAGCAGCGCACCCAGATCGAGGAAGCTCTCAAGGCCGGCCGGCTCCCATGCGTCGTCGCGACGTCCTCGCTCGAGCTCGGCATCGACATGGGCGCCGTCGACCTGGTCGTGCAGGTCGAGTCGCCGCCGTCCGTCGCCTCCGGGCTGCAGAGGGTGGGCCGCGCCGGGCACCAGGTCGGGGCGGTGAGCAAGGGCGTGGTGCTGCCGAAGTTCCGCGGCGACCTGGTGCCGAGCGCCGTGGTGGCCGAGCGGATGGTCGCGGGCGCCATCGAGGCGACAGTGGTGCCGAAGAACCCGCTCGACGTGCTGGCCCAGCAGGTCGTGGCGATGTGTGCCGTCGACCGCTGGGACGCCGACGAGCTGCTGACGCTCGTACGACGGGCCGCACCCTTCGCCGGGCTGCCGCAGAGCGCCTTCGAGGCCGTGCTGGACATGCTGTCGGGCCGCTACCCCAGCGACGAGTTCGCCGAGCTCCGGCCGCGCATCACCTGGGACCGGCTCACCGGCGAGCTCACCGGCCGGCCGGGCGCCCAGCGGCTCGCCGTCACGAGCGGAGGCACGATCCCGGACCGCGGCCTGTTCGGCGTCTTCCTGGTAGGCGAGAAGGGCTCCCGGGTCGGCGAGCTCGACGAGGAGATGGTCTACGAGTCCCGCGTCGGCGACGTGTTCCTCCTCGGCTCCAGCTCGTGGCGGATCGAGGACATCAGCCACGACAAGGTCCTCGTCACGCCGGCACCCGGCCAGCCGGGACGCATGCCGTACTGGCACGGCGACCGGCCCGGGCGGCCGCTCGAGCTCGGCCGCGCGCTGGGGGCGTTCGTCCGCGAGCTCGCGAGCCTCGACAAGGACGCCGCCCGGCAGCGGCTGGGCGAGGCGGGGCTGGACGAGTGGGCGGCCGGGAACCTGCTCGCCTACCTGGAGGAGCAGCGGCAGGCGACCGGGGTGGTGCCAGACGACCGGACGCTCGTCGTGGAGCGGTTTCGCGACGAGCTCGGCGACTGGCGGCTGGCGATCCACTCCCCCTTCGGCGCGCAGGTCAACCAGCCCTGGTCGCTCGCGCTGACGGCCCGCCTGCAGGAGGCGAACGGCGTCGACGTGCAGGCGATGCACAGCGACGACGGCATCGTGCTCCGGCTGCCCGACACCGACGAGCCGCCCAACGGCGCGATGGCGGTGTTCGACCCGGAGGAGGTCGAGGACCGGGTTCGCGAGCAGGTGGGCGGCAGCGCGCTGTTCGCCTCCCGGTTCCGCGAGTGCGCAGCCCGCGCGCTGCTGCTGCCGCGTCGCAACCCCGCCCGTCGTACCCCGTTGTGGCAGCAGCGGCAGCGGGCCGCGCAGCTGCTCGGGGTGGCCTCGCAGTACGGCTCCTTCCCCGTCGTGCTGGAGGCGGTGCGCGAGGTGCTGCAGGACGTCTTCGACGTCCCAGGCCTGGTGGAGCTGATGCGCGACGTGGAGCAGCGCCGGGTGCGGGTGGTGGAGGTCGAGACGGCGCGGCCGTCGCCGTTCGCGCAGCAGCTGCTGTTCGGGTACGTCGGGCAGTTCATGTACGAGGGCGACAGCCCGCTCGCCGAGCGCCGTGCCCAGGCCCTCTCCCTCGACCCCGCCCTGCTGGCGGAGCTGCTCGGCCAGACCGAGCTGCGCGAGCTGCTCGACCCGGATGCCCTCGAGGAGCTCGAGCAGGAGCTGCAGCGGCTCACCCCCGACCGGCAGGCGCGCGACCTCGAGGGCGTGGCCGACCTGCTCCGCGTGCTGGGCGCGCTGACCACGGCGGAAGCCCTGGATCGCGGGGCGACCCCCGCGTGGCTCGCGGAGCTGGAGGCCTCCCGGCGCGCCATCCGAGTACGGGTCGCCGGCGAGGAGCGGTGGGCCGCGATTGAGGACGCCGGGCGGCTCCAGGACGCGCTCGGCACCGCCCTGCCGGTCGGCATCCCGGAGGCGTTCCTCGAGCCGGTGGCCGACCCGCTCGGCGACCTGGTCTCCCGGTGGGGCCGCACGCACGGACCGTTCCACGCGGCCGACGTGGCGCGGCGGTTCGGCCTGGGCGTCGCCGTCGTCGACAGCGCGCTCGCGAGGCTGGCCGCGAGCGGCCGGGTGGTGCACGGCGCGTTCCGGCCAGGCGGCGCGGCGCTGGAGTGGTGCGACGCCGAGGTGCTGCGCATGCTGCGCCGTCGGTCTCTGGCGAAGCTGCGCAAGGAGGTCGAGCCGGTACCGCCGGAGACGCTGGCCCGCTTCCTGCCCGCCTGGCAGGGCGTGGGCACCGGCGGACGCGGCGTGGACGCCGTTCTCCGGGCGGTGGAGCAGCTGCAGGGCACGGCGCTGCCCGCTTCCGCCCTGGAGACGCTCGTGCTGCCGACCCGGGTCGCGGGGTACCAGCCCGCTCAGCTCGACGAGCTCATGGCCGCCGGTGAGGTGCTGTGGGCAGGCAGCGGCGTGTTGCCCGGCAACGACGGCTGGGTGACGCTCGTGCCGGCCGACCGAGCCGAGCTGCTGCTCGCTCCCCCGGGCGAGCCCGCGACCCCGCTCCACCAAAGGCTGTGCGAGGCCTTGGAGGGAGGGCAGGCCCTGTTCTTCCGCACCCTGGTGGAACGCGCCGAGGCGGACCCGCGCGACGTGCAGCAGGCGCTGTGGGACCTGGTGTGGGACGGCCACCTCACCAACGACACGCTGGCGCCGTTGCGGACGCTGCTCGGAGGCGGCCGCGCACGGCGGCCGGGCCCCACCCGGGGTGGGTACCGCCGTCCCGCGCTCACCCGCTCCGGGCCGCCGGTCGTCTCCGGCCGCTGGTCCCTGCTCCCGCCCCGTGCCACCGACCCGACCCGAAGGGCGCACGCGCTCGCCGAGGCGCTGCTGGACCGGCACGGGGTGGTCACCCGCGGCGCCGTGGCGGCGGAGCGCGTGCCGGGCGGGTTCGCCTCGTCGTACCCCGTGCTGAAAGCGCTGGAAGAGGCAGGCAAGGTACGACGGGGCTACTTCGTCGAGGGCCTCGGCGCAGCCCAGTTCGCGGCCCCCGGGGCCGTCGACCGGATGCGCACCCTGACGCGGGCCGCGGACCAGGAGCCGGCCTGGACCAGCCCCGTGCCCGGCGGCTGGCAGCAACGGCAGCGACGGGAGACCTCTGCCCTGGTGCTCGCCGCCGCCGACCCCGCGAACGCCTACGGCGCCGCGCTGCCCTGGCCGCCGACGTCGGCCGACGCAGCCGGGCACCGCCCCGGGCGCAAGGCCGGGTCCCTCGTGGTGCTCGTCGACGGACGGCTCGTCCTCTACGTGGAGCGGGGCGGGCGCAGCCTGCTGTCGTTCACCGACGAGGAGAGTCTCGTGGTGCCCGCCGCGGACGCCCTGGCGCTCGCCGTGCGCGAGGGAGCCCTGGGACGCCTCACCGTCGAGCGGACCGACGGCGCCGCGGCACTCACCTCACCGCTCGGCGCCGCTCTCGAGGCAGCGGGGTTCCACCCAACGCCCCGAGGGCTGCGGCTGAGAGGCTGACCGTCAGCGCGCGCGGAACACCTCGAGCTCCGCGATCGTGACCTGAGTGGTGTTCGCGTCGTCGCTACGGCAGTCCGACGGCGTGGTGACGTCGTTCTCCTGCTCGTGGTTGAAGTCCTTGCCGCCGGTGCAGGTGTTGGTGCGGATCACGAGCCGGATCGCGTTGCCCGTGACCGGCTTGGAGAGCGTGATCGTCCGCAGCAGCAGGTCAGGGGCGACAGCGCGCGGCCGGTAGGCGGGGAAGAAGTCCGCTGGGCTGCGGTAGAAGGTCGAGAACGTGCGGCCGCCGTCCTTGCTCACCTGCAGGTCGAACGCCCGCAGACCGCTGAGGCGACCCTCGATCTCGGTGCCGCCCTCGGGCAGGTCCTCCGCCGGGTGGTGCAGGGCGCTGAGGGCGACCCTGTCGAACGTCGTGGTCCCGGTGCCGAAGGTGACGGTCACCGTGCGGCCCGCGACCGGTTGGCCGTCGAAGGCGGCGTTCGTGGCCTCCGTGTCGTCGAGCAGACGGCCGAGCCGCAGCGCGCCCGTGTTGCCCTTCACGCCGGCCCCGAACGCGCCCGAGGCGACGTTCTGGTGCAGGGGCAGCACCTTCGTGAGCACCGAGCCGGCCTGCACGGTCAGTGGGAAGCGCTGGATGCCGTAGCCCTTGGCCTGCACGCTCAGCGTGTAGCGCCCGGCGACGAAGGAGGCCTTCGCATCCGGCGCGTCGTCCTCCGCCAATGTCGTGGCGACCGGCGTGCAGCGCGCGGTGAACTGGCCGACGTACACCGAGCCCTTGACGCGCTTGCCGGTGCGCGCGTCGACGAGGGAGAACGTCACCGTGCCGTTGTGGGCGGCGCGCGGCGAGGCGAAGCTCGGCGTGGGGTCGGTGTCGCCGCTGCCCTTGGAGGAGGAGCCGGCGCCGAGGCCGCGCTGCGCGAACGCGTCCGCCACCGTGTCGTAGTCGCGCGGGTCCCGCATCATGACCGCGGCCAGCTCGGCGTTCTTCATGTCGACCATCGAGGGGGCCCCGTTGGCCTGCAGGATCATCGCGTCGTACTGGTACGTGATGTAGCGGCGGTTGCCGGGGCAGCGGTTCCAGGACGGGCCCTTGGCGCCGCTGGGCGTGCGACCCACCGCGCAGGCGATCTGCAAGGCACGGTCCTTGTAGGGGTAGGCCTTGTCGTACTTGGCGATGAGGGCCTGCCGGACGGTCATCTGCACGGCGTTCCAGATCTCGCCGTCCGCGTGCACCTCCGGGCCGGTGACGTCGAAGCCCATGTCGGAGTAGTTCAGCGGGTTGTTCTCCGGGGCAGCGTTGAAGTCACGGATGCCGCGGAAGGAGTTGCCCGTGACGTAGGCGCCCATGGAGTAGGGGTGCTCGCCGCGGCTGCCCGCGAGCCCGAAGGCGTTGAGGTACTCGAGCGCCGTCAGGTCGCTCCAGCTCTCCCCCATCGAGCCGCCCTGTTGGCCGGACAGACCGGTGGCCGGACCGGCGACCAGCCGGTTGCTCACCGCGTGGGTGTACTCGTGCAGGAACACCGCACCGTCGAGGTCGCCGTCGGTGCAGGGCGAGTAGAAGCCCACGATCGGCTGGAACAGGTACTGGTTGGTGATGCCGGGCACGCCGTCCTGCAGGGTGATTTGGTTGGCGTTGTCGCGGCCTAGGCCGTTGCCGCCCTGCAGCGCGCCGTTCTGGGCGTTCCCCAGCTCGGGGTCGCCCTCGGCCACGTCCTGTCCGGTCTTGCCGAAGTTGCTGACCTGCAGCGCGCCCCGCGTCTCGGTCAGGCCGAGCCGGTAGGCGAAGTCGTGCACGCGGTTGTGACCCAGGAACAGGTTCACCATCGCCGCCTCGATGTTGGCCTGCTTCGGCGGCAGGATCGACGCCGGGTCGCACAGCGAGGAGTGCCAGGCGTCGTCGAACGTCCCGGCGTAGTCACGGGTCGGGCTCACGGGTGGCAGCACGGGCCCGCCGGGCGTGAGCGACGTCGACGCCTGCGCGTTCGTCGTGAGGGCGTTGTTGCCGAACGTCGTGAACGTCGGCAGGCCGGTCACGGGGCTGACGTCGTACGCCAGCCGGCTGCCGTCGGTGAAGAGGAACGCGCACCCGCGCAGGTTCTTCTGCAGCGGGTTGTCGGCGGGGTTGGCTGCGCCGGAGCAGGCGCGGTAGCGGTCGTCACGGCTGACGACGCCGGCGCGGGCGAGCTGCGGGTTGGAGCCGAACCCGCGCCAGGTCGCCGGCCCGGTCTGAGTGCCGTCCAGCACCGGCCCGGGCAAGGACGGCAGCGGCGGGGTGCTGGCGGACTGGTCGGAGCCGTCGTAGAAGCCCACGAAGTCGTACGGCGCCATCACGCTGCCGTCGAACGGGCAGACCTGCGCGGTGACCTTGTCCTTGGCGCCCAGCGCCGGCGCGAACGACACGGCGCCGGCCTCCGGGCTGGTCGCCGTGTCGATCGACGCGACCTCCGCGCCGTTGCGCTTCACGCGCACGACGATGTCGTTGGACGGCAGCGCAGCCGCGACCGCGACGAGGAGCGTGCGGTCCCCCGGCGAGAGGACGAGCGGGATCGGGGCGGAGCAGCTCCTCCCCGAGAAGGCGCCCTGGAACGAGCCCGGCGTGCCGACGGGGCCGGTCCCCATGATCGCCCGCATGCCGGCACGGGCCCCGGTGCCCTCCGCCAGCGTGTCGACCGCGTCGCGGCGGAGCAGCACGTCGCCGCTCACGGCGTCGACGTAGGACATCGTCGCCGTCGCCTCGGCACCGGCGACGTCGAGCACGTCGACCTCCCAGACCAGCCGGGCGCCGTGCGCGGTCGTGGGCAGCACCCGCAGGCGAGCTCGCTGCGGCTGGTGCAGACCCTTGGCGGTGACCAGCCGGAAGCCGGCCGGGTCCACCTTGCCGACCGTGAGGTCGGCCAGCGACAGGCGGGTAAGGCCGGCGTCACGAGCGGCCGCCAGCACGGCCTTCTCGACGGACAGCTGTCGCGTCGTGCTCGGGAGCGAGCCGAGCACGCGGCTCGGCACCAGCGACGAGGTGACGATCGCGACCTTGTCGCCCGTCACCCCGACCACGACGTAGCCGTCCTGGGAGACCATGACGCCGTCGACGACCTGGTTGAACGAGACCGACCAACCCGGGCCGCCCTGTGAGAGCGGCTCGTCCACGACCAGCCGGAGCCGGTCCACGTCCGCGGGGCTGAGCCCCCACAGGCCCGCGTGGGCGCGCAGGTAGGCGCGCGCGACGTGTGCGGGCGTGCCCGTCAGGCCGGTGGCGAGGAAGCCGTGGTCACGCGTGAGGTTGAGAGGTGTGCCGTACTGCGTCCACGACACCTGCAGGCCAGGGCCCATCGTGGCCAGGTGCTTCCTGGCAGTCGCGAGCGGTGGCAGCACCGGCCCGCGCCGGTCGGCGTCGCCCAGCGCCACCTGAGCCCCCGGGAAGCCGCCCGCGTTCGGTCCGGCGAGCGGGCGGGTGAGCGACGGCAGCGGAGCGGCCGCCTGGGAGGGAAGACCGGCGGCGGCGAGGCCGGCGAGGAGCACCGCACAGGCGGGCACGAGGGCACGACGAGACAGCACGAAGGGGTCGCCTTCCGTGGGAGAGCCGGGTGTAACGGTCGTGGTTCGACACCGACCGGTGATCTCCTGCCAGGACGACGGTGACGTGCGTCGCGGTCAGCCCTCGGGCTGCGCCTCCGGCCGCGCCTCGAGCTGCGGGTCCGGCTTCGCCGCGGACTCGCCAGCCGTGAGCTCGCCCGCCATGCTCGCCCGGATCTGCTCCAGGCGGGCGTGGCCGGCGACGTCCATCGTGGACTTCTCGACCTCCAGCATGCGGCTCCCGACCGACTCGCTGGACAGCTCGGCGGACCCCAGGGCCTTCGCGTAGCGGGCCTCGATCTTGTCGCGGACCTCGTCGAGCGAGGGCACGTTGCCCGGCACGGCGAGCTCGGACATCTGCTGCAGGCTCTTGCTGACCTGCTCCTGCATCTTGGCCTGCTCGAGCTGGCTCAGGAGGTGGGTGCGCTCGGCGAGCTTCTTCTGGAGGATCGTCGCGTTGGTCTCGACGGCCTTCTTCGCCTGCTGCGCCGCCTGCAGAGCCTGGTCGTGGAGGGTCTTGAGGTCCTCCATCGACTTCTCGCCCGACACCAGCTGGGACGCGAAAGCCGACGCGGTCTGCTCGTACTCGTTCGCCTTGGCGGTGTCGCCGGCGGCCCTTGCCTGGTCGGCGAGCACGAGCGCCTGCCGGGCCGAGGCCTGCAGCTTCTCGACGTCCTCCATCTGACGGGCGAGCTTCATCTCCAGCTGGCGCTGGTTGCCGATGACGGCGGCCGCCTGCTGGGTCAGCGCCTGGTGCTGGCGCTGCGCCTCCTCGATGGCCTGCTGGATCTGGATCTTCGGGTCCGCCTTCTCGTCGATCTTGGCCCCGAAGGCAGCCATGAGGTACTTCCAGCCCTTCACGAACGGGTTGGCCATGCCGCGCTCTCCTGTCGTGCTCGCTGGTGCGCCCGCGAGGGGCGGTCCGTCCCATCCTGTCACCGCGAGCGGATCGCCGCGCCGATCAGGTGACGATCAGCAGGGACGGGCATGATCTGCACGTGCATCACCTCCGTCGCTCAGCCGTGGCGCTCCTGATCCTCGGTCCGCTGGTGCTCGCGGGCTGCCGGTCCGTCGACAGCGACCTGCGCTCGCGCCCGGTGTCCCCTTCCGCCTCCCCTTCCGCGACGCCCGCGGCCGTGAGCCCTTCGGCCTCGGCGCGCTTCGCCGTACCGCCCCTGCTCGACCCCCACGACCTGTACGCCGCGGACCGGTCCGGGATGCTGGCGCCCGAGGCCACGCTCGCACGGTCGCTGGTCTACGTGCCCGACAGCGACGACGCCACCGTGCACGTCATCGACCCCACCACCTTCAAGGTCGTCAAGGTGGAGAAGGTCGGGAGGCTGCCGCAGCACGTGACCCCGTCGTACGACCTCAAGACGCTCTGGGTCGACAACGACGAGGGCAACAGCCTCACGCCGATCGACCCGCGCACGGCGGCGTTCGGCACGCCTGTGCGCGTCACCGACCCCTACAACCTGTACTTCACGGCTGACGGGCGCTACGCCGTCGTGGTCGCCGAGCGGCTGCGCCGCCTCGACTTCCGCGACCCGCACACCATGAAGCTGGAGCACTCGCTGCAGGTGCCGTGCAAGGGCATCGACCACGCGGACTTCTCGCCGGACGGCACGCACGCGCTGTTCTCCTGCGAGTTCAGCGGCGACATGCTCTGGGTCGACATGGTCCACCAGCGAGTGGTCCAGCAGATCCGGCTTCCCCGTCAGACCGCCCAGCGGCCCAAGCCGCAGGACGTGAAGATCAGCCCGGACGGCAGGGTGTTCTACGTCGCCGACGAGAACAGCGACGGCGTGTTCCTCATCGACGCCCGGAAGCTGACGGTGCTTTCTTTCCTGCCCACCGGCATCGGCGCGCACGGCCTCTACGTCAGCCGGGACAGCAAGGACCTCTACGTCACGAACCGGCGCGGTGGCTCGGTGTCGGTCGTCTCGTTCGCCACCCGGCAGATCCGGACCATCTGGCGGATCCCGGGCGGGACGCCGGACATGGGCGGCGTGTCCGCGGACGGCACCGTGCTGTGGCTGTCGGGGCGCTACTCCCGCGAGATCTACGCGCTGAGCACGAAGGACGGCCGGCTGCTGGCGCGCATCCGCGTCGGCGGGCAGCCGCACGGGCTGTGCGTGTGGCCGCAGCCCGGCCGCTACTCGCTGGGGCACACCGGCGTGCTGCGGTGAGGCACGCGCTCGCGCTGCTCCTGCTCGCCTCCGCCTGCTCCTCCGGGGGCGGTACGACGGCCGCGCGCCCCTCCCCGCCGCCGTACCGGACCTCGGCCACCCCCCGCCCGGCGGCGCGCCACGCGCTCGCGTGGGGCACCGCAGCGCCAATGCCCGTGGCCGTCAGTGAGGTCGGCGTGGCGGTGCTCGGCCACGAGGTGCACGTCCTGGGCGGGTACGTCGACGGCCACCCGCGTTCGCGCACCCACCTGGTCTACGACACGCGAACGGCACGCTGGCGCACGGCCGCACCGCTGCCCGAGGCGCTCGACCACGTCGGCGCCGTGGGCCTCGCCGGCAAGGTCTGGGCAGTGGGCGGTTACGGCCGGGGTGCGGGCGGCACGCGCAGCCTGTGGGCCTACGACCCGGCGACGGACAGCTGGTCGGCTCGCGCCCCGCTGCCCGACCGGCGCACGGCCGGGGTCGCGGTGGCCCTCGATGGCGAGATCCACTACGTCGGCGGGAAGTCGGAGGGCCACGACACCGCCGAGCACGACGTCTACGACCCGGCTACCGACCGCTGGACGCTCGCGGCGCCGGTGCCGACCGCTCGCGACCACGCCGCGGGCGCAGTGCTCGACGGACGGCTCTACGTGGCGGCAGGTCGGCCCCACGACCTCACGTCGGCCCAGGTCTACGACCCCGGATCCGACCGGTGGCGGCCGCTGCCCCCGACGCCGCTGGGCCGGTCGTCGGTCGCGGGCGCGGCGCTGGACGGGATGTTCCTCGTGATAGGGGGCGAGCACCCGGGTGAGGCGCACGTCGACACGGAGGTCGACGGCTACGACCCGAGAAAGGGTGCCTGGCGGCGTCTGCCGTCGCTGCCCGGCGGCCGCCAGGGCATCGGGGCGGCGGTGGTCGACGGTGTGCTCTACCTGCCCGGTGGCGGCCCGACGAGTGGCGGTTCGCACCAGACCGACACGCTGCTCGTCCTGCGCTGAGGGGTTGACGCCCAGGCCCGCGGGGATCCTGGCCGGGTGACGGCGCGCACCGAGGTCGAGGGCAAGGCCCAGCAGGCCGAGGAGAGCCGCCCCGTCCACGGTCTGGCTCGGCTCGGGTACGTCGGGCGTGGTGTCCTCTACGTCCTGGTGGGTGTCCTGGCGCTCCAGGTGGCCTTCGGGCATCAGACCCGCGCCGACCCGAACGGCGCACTGGCCACCGTCAAGAAGCAACCGCTGGGCGGCGCGCTGCTCGTGGTGCTGGCCGTCGCGTTCGTGGGCTACGCGGCCTGGCGGCTGATCGAGGGCGCGGCAGGCCACCGCGACGTGCGGGGCGCCCGCACCCGGCTGGCCCGACGGGCAGGGTCGGTAATTGCGGGCCTGGCCTACCTGGCGATCGCCGGCTGGACGCTGCGCTTCCTCGTCTCCAGCCCGCGGGGAGACCAGGCCGAACCGCTGACTGCCCGCGTCATGCAGCAGCCAGGCGGGCGGCTGCTCGTGGGCGCCCTCGGTGCGGGGATCGTGGTCGCAGGCCTGGTTCTCGCCGTACGCGGGCTCAGGGAGACGTTCCTCGACGAGCTCGACCAGCAGCGGATGCCGGGGCCGGTCCGAACGGCGGCCGGGGCCCTGGGACTCGTCGGGCTCGTGGGACGGGGGCTGGTCGTGGCGCTGCTCGGGGCCTTCCTCGTACGCGCCGCTGTCACCTTCGACCCCGACAAGGCCAAGGGGCTGGACGAGGCGCTCAAGACCGTGGCGGCCCGCCCGTACGGCGACTGGCTGCTGTCCGCGGCCGCCCTGGGGCTCGTCTGCTACGGCCTGTGGTGCTTCCTGGAAGCGGCGTACCGGAAGGTGTGACGCTCACGCCACGTACGGGCAGTGCCGGCAGCCGCGGGTGCAGCACGTGCCGCGCCGGGCCAGGAAGCCCGCGGTCAGCACGAACAGACCCGACTCCGGGTCGAGATAGCCGGCCTCCCCTGCCGAGAGCGCTGCGGCGTGCGCGGCCAGCACGACCTCCCGCCCCGGGTGGTCGGCCGCCAGCCGAGAGGGGTGCGGCTCGGTCAGGGGTCGTGGCGCGAGCGGCTCCACGTCAGGAGCGCGGCCAGCCCACCGCGGCCGTGGTGGGCGGCGTGACGGCCACCGGAAGGGTTGGTGG